>NZ_FNQA01000019.1:0-60939 GCF_900107445.1 Bacillus sp. 166amftsu | reverse complement strand
GGAAGGGATAAGTGCTGAAAGCATCTAAGCATGAAGCCCCCCTCAAGATGAGATTTCCCATAGCGTAAGCTAGTAAGATCCCTGAAAGATGATCAGGTTGATAGGTTCGAGGTGGAAGCATGGTGACATGTGGAGCTGACGAATACTAATAGATCGAGGACTTAACCATATAATATGAATGCAAATGTTATCTAGTTTTGAAGGAATATACCTTCAATAGTTTGGTGATGATGGCAGAGAGGTCACACCCGTTCCCATACCGAACACGGAAGTTAAGCTCTCTAGCGCCGATGGTAGTTGGGACCTTGTCCCTGTGAGAGTAGGACGTCGCCAAGCAAAAAAAGCACGAGTCAATTGACTCGTGCTTTTTTTGTATTACTATGTAATGAAACTGGGAAATTTATCTTGTTATATAAAATGTGAACTCAGTGATTAAAGAACTAAAATTTTGGCTAGGATAGTGAAGAAGCAAAAGAGTTGCAAATTTCTTTAATACGTATATAATTAAAGTCAAAGATAGTCAAAGTCAATAAAGGTGGCGGATAAATGAGAAATATATCTGATATCATTGAGCAATATCTAAAGCAAGTTATTGACTTAAGCAATAATAATGTGATTGAGATTAAGAGAAATGAGATTGCGGACCGATTTGATTGTGTCCCATCTCAAATTAATTATGTAATCAATACTCGCTTTACGTTAGAAAGAGGGTTTGTCGTTGAAAGTAAACGAGGCGGCGGTGGTTACATTCGCATTATCAAAGTCAAATTGCATGACGATGTAGACATTATTGATCAAATGCTTCATATGATTGAGCATAGCATTGCGCAGGGAAATGCGGAGAGTATCATCATACGATTAGTAGAAGAAGATATTGTGACAAATCGGGAAGCAAAACTTATGCTGAGCGTATTAGATCGATCCGTATTATTAATGGATTTACCTTCGCGGGATCAACTTAGGGCTCGAATATTATGCGCAATGTTGAGGACACTGAAATATAAATAAATACAGCTTTTGTTAAAAATGTTTTTAGCGGTATATCATTTTATCGTGAGGCTTTTTATAGGCGAGATTAAGTGAACAAAATAATCTAGTCACGTATAAAAAGTATCATGAAGTAGATTGTTCCTATTGTGAAGGTGGGGATATAAGATGACTTGTCAAAATTGCAATGTAAGACCAGCAGCTTTACATTATACAAAAGTAATAAACGGACAAAAGACGGAAGTTCATCTTTGTGAGCAATGTGCAGAACAAAATGGCTATACGTCTTTCTTTCAATCACCACAACCTAGTTTTTCCTTTCATGACTTACTAGCTGGATTGCTACATGGAGAATCATCAATGTTTGAAAACCAAGAGGATAATTTTTTAGATACAAGGGTGTTACGGTGTTCAACTTGCAATATGACATATGAACAGTTTGCAAAAGTGGGACGCTTTGGATGCGCTTCGTGTTATGAGACATTTAAGGAACAACTAAAGCCCATGTTGAAGCGGCTTCATGGTGGTTATACACAACATTGTGGAAAAATTCCAGAGCGTATGGGAGGAAATATTCATCTAAAGAAAGAATTAGATGAACTAAAATTAAAATTAAAGCAATGTGTACAGAAAGAGGAATTTGAGGAAGCAGCTCAAATTCGTGATCAAATTCGAAGTATTATAAATCAACTTAGTGGACATAGAAAGGGGGAATAATTCTATGTCACTAGATCGTATTATGAATGAAGCAATTAGTCCATGGATGAAGGGAGATGGCCCTGATTCTGATATTGTTTTAAGTAGTCGCATTCGCTTGGCTCGTAATTTAAAAGATTATCATTTCCCTACTATGCAGACAAACGAAGAAGCCAAGCAGATTACTAATTTATTTCAAAAGAAACTGGCAAATCGGAAAGTGAAATCTTTTGGGAGCTTTGAACTGTTAAAGATGAACGAACTAAATCCACTTCAGCGAAGAGTTTTAGTAGAAAAACATTTAATCAGTCCTAATCTTGCTGGAACAGAATTTGGTGCTTGTTTACTATCAGAAGATGAACATATAAGTGTGATGCTTAATGAAGAAGATCATGTGCGAATTCAATGTTTGCTCTCAGGATTGCAATTATCAGAGGCGCTACAATGCGCAAACAAAATGGATAATTGGATTGAAGAAGCAGTTGAATATGCTTTTGATGAAGCGCTTGGCTATATGACAAGTTGCCCCACAAATGTTGGAACGGGGTTACGGGCTTCGGTGATGATACATTTACCAGCACTTGTTTTGACGAAACGAATGAGTCGTATTATACAAGCAATTCAACAATTGGGTTTAGTCGTAAGAGGAATATACGGTGAAGGTAGCGAAGCCTTAGGTAATATATTTCAAATTTCTAATCAAATGACATTAGGAAAATCAGAAGAAGATATTCTAGCAGACTTAGAGAGTGTCGTTCATCAGCTTATACAACAAGAAAGAGTAGCTCGAGAATTGATTATGAAAAATTCAAGTATTGAACTTGAAGACCGAGTATATCGTTCTTACGGTATACTGGCCAATAGTCGATTAATTCAATCGGCAGAGGCGGCTACTTGTCTGTCAGATATGCGGCTAGGCATTGATCTTGGTTATATAAAAAATATATCAAGAAATATTTTAACCGAGTTGATGGTACTAACTCAGCCTGGAATTTTACAGCAATACGCGGGTGGCCCTTTGAGTCCAGAAGAAAGGGATTATCGAAGAGCAACATTAATACGTGAACGACTACGAATTGAACAAAATTGAGCGCAAGTAGGAGGCGATTTCTATGATGTTTGGAAGATTTACAGAACGAGCACAGAAAGTATTAGCTTTATCTCAAGAAGAGGCAATTCGCATTGGGCATAATAATATTGGAACAGAACATATTTTACTTGGGCTTGTACGCGAAGGTGAAGGAATTGCAGCTAAAGCGTTAATCGCCCTTGGATTAAGCCCAGAGAAGGTACAAAAAGAGGTAGAGGCATTGATTGGTCGTGGAACAGAGATGTCTCAAACGGTTCATTATACACCGCGTGCAAAAAAAGTAATTGAATTATCAATGGATGAGGCACGTAAACTTGGTCATTCTTATGTCGGAACAGAACATATTTTATTAGGATTGATTCGTGAAGGTGAAGGCGTTGCGGCGCGAGTATTAAATAACTTAGGCGTAAGTTTAAATAAAGCAAGACAGCAAGTATTACAGCTCCTTGGAAGCAATGAAGCTACATCAGGTCATCAAGGTGGTGCATCAGCAAATGCAAATACACCAACGCTTGATAGTCTAGCACGTGATTTAACGGTTGTGGCACGTGAAGGGCGCCTAGATCCTGTTATTGGCCGTAGTAAAGAGATTCAACGTGTTATTGAAGTACTGAGCCGCAGAACTAAGAATAACCCAGTATTGATCGGAGAACCTGGGGTAGGTAAAACGGCAATAGCTGAGGGCCTAGCACAGCAAATTGTAAATAATGAAGTTCCAGAAACATTACGTGATAAGCGTGTTATGACGTTAGATATGGGTACAGTTGTTGCTGGTACGAAGTATCGTGGTGAATTTGAAGACCGCTTAAAGAAAGTGATGGATGAAATTCGACAAGCGGGTAATATTATCTTGTTTATTGACGAACTTCATACATTAATTGGTGCAGGTGGTGCAGAAGGTGCGATTGACGCATCCAATATTTTAAAACCATCATTAGCACGTGGTGAATTGCAATGCATTGGAGCGACAACGTTAGATGAGTATCGTAAATACATTGAAAAAGATGCAGCACTAGAAAGACGTTTCCAACCAATTCATGTTGATGAACCAAGCTTAGAAGAATCAATTCAAATTTTAAAAGGATTACGTGACCGTTACGAAGCGCATCATCGTGTTTCCATTACGGATGATGCAATTGATGCATCTGTAAAACTTTCAGATCGTTATATTACAGATCGGTTTTTACCTGATAAAGCAATTGACTTAATCGATGAAGCAGCTTCAAAAGTACGCTTACGTTCTTATACAACACCACCAAATTTAAAAGAACTTGAAGTGAAGCTTGAAGAAATTCGAAAAGAAAAAGATGCGGCTGTACAGAGCCAAGAGTTTGAAAAGGCAGCTTCTTTACGCGATATGGAACAACGTTTACGTGAAAAGTTAGAAGATACAAAACGTCAGTGGAAAGAGCAGCAAGGAAAAGAAAACTCTGAAGTAACAGTAGAGGATATTGCAAATGTTGTTTCTACGTGGACGCGTATCCCAGTTTCTAAACTTGCACAAACAGAAACAAACAAATTATTGAATCTAGAATCCATTTTACATGACCGTGTAATTGGTCAAGATGAAGCTGTTGTTGCGGTAGCGAAAGCGGTGCGCCGTGCACGAGCAGGTTTAAAAGATCCAAAACGTCCAATTGGTTCATTTATTTTCTTAGGACCTACTGGGGTAGGTAAAACCGAATTAGCAAGAGCGCTGGCGGAATCCATGTTTGGTGATGAAGATGCGATGATTCGGATTGATATGTCTGAGTACATGGAGAAACATTCTACTTCTCGCTTAGTTGGATCTCCTCCAGGGTATGTTGGGTACGAAGAGGGCGGTCAATTGACGGAAAAGGTTCGTCGTAAACCATATTCCGTCGTTCTATTAGATGAAGTAGAGAAGGCACATCCAGATGTATTTAACATCTTACTGCAGGTGTTAGAAGATGGCCGTTTAACAGATTCTAAAGGACGCACAGTGGATTTCCGTAATACAATTGTTATTATGACTTCTAACGTTGGTGCTGAGGCATTAAAACGTAATAAACATCTTGGTTTTAACGTACAAGATGAGAGCCGTGATTATTCGGATATGAAGGGTAAAGTAATGGATGAATTGAAAAAAGCATTTCGTCCAGAATTCTTAAACCGTATCGATGAAATCATTGTGTTCCATATGCTTGAGAAAAAACATATTCAGGAAATTGTAACGCTCATGGTGAATCAATTAGTGAGCCGTTTAAAAGAACAAGAAATTGAATTAGAGTTAACAAGCGCAGCGATTGAAGCGATTGCTGATCAAGGATTTGATCGTGAGTATGGTGCTCGGCCACTACGCCGAGCAATTCAAAAACATGTGGAAGATCGATTATCAGAAGAGCTTCTAAAAGGAGCAATTGAGAAAGGTCAAAAAGTTGTCTTCGATGCTGAAGGAGAATCATTTGTCATTCGTAGTGCAGAAAAGGTAAAATAAGTATAGACAAACGAAGAGGGCTAAATAATAGCCCTCTTTCTTGTACAAGAAGGATATATGTTTACATATGAAAGTGAAGTGAAGTAAAAAACAAGATGGCTAAAAAGAAAACGAAATTTATATGTCAAGAATGTGGTTATCAGTCACCGAAATATATGGGGAAGTGTCCTGGATGTGGGCAATGGAATACGCTTGTTGAAGAGATGGAACAAGTTGTATCCTCCCGTCGTATCAACTATGCAAATGCGATTCAAACGGAAGTAACGAAGCCAAGGCGTCTTACAGAGGTAGAAACAAAGTCAGAGGCACGCATTGAAACGAAATTTCAAGAATTTAATCGTGTGCTCGGTGGAGGAATTGTTGATGGTTCTCTCGTACTTATTGGAGGAGACCCTGGAATTGGGAAATCAACTCTATTACTACAAATATCATCGCAATTAGCAGATTCTGCGTATGATGTATTGTATATATCTGGTGAAGAATCAGCAAAACAAATTAAACTTCGTGCAGACCGTCTACATGTAAATGGAAATAACTTATTTGTTGTTTCAGAAACAGATTTACAGAGAATTGCAGCACATATCGACGAAATGAATCCTTCCTTTGTTGTCATTGATTCCATTCAAACTATTTATTTACCAGAAGTAACTTCAGCGCCAGGAAGTGTTTCACAAGTACGTGAATGTACAGCAGAACTGATGAAACTTGCAAAAACGAAAGGAATCCCGATTTTTATCGTAGGGCATGTGACCAAAGAAGGCGCGATTGCAGGACCACGTATGTTAGAACATATGGTGGATGCGGTTCTTTATTTTGAAGGAGACCGTCATCACACATATCGTATATTGCGGGCGGTTAAAAATCGTTTTGGTTCTACAAATGAGATGGGTATATTTGAAATGAAGGAATTAGGTCTTGCAGAAGTATTAAATCCTTCAGAAATTTTTCTAGAAGAAAGACCAGTTGGAGTTGCTGGTTCTACAGTTGTTGCTTCCATGGAAGGGACAAGGCCAGTTTTAGTAGAAATACAAGCATTAATTTCTCCTACTAGTTTTGGAAATCCAAGAAGAATGGCTACAGGGATTGATCATAATCGTGTATCGCTTATTATGGCGGTACTAGAAAAAAGAGCAGGTTTATTATTACAAAACCAAGATGCGTATTTAAAGGTTGCTGGAGGGTTGAGATTGGATGAACCAGCGATTGATTTGGCGGTCGCTTTAAGTATTGCATCGAGTTTTCGAGATAAGTCAACTGCACCAACCGATGCGGTAATAGGAGAAGTTGGATTAACTGGCGAAATAAGAAGGGTATCGAGAATTGAACAACGAGTACAAGAAGCGGCTAAACTAGGGTTTCAACGTGCCATTATCCCACGAAAAAATTTAGGGGGGTGGACAATTCCGGATGGGATTGAAGTAGTTGGTGTTTCTAATTTAGGAGAGGCGCTTCGTTTGACATTAGGAGGCTAGGCTATGGAAGAAAACAAGCAACGTGTCAAAAAAAGTATGATTAATATTTTACAGCTTGTTGCACCAGGGACACCTTTGCGAGAAGGTATTGATAATGTACTTCGCGCGCAAACAGGTGGTTTAATTGTCCTTGGATATAATGATCAGATTAAAAGCATTGTTGATGGAGGATTTCACATTAATTGTGCATTCTCTCCCGCTAGTTTATACGAATTAGCAAAAATGGATGGAGCTCTTATTTTAAATGAGACAGGAAGTAAAATTTTGATTGCAAATGCACAACTGGTTCCCGAGTCATCTATTGATTCTATTGAAACAGGGATGCGCCATCGTACAGCAGAGCGCGTAGCGAAGCAAACAGGAAGTCTTGTAGTTGCTATTTCACAAAGACGTAACGTAATTACGCTATATCAGGGAAGTTTACGTTATACATTAAAAGATATAGGTGTTATTTTAACAAAGGCAAATCAGGCTATTCAAACTTTAGAAAAATATAAGGCAGTATGGAATGATGGTATTACGAACTTGGGTATTCTAGAATTTGAGGAAGTTGTTACAATGTCTGAAGTAGTCCATGTCCTACATAGCGTTGAGATGGTACTCCGTATTAAGAATGAAATTCTAAGTTATATTCATGAATTAGGAACAGAAGGCAGACTTATTCGTTTGCAGCTTACGGAGCTATTGGCAGATTTAGAAGCAGAAGCAGCACTATTAATTAAAGACTATTATCAAGAAAAGACGCAGGATCACTATCAAATTTTAAAAAAATTACAGGAACTTGCAAACGCGCAGCTTTTAGAAGATAGTGATTTAGTGAAATTACTTGGTTACCCGGGGCAAATGAGTTTAGAGGAAAGTGTTACACCGAGAGGATATAGGATTACAAGTAAAATTTCTAGGGTACCACCTCTTATTATTGAAAACTTGATCAATCGATTTAAAACATTGCAAGGTGTTTGTCGTGCGAGTATTAATGAGTTAGATGATGTAGAAGGAATTGGAGAAGTTCGGGCGAAAAAAATACGAGAAGGTTTAAAACGAATACAAGAGCATTTGTATATGAGTAGACACAATTAAGAATATTACATTGATTCCATAATATAACGACACTAACACATTTTTGGTATATGATATGTTATATTGGTAAATAAAACAATTTATGAAAAGACACGTCCGCTTTTGCATTCGGCGTTTTGATTAGCAAAACAATGGTTAATAATGAGTAGGAGGTGGTTGGATGTTAAGACGGATCGTACAGCTCTTCTTTTTAGTAATTGGAGGGGCGCTCGGGATTTATTTAATCCCGAAAGTTATTAATGTATTGGACATTGGTGCAGTACCTTTGCTTGAAGGTTCATATGTTCGTGCAATTATTGGTGCAATTATTTTATTTTTAACAACATTTTGGCTCGTAGATTATATTGTTCAGCTTATTAAACATATTGAAGAAGCCCTTGTAAAGGCGCCTGTAACAGATGTTTTATTTGGTACGCTTGGATTAATTTCGGGTCTTATTGTTGCATATTTAATTTTGATACCAATTCGGGAATTTACAATCCCGGTCATTAGCACTGTATTACAAATCTTCTTTACACTTTTACTTGGTTACTTAGGATTCCAAGTAGGATTTAAAAAGAGAAATGAATTGTTAGGGTTATTTACATTACCACAGCGCGGTGGTAAGAAGAAAAATAACAATAGTGGGAATGAAGAGGCTGAAGCAGAAACAGGAGTCGAAGAATCTTCTTCTCATTGGAAAATTCTTGATACAAGTGTAATTATCGATGGACGTATTGCGGATATTTGTCAAACAAAGTTTCTAGAAGGAACAATTGTGATTCCTCAATTTGTATTAGAAGAGTTACAACATATTGCCGATTCTTCTGATGCATTAAAGCGTAATCGAGGACGTAGAGGATTAGATATCTTAAATCGTATTCAAAAAGAGATGCCAATTCCAGTAGAGATTTATGAAGGTGATTTCGAAGACATTCAAGAAGTGGATAGCAAACTTGTGAAGTTAGCGAAGATAACTGGTGGTACTGTTGTCACAAATGATTTTAATTTAAATAAAGTTTCTGAACTACAAGGAGTAACCGTTCTGAACATTAATGATTTAGCAAATGCAATCAAACCGGTTGTACTTCCAGGTGAAGAACTAAGCGTTTATGTTGTTAAAGATGGAAAAGAACAAAATCAAGGTGTTGCTTATTTAGATGATGGTACAATGATTGTAGTAGAAGATGGACGAGAATATGTTGGTTCACAACTTGATGTACTCGTTACGAGTGTACTACAAACATCTGCTGGTCGAATGATTTTTGCAAAGCGTAAGTTATTAGAAAAAGCATTATAAGTAGAGGATTATTAGCATGTATACATTAATTATTCCGGCTGCGGGCCAAGGAAAGCGAATGGGTGCTGGTAAAAATAAATTATTTTTGCTTATTAATGAAGTGCCTATTATTGTGCATACATTACGTGCCTTTGAAAAAGATGAGGCATGTAAAAATATTATTATGGCAATTAATAAAGAAGAACGCCCTTATTTTGAAGAGCTAATGCAGAAATATCCGATTCAGAAACGCGTACAGTTTATTCAAGGCGGGGCTGAAAGACAAGATAGTGTGTATAATGCACTTCAATATGTAGAAGAAGTCAAATATGTTCTTGTTCATGATGGAGCACGTCCGTTTGTAACAGAACAAATGATTCATGATGTATTGACTGAGGCAAAAGAGAAAGGTGCTTCCATTTGTGCAGTGCCTGTTAAGGATACAGTAAAGAGAGTAGAACAAGATAGCGTTGTTGAAACGGTTGACCGTTCTCAGCTTAGAGCAGTTCAAACACCACAAGGATTTGCTGTTCCACTTTTACTAGAAGCGCATCAAAGTGCAAAGCAAGGATGTTTTCTTGGTACCGACGATGCAAGTCTTGTAGAACGCATAGGAAAAGAAGTAGGCGTAGTAGAGGGGAGTTATTACAATATTAAAGTGACAACTCCAGAAGATTTATTAATTGCTGAAAGTTTCTTGCGTGTTCAGAAGGAACGATAGTGATGGTATAATATTAAGAAAAGCTCGGTAGCTACCGGGCTTTTCTTAATAGATTCATCGACATATGGTCATGAATTTCAGTAGTTTAGTTTGAGGAGGATGTAAAATGTTTCGAATTGGACAAGGCTTTGATGTACACGAATTTGCAGAAGGTAGACCGTTAATTATCGGTGGAATTACGATTCCTCATGAAAAAGGATTATTAGGTCACTCAGATGCAGATGTACTTTTACATACAATTGCTGATGCATGTTTAGGAGCAATTGCTGCAGGTGATATTGGGAAACATTTCCCAGATACAGATCCTGCTTTTAAAGATGCAGATTCAGCTGTGTTATTGCAAAAGGTTTGGGAGTTTGTGCGTGAGCAAGGGTATGAATTAGGTAATTTAGATTGTACAATTATCGCTCAGAAGCCAAAAATGGCACCATATATTGAAAGTATGCGGAAGCGTATTAGTGAATTGTTAGAAACTTCTATAGACAATGTTAATGTGAAGGCGACAACAACTGAAAAATTAGGATTCACAGGAAGAGAAGAAGGGATTGCTTCTCAAGCAGTTGTACTATTACAGAAAAAATAGTTGTTTTTAATTCGTAAGATGGATAATCATATTTTTTTGGTGTACAATTATAGAATGTGTTGACATTAGGAATGGAAGGTGTACCAATTATGGAAAAGCAAGTGAGAGTGCGCTATGCGCCAAGTCCAACAGGACACTTACATATCGGAAATGCGCGTACGGCATTATTTAATTATTTATTTGCTCGTCATCAAGATGGCAAGTTTATCATTCGTATTGAGGATACTGATGTAAAACGTAATGTTGCTGGCGGTGAAGAAAGCCAATTAAAATACTTGAAATGGCTCGGTATGGACTGGGATGAAGGTGTTGATGTTGGTGGTGAATATGGACCATATCGTCAAACAGAACGTTTAGATATTTATAAAAAGTTATATGAAGATTTACTAGAGCGTGGTTTGGCTTATAAATGCTATATGACAGAAGAAGAATTGGAAGCAGAGCGTGAAGGACAAATTGCTCGTGGTGAAACACCTCGTTATGCAGGTAATCACCGTGATTTAACAGAAGAACAAATTAAACAATTTGAAGCAGAAGGTCGTATTCCAAGTATTCGTTTCCGTGTACCAGCTGACCGCGACTACACATTTAAGGATATCGTAAAAGATGAAGTTGCTTTCCACTCAAATGACTTTGGTGATTTCGTTATCGTGAAAAAAGATGGAATTCCAACTTATAATTTTGCGGTAGCAGTAGACGATCATTTAATGGAGATTACACACGTACTTCGTGGTGATGACCATATTTCTAACACACCAAAGCAAATGATGATCTATGAAGCTTTCGGTTGGGATGTCCCTCAGTTCGGTCATATGACTTTAATTGTAAATGAAAGTCGTAAAAAGTTAAGTAAACGCGATGAATCTATTATTCAATTTATTGAGCAATATAAAGAGCTGGGATATCTTCCAGAAGCAATCTTTAACTTTATCGCATTGTTAGGTTGGTCACCGGTTGGTGAAGAGGAAATCTTCTCTAAAGATGAATTTATTGAAATGTTTGATGCAGCTCGTTTATCAAAATCACCTGCATTATTTGATTCTCAGAAACTAAAATGGATGAACAACCAGTACATGAAAAAGCAAGATTTAGATACTGTTGTTGCATTAAGTTTACCTCATTTAGTAAAAGCTGGTCGCGTAAGTGAAAACTTAAGTGAGCAAGAGCAAGCTTGGATTCGTGATGTAATTGCTTTATATCATGAGCAAATGAGTTTTGGTGCTGAAATTGTAGAGCTGTCTGAGATGTTCTTTAAAGATCATGTAGATTATGAGGAAGAAGGACAAGAAGTGTTGAAAGGCGAACAAGTACCTGAAGTACTTCGTGCTTTCGCTGCGGAATTAGAAGCTTTAGATGAAATGGAGCCAGCGGCGATTAAGAAGGCTATTAAAGCGGTCCAAAAAGAAACAGGACATAAAGGTAAAAACTTATTTATGCCAATTCGTGTTGCGACTACTGGTCAAACACATGGTCCAGAACTTCCAAATGCAATTGCACTTCTTGGGAAAGAAAAAGTTTTAAACCGTATTCTTAAAGTAATTGGTTAACATTTGACGAATTTAGAAATATAATAAGAATACATTAAAACCTAATATGGAAAAGCGACGAGAAGGAGAAGTAGACAATCAGGCTTTTTACAGAGAGAACCACCTTTTGGCTGGAAGTGGTTTATAAGCGGATTTTTGAAATGCCCCTTCGAGTCTTCTGCTGAACAACGAATAGTTTCGGGAAACGTAAGTAAGCAGGAGCGGTATAAACCGTTATCATGGATGAGTTTGAGGTTATATTTTAGCTTAAACAGAGTGGAACCGCGCTTATAAGGCGTCTCTGTCAATTTGACAGAGGCGTCTTTTTTATACCATGTAAATAGGTATGGTATAAGTTGTTGTAGAGATGGATAAAGACTAGATAACAAGTAAGGGAATTCGTGGTAAATCGGTTCACTCGGAAAAGTAGCCCATAAAGGGGAGGGGACATCGATGTTTAAGAGGCTTCGAGAAGATATTGAAGTCGTTTTTGAACAAGATCCAGCGGCACGAAGTTATTTCGAAGTCATTTTAACTTACTCTGGATTACATGCAGTTTGGGCACACCGAATTGCACATGCTTTTTATAAGCGGAATTTTTTCTTCCTTGCACGTTGGATTTCACAAGTTAGTCGTTTTTTTACTGGGATTGAGATTCATCCAGGAGCCACAATTGGTCGCCGCTTTTTCATTGATCACGGTATGGGAGTTGTCATTGGGGAGACATGTGAAATTGGAGACAATGTAACAATTTATCAAGGAGTTACATTAGGGGGTACAGGGAAAGAAAAAGGAAAAAGGCATCCAACAATTCAAGATAATGTACTGATTGCAACTGGTGCAAAAGTACTCGGATCTATTACAGTTGGAGAGAATTCTAAAATTGGTGCAGGGTCTGTTGTGTTGAAAGAAGTTCCTGCACATTCGACAGTTGTAGGTATACCTGGTCGTGTCGTAATTCAGAATGGAGTAAAGATAGGCCAGGAATTAAATCATTCAGATCTTCCGGATCCGATTTTCGATAAATTGAAAGTAATGGAAGCTGAACTCGAGAAATTAAAAAAGCAACTTGAAGTGAAAGTGGAAAGGAAGGATGAAAATGACTATTCACATTTATAATACGTTAACGCGTGAGAAAGAAGAGTTTGTTCCTTTAGAAGAAAATAAAGTGAAGATGTATGTATGCGGACCGACAGTATACAACTATATTCATATTGGAAATGCAAGACCACCTATGGTATTTGATACAGTGCGCCGCTACTTAGAGTACAAAGGGTATGATGTACAATATGTTTCTAACTTTACAGATGTAGATGATAAATTAATTAAAGCAGCAAATGAACTAGGAGAGGACGTTCCAACAATTGCAGATCGCTTTGTTGAAGCGTACTTTGAAGATGTAACTGCATTAGGTTGCAAACACGCTACGGTTCATCCTCGTGTAACAGAAAATATGGATATCATTATTGAATTTATTGAGGAACTTGTGAAAAAAGGATATGCATATGAATCTGAAGGCGATGTTTATTACAAAACGAAAGAATTTGAAGGTTACGGCAAATTGTCTCATCAACCAATTGCAGATTTACGTCATGGTGCACGTATTGAAGTTGGAGAAAAGAAACAAGATCCACTTGACTTTGCATTATGGAAAGCTGCGAAAGAAGGAGAAATCTTCTGGGAGAGCCCTTGGGGGAAAGGTCGTCCGGGATGGCACATTGAATGCTCTGCGATGGCAAGAAAATATTTAGGTGATACAATCGATATTCATGCTGGTGGTCAAGATTTAGCGTTCCCACACCATGAAAATGAGATTGCACAATCAGAAGCGTTGACGGGAAAAACATTTGCACGTTACTGGATGCATAATGGATATATTAATATTAACAATGAAAAAATGTCTAAATCATTAGGGAACTTCATTTTAGTTCATGACATTATTAAGCAATACGACCCGCAGTTAATTCGTTTCTTTATGCTATCTGTACATTATCGTCATCCAATCAACTTTAGTGAAGAGTTATTACACAGTACAAATAATGGATTAGAGCGAATTAAAACAGCATATGGTAACTTAAAGCACCGTATGGAAAGTAGCACAGATTTAACAGACCATAATGAAAAATGGTTAGTTGAAATAGAGAAATTCCAGTTAACGTTTGAAGAAGCAATGAACGATGATTTTAATACAGCAAATGCAATAACTGAATTGTATAATTTAGCAAATCATGCAAATCAATATCTATTGGAAGAACATACATCAAAAGCTGTAATTGAGGCGTATGTAAAACAGTTCGAAACGTTATTTGGTATTTTAGGATTAGAGTTAACAAAAGAAGAATTGCTTGATGAAGAGATTGAAGCATTAATTCAAAAACGTATTGAGGCTCGTCAAAACCGCGATTTTGCACTGTCTGATCAAATTCGTGATGATTTAAAAGAGCGTAATATTATTTTAGAAGATACCGCTCAAGGTACAAGATGGAAAAGAGGATAAACATGATTGATGCAAAGCAATTAAACAGCTTAGCGTTAGCATATATGGGTGATGCGGTATATGAACAATATATCCGCTATCACCTCCTTCAAAAAGGAACGGTTCGTCCTAACCAATTACATCGTTTAGGGACAAGCTTTGTTTCGGCGAAAGCACAAGCGAAAGTTGTTTATCATTTACTAGAAACAGCATTTTTGACAGATGAAGAAGAAGCGGTCTTAAGAAGAGGACGTAATGCAAATTCGGGTTCTGTTCCTAAAAATACAGATGTGCAAACATATCGCTATAGCACTGCTTTTGAGGCATTGCTTGGATACCATTACTTATTGAACAATAGCGAAAGATTAGAAGAACTTGTATATAAAGCAATTGATGTTTTAGAAGCGAAGGAAGGGGGCGCATCAATATGAGTAGTGAATATATTATCGGACGTAACCCTGTAATTGAAGCGTTACGATCAGGAAGAGATATTAATAAGATTTGGATTGCAGAAGGTGCAGCTAAAGGACAAGTGCAAATTGTATTAGCATTAGCGAAAGAAAATAAAATTATTTTGCAACATGCACCAAAGAAAAAGTTAGACCAACTTGTTGAAGGGAATCATCAGGGAGTAATTGCACAAGTAGCGGCATATCAATATGCAGAATTAGAGGATTTATTTGAAGCAGCTGCTAAGCGTAATGAAGATCCGTTCTTCTTAATCCTAGATGAAATTGAAGATCCGCATAATTTAGGTTCTATTATGCGTACGGCAGATGCAACAGGTGCTCACGGCATTATTATTCCGAAAAGAAGAGCTGTTGGGCTTACAGCATCAGTTGCGAAAGCTTCAACAGGAGCAATTGAATATATTCCTGTTGCTCGCGTGACAAACTTATCTCGAACAATTGATGATTTAAAAGAGCGCGGTCTTTGGATTGCGGGTACAGATGCAAGAGGGAAAACGGATTATCGTAATTTAGATGGTAATATGCCGATTGGATTGGTAATTGGTAGTGAAGGAAAAGGGATGAGCCGTATTATTGGTGAGAAATGTGATTTCTTAATCAACTTGCCGATGGTTGGTAAAGTTACATCCTTAAATGCTTCAGTAGCTGCTAGTCTGTTAATGTACGAGGTATATCGCAAACGTCACCAGATTGGTGAGTAAAAATGAACGAGATTTTAATCGTCGATGGATACAACATTATTGGGGCTTGGGGAGATTTAAAACAATTACGGGATGTAGATTTGCAAGCATCAAGAGACGCGCTTATCGATAAGATGGCAGACTATCAGGGGTATACAGGAACAAGAGTGATGATCGTATTTGATGCTTATACGGTTCAAGGTATTGAGAAGAAGATGAAGCAATCACGTGTTGAAGTCATTTTCACAAGAAAAAATCAAACCGCGGATGAAAAAATCGAACAGCTTGCGATTGAACTTCGCAATATTAATACACAAATTTATGTTGCGACTTCTGATTATACAGAGCAGTGGGTTATTTTTGGACAAGGTGCACTGCGGAAATCAGCGCGTGAGCTGGAGTTAGAAGTAAAGATGATGGAACAACAAGTGCGCCATCAAACGCAAAAGGTAAAAGAGAAACAACCAGCTATGCGAACGATATTTAGTAAGGATATTACAGAAAAGTTAGAAAAATTAAGGCGAGGAGAGCGTTGAAGCATTGACGCTCTTCAAACGCTTACTGTATAATATTTCTAAATAAATAGCGGTCGGAGGGATCAGAGTGGAAACAGGCTTCGTAAGTACCAACAACGTTACGTTTCGCGATTTAGAGGATGAGGCAATAGTTGAGTTAGTTCGAAAAGGTAATATTGATGCTCTTGAGTATTTAATTCACAAGTACAAGAACTTTGTTCGTGCAAAATCAAGATCTTATTTTTTAGTAGGTGCCGATCGGGAAGATATTGTTCAAGAAGGTATGATCGGTTTATTTAAAGCTATTCGTGATTACAAAGAGGACAAGCTATCTTCTTTTAAAGCATTTGCTGAATTATGTATTACTCGTCAAATTATTACTGCTATTAAGACAGCAACGAGACAAAAGCATATTCCTTTAAATTCGTATGTTTCTTTGGATAAACCGATTTACGATGAGGAATCTGATCGTACGCTATTAGATGTTATTTCAGAAGCAAAGGTGACTGATCCTGAAGAGATGATTATTAGTCAGGAAGAATATACCGACATAGAACTAAAAATATCTGAATTATTAAGCGATTTAGAAAGAAAAGTTCTTTCTTTATACCTAGATGGTCGTTCTTATCAGGAAATTTCAGAGCAGTTAAATAGGCATGTAAAGTCTATTGATAATGCTCTACAGCGCGTGAAAAGAAAGCTTGAACGATATATGGAGATGAGAGAAAATACAACTCTAAATTCGTAGTGTATGTTGCAGGAGTAAAATCATTCTCCTGCTTTCTTTTTGTGAGGTAGTAAGCGGCATGTCATTGACATTGTCTTTTATTGTATGATACATTTTTAGGGACATAATGTTACAAGGTTGGTGTAACAAATGAGGAAAAAAGTTGTACTCTCATGTGAAGAGTGTAAGAACCGAAACTACTCTACAATGAAAGATACGAGCTCAGTAGAGCGGCTTGAGATAAAGAAATTTTGTAAAACATGCAATATGCATACAGTTCATAAGGAAACAAAATAAATAATCGAAATAATAAACTGGAGGTCCCGTAAATGCGTTTGACGAACTTTTTCGGCGATGTAGGTCGCGAAATGAAAAAAGTAAGTTGGCCTAAGAAAGATGAATTACTCCGTTCAACAGCTACTGTTATTGCGACAGTTGTCTTTTTTGCAGTTTTCTTCGCAGTAGTTGACATGGGTATTTCTTCTTTAATTCGGTTAATTCTTGAATAAGAAGCACTTATCCATGATATAATGTTATTTATACGAACTGTGTAAAAGCCCGATGAACGGGTTTTTTCATTTGCGCAAAAAAATGTACGTCAGGGAGGGAAGGACGCTCGTCCTAAATGAATGGAAAAAAGTTGGTATGTTGTCCATACTTATTCTGGATATGAAAATAAAGTAAAAGCAAACCTAGAAAAACGTGTAGAATCAATGGGAATGCAGGATAAAATTTTCCGTGTTGTTGTTCCGGAAGAAGTAGAAGTAGAAATGAAAAACGGAAAAGAAAAATTAACAAAACGAAAAGTATTCCCGGGTTATGTATTAGTTGAACTAATTATGACTGATGATTCTTGGTATGTTGTTCGTAATACGCCAGGTGTAACAGGTTTTGTTGGATCTTCTGGATCAGGTTCAAAACCATCTCCTTTGTTAGAAGAGGAAGTTGTTACCATTATGAAGCATATGGGAATGGACAATGAAGTGGTTGATTTCGACTTTGAACTTCATGAAACAGTACGGGTTAATGAAGGACCATTCGCGAATTATACAGGTGCAATCGAAGAGATTGATATGGAAAAACAAAAAGTAAGAGTGCTTGTAGATATGTTTGGTCGTGAAACACCGGTCGAGCTCGATTTCCATCAAATTGAAAAATTATAAAATGAAACTTGAAATGAACTGTAAAAAGTGATAATATCTTTTAAGTCAGTACGTCTTCGGTAACGGAGACGTTTTTTGAAAAGATTTTATCGTTACAGATAAAATAGAAGTGGGAGGGCAAATCACTGCCCAATTGACCACATCACGGACTTAAGGAGGTGTGTCTCGTGGCTAAAAAGGTAATTAAAATGGTAAAACTTCAAATTCCTGCAGGTAAAGCTAACCCAGCTCCACCAGTTGGTCCAGCATTAGGACAAGCGGGTGTTAACATCATGGGCTTCTGTAAAGAGTTCAACGCTCGTACAGCAGATCAAGCTGGTCTTATCATTCCTGTTGAAATTACGGTATTCGAAGACCGTTCATTCACTTTCATTACTAAAACTCCTCCTGCTGCTGTTCTTCTTAAGAAAGTAGCTGGTATTGAGTCTGGTTCTGGTGAACCAAACCGTAATAAAGTGGCAACTGTTAAGCGTGATAAAGTACGCGAAATCGCTGAAACTAAAATGCCTGACTTAAACGCTGCTAGCGTAGAAGCTGCAATGCGTATGGTTGAAGGTACTGCACGCAGTATGGGTATCGTTATCGAAGACTAATTCGATTTGTTTTTTTGTAAAAAAGGTTGCGGGTCTGGAATTCCAATTCGCAACCTTTATTATCGTAAATGAGTATCGTTTTTAAATAAATGGATGGGCGCACATCCTCAGGGGATTCCCGAAACGAAGGCGTAAACGTGGGAGGTTATTCCGCTAAAACCACATTCAAGGAGGAAATAAACATGGCTAAAAGAGGTAAAAAGTACGTAGAAGCTGCAAAGCTTGTTGATCGTGCAACTGCTTACTCTGCAACAGAAGCAGTAGAATTAGTAAAGAAAACAAACACAGCTAAATTTGATGCAACTGTAGAAGCTGCATTCCGTTTAGGTGTTGACCCTAAGAAAGCTGACCAACAAATCCGTGGCGCAGTTGTTCTTCCACACGGTACTGGTAAAGTACAACGTGTATTAGTATTCGCTAAAGGCGAAAAAGCAAAAGAAGCTGAAGCTGCTGGCGCTGACTTCGTAGGCGATACTGATTACATCGGTAAAATCCAACAAGGTTGGTTCGATTTCGATGTAGTAGTAGCAACTCCTGACATGATGGGTGAAGTTGGTAAACTTGGTCGCGTATTAGGACCTAAAGGTTTAATGCCAAACCCTAAAACTGGAACAGTTACTTTCGATGTAACTAAAGCTGTTAACGAAATCAAAGCTGGTAAAGTTGAATACCGCGTTGATAAAGCTGGTAACATCCACGTTCCAATCGGTAAAGTATCTTTCGAAGATGCTAAATTAGTAGAAAACTTCAAAACAATTGCTGATACGCTAGTAAAAGCTAAACCAGCTGCTGCAAAAGGTACTTACATGAAGAATGCAACTGTTGCTTCTACAATGGGACCTGGCGTACGTGTAGACGTTTCTACAATCGCGTAAAAATTGGAAGTTGACTTCATAAAGAAGTTTTAATATAATCATTTATGTTGTGAATTTAAATAGTGTACCGTAGACAGTAGGTGCCAATTTGGCTTAATTTCCTACCTAGGTGTTAATATACGAAACGGAATTTTTTTCTGTGACTATATGCCTCCATGTCTACAACTGGGCATGGAGGTTTTTAGTGCACTTTCGGTACATCTTCTATATAATCTACAGGAGGTGTAATAACATGAGCAAAGCAATCGAAACTAAACAACAAGTTGTAACTGAAATCGCTGATAAACTTCGCGAAAGTAAATCTACAATCGTTGTTGACTACCGTGGTTTAACAGTAGCTGAAGCAACTGAATTACGTAAAAACTTACGTGAAGCTGGCGTTGAGTTCAAAGTTTACAAAAACTCTTTAACTCGTCGTGCTGCAGAATCTGTTGAAATGGCTGAGTTAAACGAATTCTTAACAGGACCAAACGCAATCGCGTTCAGTAACGAGGATGTAGTTGCTCCTGCAAAAGTATTAAACGACTTCGCTAAAGATCATGAAGCTTTAGAAATTAAAGCGGGCGTAATCGAAGGTAAACTTGTATCACTTGATGAGGTTAAAGCTATCGCTACTCTTCCATCACGTGAAGGCTTACTTTCTATGCTTCTTAGCGTTCTTCAAGCTCCAATCCGTAACCTTGCACTTGCTACTAAAGCAGTTGCAGATCAAAAGGAAGAGCAAGGCGCTTAATTTTTTAAAAGATAATTACGTGTTATCGATAAAACAATACAAACCTATTTAAGGGAGGATATTTACAATGACTAAAGAACAAATCATTGAAGCAGTTAAATCTATGACTGTATTAGAACTTAACGACTTAGTAAAAGCTATCGAGGAAGAATTCGGCGTAACTGCTGCTGCTCCTGTAGCTGTTGTTGGTGGCGCTGGTGAAGCTGCTGCTGAGAAAACTGAATTTGACGTAGTACTTGAAAGTGCTGGAGCTCAAAAAATCAAAGTTATCAAAGTTGTTCGTGAAATCACTGGTCTTGGCTTAAAAGAAGCTAAAGAATTAGTTGACAACACTCCAAAAGCAATCAAAGAAGGCGCTTCTAAAGAAGAAGCTGAAGAAATGAAAGCTAAACTTGAAGAAGTTGGCGCTGCTGTAGAAGTTAAGTAATTAACTTTTGAAGCTTAAAAAAAGCTCGCTCTTATGCGGGCTTTTTTTTTAACTGTAAAGAAAAGAGGTGGCCATATGGCAGACCATTATTTTTCTAACGACCCTTCGAGCAAAAGTGATCGTAAACGATGGGAATATACATTGCGAGGATCTCGATTTGTTTTTTTATCTGACCATGGGGTGTTTTCGAAAAACGAGGTAGACTTTGGTTCTCGTCTTTTAATTGAAGCGTTTCAAATGCCAGATGTTCAAGGTGATGTGTTGGATGTTGGGTGTGGATACGGTCCAATCGGTTTATCATTAGCGAAAGAGTGGCAAGGTCGTAACGTTCATATGGTGGATGTGAATGAAAGGGCGCTTGGGCTTGCGGAAGAAAACGCCGCTAATAACAAAATTGAAAATGTTCATATTTTCCAAAGTAGCGTCTATGAAAATGTGAACGGACAGTATGCTGCTATTCTATCTAATCCTCCGATTCGTGCTGGTAAGCATATCGTGCATGAAATTTTAGAAAAAGCTGTGGATCATCTAGTGCCAGGTGGGGAGCTTTGGATTGTTATTCAAAAGAAACAAGGAGCACCATCTGCGCTAAAAAAACTAGAAGAATCATTTTCTGAAGTTGAGGTTGTAGAAAAGAAAAAAGGATATTATATCATAAAATCAAAAAAACGTTGACGGTTATTTTTGGCTATGTTAACATTATACAATGCCAATATATGATTTTCTGCGTTGAGAAAAATGTATATTTTTGTTTCTCTTGGAAAAGATAGTAAAATCAGCAGATTATGAAACAGAATGATGGTTTTCTTATAGAAGCCATTTTTCTTTTTTGAGCAGGTAGAAAGACTCAACGTATCTATCTTTGAGAGAAAAAGCTACGCTAATGGCGTTAGCTGTATTTATTTGTGATTTTGCACAAATTTTTTTGTGCATTTATAATACTCATGATTTGAGGGGTGAAGCAGTTGACAGGTCAACTAGTTCAATACGGACGCCACCGCCAACGAAGAAGTTATGCCCGTATTAGTGAAGTATTAGAGTTACCAAATCTTATCGAAATTCAAACCTCTTCTTATCAGTGGTTTCTTGATGAGGGTTTGCGAGAAATGTTCCAAGACATTTCTCCGATTGAAGACTTTACGGGAAATCTATCGCTTGAATTTATCGACTACAGCTTAGGTGAACCTAAATACTCTGTAGAAGAGTGTAAAGAGCGTGATGTGACGTATGCAGCACCACTTCGTGTGAAAGTTCGTCTAATCAATAAGGAAACTGGTGAAGTAAAAGAACAGGATGTGTTCATGGGAGATTTCCCACTCATGACAGAGACAGGAACATTCGTAATTAACGGTGCAGAACGTGTTATCGTTTCCCAGTTAGTTCGCTCTCCAAGCGTATACTATAGTGGCAAAGTGGATAAAAACGGAAAACGTGGTTTTACTGCTACTGTAATTCCAAACCGCGGAGCTTGGTTAGAGTATGAAACAGATGCTAAGGATGTTGTATATGTACGTATTGACCGTACGCGTAAACTTCCTGTAACTGTTTTGTTACGCGCATTAGGGTTTGGCTCTGATCAAGAAATCACCGAGCTTTTAGGTGATAACGAATACTTAAGCAATACGCTAGAAAAAGACAACACAGATAGCACAGAAAAAGCATTGCTTGAAATTTATGAGCGTCTACGTCCAGGTGAACCACCGACAGTAGAAAATGCGAAAAGCTTGCTTGTTTCTCGCTTCTTTGATCCAAAGCGCTACGATTTAGCAAATGTAGGCCGCTACAAGATCAACAAAAAGTTACACATTAAAAATAGATTGTTTAACCAACGTTTAGCTGAAACATTAGTGGATCCAGAAACTGGTGAAATTTTAGCGGCTGAAGGAACAATCTTAGATCGTCGTACATTAGATCGCATTTTACCTTACTTAGAGAAAAACATTGGATTCAAAACAGCGAAACCAATGGGTGGAGTGGTAGAAGGCGATGTTGAGCTGCAATCTATTAAGATTTATGCTCCAGAGTCAGATGGTGAACGTTCTATCAACGTAATTGGGAATGCAAATATCACTCGTGACGTAAAACATATCACACCAGGTGATATCCTTGCTTCTATTAGCTACTTCTTTAACCTACTATACAAAGTAGGAGATACAGATGATATTGACCATTTAGGAAATCGTCGTCTGCGTTCTGTAGGGGAGTTATTACAAAACCAATTCCGTATCGGTCTTTCTCGTATGGAACGTGTTGTTCGTGAGAGAATGTCGATTCAAGATACAAATGCAATTACACCGCAGGCGTTAATTAACATTCGTCCAGTTATTGCATCTATTAAAGAGTTCTTCGGAAGTTCTCAGTTATCTCAGTTCATGGACCAAACAAACCCATTAGCAGAGTTAACGCACAAACGAAGACTATCAGCATTAGGACCTGGTGGTTTAACACGTGAGCGTGCAGGCTTTGAAGTACGTGACGTTCACTACTCTCACTATGGTCGTATGTGTCCAATTGAAACACCAGAGGGACCAAACATCGGTTTGATCAACTCATTATCTTCATTCGCGAAAGTAAATGAGTTTGGTTTCATTGAAACTCCATACCGTCGTGTTGATCCGGAAACTGGTCGTGTAACGGGTCATGTTGATTACTTAACAGCAGACGAAGAAGATAACTATGTTGTAGCCCAAGCGAATATGAAATTATCTGAAGAAGGGGAATTCCTTGATGAAGATATCGTAGCTCGTTTCCGTGGTGAAAACATTGTCACAAATAGAGAACGCATCGACTACATGGATGTATCTCCAAAACAAGTAGTGTCGGCAGCGACAGCTTGTATTCCGTTCTTAGAAAACGATGACTCCAACCGTGCACTTATGGGTGCGAACATGCAACGTCAGGCGGTTCCGTTAATGAATCCGGAATCTCCGATTGTAGGTACAGGTATGGAGTACGTATCAGCAAAAGACTCAGGTGCTGCAGTAATCTGTAAACACCCAGGTGTTGTTGAACGCGTAGAAGCACGTGAAGTTTGGGTACGCCGTTATGTAGAAGTTGACGGTCAAAAAGTAAAAGGCGACTTAGATCGCTACAAAATGTTGAAATTCATTCGTTCTAACCAAGGAACTTGCTATAACCAACGTCCAATCGTAAGTGTTGGCGATCAAGTTGTAAAAGGTGAAATCCTTGCGGATGGTCCTTCTATGGAAAAAGGTGAACTAGCACTTGGACGTAACGTGCTTGTTGGCTTCATGACATGGGACGGTTATAACTACGAGGATGCGATCATTATGAGTGAGCGCCTTGTAAAAGACGATGTGTACACTTCGATCCATATTGAAGAATATGAATCAGAAGCTCGTGATACGAAGCTTGGACCAGAAGAAATTACACGTGATATCCCGAACGTTGGGGAAGATGCGCTTCGCAACCTTGACGAACGTGGTATTATTCGCATCGGTGCTGAAGTAAAAGACGGAGATCTACTTGTTGGTAAAGTAACACCAAAAGGTGTAACAGAATTAACAGCAGAGGAACGTTTATTACATGCAATCTTCGGTGAGAAAGCACGTGAAGTACGTGATACATCACTTCGTGTACCACACGGTGGTGGCGGTATTATCTTAGACGTAAAAGTATTTAACCGTGAAGATGGCGATGAATTGCCACCAGGTGTAAACCAACTTGTACGTGCATATATCGTTCAAAAACGTAAGATTTCTGAAGGTGACAAGATGGCCGGCCGTCACGGTAACAAAGGTGTTATCTCCCGTATTTTACCGGAAGAAGATATGCCATATTTACCAGACGGTACACCAATCGATATCATGTTGAACCCATTAGGGGTACCATCTCGTATGAATATCGGTCAGGTATTAGAGCTTCATCTTGGTATGGCAGCAAGATACCTTGGTATCCACGTTGCAACACCAGTATTCGATGGTGCTCGTGAGGAAGATGTATGGGGTACAATCGAAGAAGCTGGTATGGCAAATGACGCGAAAACAATCCTGTATGACGGACGTACTGGTGAACCATTCGACAACCGCGTATCTGTTGGTGTCATGTATATGATCAAACTTGCGCACATGGTTGACGATAAACTTCATGCTCGTTCTACTGGACCATACTCACTTGTAACGCAGCAACCTCTTGGAGGTAAAGCTCAGTTCGGTGGACAGCGTTTCGGTGAGATGGAGGTTTGGGCACTTGAAGCTTACGGTGCTGCTTATACTCTTCAAGAAATCTTAACAGTGAAGTCTGATGATGTTGTCGGCCGCGTTAAGACATATGAAGCAATTGTTAAAGGTGAAAATGTTCCAGAACCAGGCGTTCCAGAATCATTCAAAGTATTGATTAAAGAACTGCAAAGTTTAGGTATGGACGTTAAAATGATGTCTAGCGACGATACAGAAATTGAAATGCGTGATACGGAAGATGATGATGATCATCAATCAGCAGACAAATTGAATATTGAAGTTGAGACAACTAAGGAATAATTGGGATAACCTGTAGACTAAAAGGGAGGTAGGCCCCTTGATAGATGTAAATAACTTTGAATATATGAAGATTGGACTTGCTTCACCTGACAAGATTCGTTCTTGGTCATACGGTGAAGTTAAGAAACCAGAAACAATTAACTATCGTACGTTAAAGCCAGAAAAAGACGGCTTGTTCTGTGAGCGTATTTTCGGACCACAAAAGGACTGGGAATGTCATTGCGGAAAATATAAGCGTGTACGTTATAAAGGTGTAGTTTGTGATCGATGTGGCGTTGAAGTAACGCGTGCGAAAGTACGTCGTGAACGTATGGGTCATATTGAATTGGCTGCTCCTGTATCTCATATTTGGTATTTCAAAGGTATCCCGAGCCGCATGGGACTTGTCTTAGACATGTCCCCTCGCGCGCTTGAAGAAGTAATTTATTTCGCTTCTTATGTTGTAACAGAAAGTGGAGATACACCACTTGATAAGAAGCAATTGCTTTCTGAAAAAGAATACCGTGCATATCGTGATCGATATGGCAGCACATTCCAAGCTGCTATGGGTGCAGAAGCGATTAAGAAGCTATTACAAGACATCGATTTGGATAAAGAAGTAGACTTCTTAAAAGAAGAATTAAAAACAGCACAAGGACAACGTCGTACTCGTGCTATTAAACGTCTAGAAGTATTAGAAGCATTCCGTAACTCTGGCAATGAACCTTCTTGGATGATCTTAGATGTTCTGCCGGTTATCCCACCAGAACTACGCCCAATGGTACAGTTAGATGGTGGACGTTTTGCAACTTCTGACTTAAATGACTTATACCGTCGTGTAATTAACCGTAACAACCGTTTAAAACGTCTATTGGACTTAGGTGCACCAAGCATCATCGTTCAAAACGAAAAACGTATGTTACAAGAAGCTGTAGACGCATTAATCGATAATGGTCGTCGTGGCCGTCCAGTTACTGGTCCGGGTAACCGTCCATTAAAATCACTATCTCACATGCTAAAAGGTAAACAAGGACGTTTCCGTCAAAACTTATTAGGTAAACGCGTTGATTACTCTGGTCGTTCCGTTATCGTTGTAGGACCGAACTTAAAAATGTATCAATGTGGATTACCGAAAGAGATGGCACTTGAATTGTTCAAACCTTTCGTTATGAAAGATTTAGTGGAAAAAGGATTAGCACACAACATTAAGAGTGCTAAACGTAAAATCGAGCGTGTACAACCTGAAGTTTGGGACGTTTTAGAATCTGTGATCAAAGAGCATCCAGTACTTCTAAACCGCGCACCAACACTTCACCGTCTTGGTATCCAGGCGTTTGAACCTACACTAGTAGAAGGTCGCGCAATCCGTCTTCACCCACTTGTATGTACTGCATACAACGCGGACTTTGACGGTGACCAAATGGCGGTTCACGTTCCGTTATCATCAGAAGCACAAGCGGAAGCTCGTCTTCTTATGTTAGCGGCACAAAACATCTTGAATCCAAAAGACGGAAAACCAGTTGTTACTCCATCTCAGGATATGGTATTAGGTAACTACTACTTAACACTTGAGCGTGAGGGTGCAATCGGTGAAGGTATGGTCTTCAAAGATGCAAACGAAGCAATACTTGCATACCAAAATGGATATGTACATCTGCACACACGTGTTGCGGTTGCTGCAAGTTCAGTAAATAACGTAACATTTACTGAAGAGCAAAAAGGTAAGCTTCTATTAACAACAGTTGGTAAATTAATATTTAACGAAATCTTACCAGAGTCGTTCCCTTATATTAATGAACCAACAAACTCAAACCTTGAAAAAGAAACTCCAGCGGAGTATTTCGTTGAAAAAGGTGCGAACATTAAAGAGATTATTGCTAGTCGCGAAGAAGTGGCGCCATTTAGTAAGAAAATCCTTGGTAATATTATTGCGGAAGTGTTCAAACGTTTCCACATTACGGAAACATCTCGTATGCTTGACCGTATGAAAAACTTAGGATTTAAATACTCTACAAAAGCTGGTATTACAGTTGGGGTATCAGACATTCTTGTATTAGGCGAAAAAGATGAAATTCTCCACGAAGCACAAGCAAAAGTAGATAAAGTAATTAAACAATTCCGTCGCGGTTTAATCACGGAAGAAGAACGTTACGATCGCGTTATCTCTATTTGGAGTAATGCGAAAGATGTTATCCAAGGAAAGCTGATGAAATCCTTGAATAAACGCAACCCAATCTTCATGATGAGTGATTCCGGTGCCCGTGGTAACGCATCGAACTTTACTCAGCTTGCTGGTATGCGTGGTCTGATGGCCAATCCATCTGGTCGTATCATTGAGCTTCCGATCAAATCAAGTTTCCGTGAAGGTTTAACAGTACTTGAGTACTTCATCTCTACGCATGGTGCGCGTAAAGGTCTTGCCGATACAGCACTTAAAACTGCCGATTCTGGTTACTTAACACGTCGTCTTGTAGACGTTGCACAAGATGTAATCGTTCGTGAAGATGATTGTGGAACAGATCGTGGTTTATTAATCGGTGCGATTAAAGAGGGTAATGAAGTTATTGAGTCACTATATGATCGTCTTGTTGGACGTTTTGCAAGAAAAACTGTAAAACATCCTGAAACAGGTGAAGTATTAGTTGGTGAAAACCAATTAATTACTGAAGATATCGCTCATATCGTTGAAAATTCGGGTGTTGAAACTGTAAACATTCGTTCAGCGTTTACGTGTAATACTCGCCACGGTGTATGTAAGAAGTGTTACGGTCGTAACTTAGCAACTGGTACAGACGTAGAAGTAGGAGAGGCGGTAGGTATTATCGCAGCTCAATCTATCGGTGAGCCAGGTACACAGTTAACGATGCGTACGTTCCATACAGGTGGGGTTGCCGGAGATGATATCACACAAGGTTTACCTCGTATCCAAGAGATCTTCGAAGCTCGTAATCCGAAAGGTCAGGCAGTTATCAGTGAAATCGACGGTGTTATCGCGGCGATTAACGATGTTAAAGATCGTCAAGAGGTAGTTGTACAGGGTGAGGTTGAAGCTCGCACATATGCAATTCCTTATGGTGCTCGTCTAAAAGTAGTCCTAGGACAACAAATTGGTCACGGAAAAGAGTTAACAGAAGGTTCTATTGATCCGAAAGAATTACTAAAAGTAACGGACATTACAGCAGTTCAAGAATACTTGTTACGTGAAGTTCAAAAAGTATACCGTATGCAAGGGGTAGAAATTGGTGACAAGCACGTAGAGGTAATGGTTCGCCAAATGCTTCGTAAAGTCCGTGTCATCGATGCGGGTGAAACAGATGTATTACCAGGAACATTACTGGATATCCACCAGTTTACTGATGCGAATGCAAAAGTGTTGTTAGAAGGTAAACAGCCAGCTACAGCACGACCAGTACTTCTTGGTATTACAAAAGCATCACTTGAAACAGATTCATTCTTATCTGCAGCGTCGTTCCAAGAAACAACTCGCGTTCTAACAGATGCAGCAATTAAAGGCAAACGCGATGAACTTCTAGGATTGAAAGAGAATGTTATTATCGGTAAACTTGTTCCAGCTGGAACTGGTATGAATCGTTATCGTAAAGTGGATCTTGTTAAAACAACACAAGAAGACATGAATGTAGAAAACGATGAAGTTTACGTGGAACAGTAAAATTTTCCGTCGTAAATTTTGTATAAAAACAGATAATCCTAGTTGACATTGTATGAGTCAAAATGTTACTATAAGCAAGGTTGCTCCTGAACGATGCTTTGGAGGATATGTATATGTCTTATCAAAAAGTATCAAATGCGGAAAATGTAATCGTTGGTCATAAACGAACATTGGAAGCAATTAAAAATGGTACAGTTAAAGAAGTTGTTATTGCAGAAGATGCTGACATGCGTTTAACCCATGTTATCGCTCGTACTGCACTGCAACATAACGTGCCCATAACCAAAGTTGAATCGGTTCGTAAGCTTGGTAAAGCTTCGGGGATTCAAGTGGGAGCTTCAGCAATAGGAATAATAAGTTAAAACTGTTTTTGTGAGGAGAGAGCATTTGCTCTCCCTTGCAAAAACTTTGTTTTCAACTAATAATGAACCACCTGGATATGTGGTCATACAAACATGCGAAGGGAGGATAAATCAAATGCCTACTATTAACCAATTAGTGAGAAATGGTCGTACTGATAAAGTATGGAAATCTAAATCACCTGCGTTAAACAAAGGTTTCAACTCTTTAAAGAAAAAATCAACTGATATCTCTGCACCTCAAAAACGTGGTGTATGTACTCGTGTTGGTACAATGACTCCAAAGAAACCGAACTCAGCGTTACGTAAATACGCTCGTGTACGTTTAACAAACGGTATCGAGGTTACTGCTTACATCCCAGGTATCGGTCATAACCTACAAGAGCATAGCGTAGTATTAATTCGCGGTGGTCGTGTAAAGGATTTACCGGGGGTACGTTACCACATCGTTCGTGGTGCGCTTGACACAGCTGGTGTTGACAAACGTATGCAAGGACGTTCTAAATATGGTACTAAGAGACCAAAACCTGCTAAAAAATAATAAATTTACAATGAAAGGAGGAACTCAATATGCCTCGTAAAGGACCTGTTGCGAAACGTGATGTGTTACCAGATCCAATGTACAATTCTAAACTAGTAACACGCCTAATCAACAAAATGATGGTTGACGGTAAAAAAGGTAAATCTCAAACAATTCTTTATAATGCGTTCGATATCGTTAGTGAACGTACTGGTAAAGAGCCAATGGAAGTATTCGAGCAAGCTCTTAAGAACATTATGCCTGTTCTTGAAGTACGCGCTCGTCGTGTTGGTGGTGCTAACTACCAAGTTCCAGTTGAGGTTCGTCCAGAACGCCGTACAACTTTAGGTCTTCGTTGGTTAGTAAACTACGCTCGTCTTCGTGGTGAAAAAACTATGGAAGAGCGTCTTGCTAACGAAATCTTAGATGCAGCTAACAACGCTGGTGCATCTGTTAAGAAACGTGAAGACACTCATAAAATGGCAGAAGCTAACAAAGCATTTGCTCATTACCGTTGGTAGGATTCAACGTAAAATAAATGTAAGCATAGACCGCTTTATTTGTCGCTTATGGAAGTGTGGAGAGGGAGAATGCCTCTCCCTTTCAATGGCGCTCGTTTTACATAATGAGAGCACTGGACATACTGACATGTGTAACAAAATAAAGTGGCTTTTTTTGCTACTTAAAATAAAAAATCCAATCCATATATGGAAGGAGCAAGACACCAAATGGGAAGAGAGTTCTCTTTAGAAAACACTCGTAATATTGGTATCATGGCTCACATCGATGCTGGTAAAACAACAGCAACTGAACGTATCCTGTACTACACAGGTCGTATTCATAAAATCGGTGAAACTCACGAAGGTGCATCTCAGATGGACTGGATGGAGCAAGAGCAAGAGCGTGGTATCACAATTACTTCTGCTGCAACTACAGCTCAATGGAAAGGTCACCGTGTAAACATCATTGACACTCCAGGACACGTAGACTTCACAGTAGAAGTAGAACGTTCTTTACGCGTACTTGATGGCGCAGTAGCAGTACTTGATGCACAATCTGGTGTAGAACCACAAACAGAAACTGTTTGGCGTCAGGCTACTACTTACGGCGTACCTCGTATCGTATTCGTTAACAAAATGGATAAAATCGGTGCTGATTTCTTATACTCTGTAGGAACAATCCATGATCGTTTACAAGCAAACGCACATCCAATTCAGTTACCAATCGGTGCTGAAGACGAGTTCAATGGTATCATTGACCTTGTTGAAGAGTGTGCTTACATGTACGGTAACGATTTAGGAACAGACATTCAACGTGTTGAAATTCCTGAAGAGCACAAAGAATTAGCTGAAGAATACCGCGGAAGACTTATTGAAGCGGTAGCTGAGCTTGATGAAGAAATGATGATGAAGTACCTAGAAGGTGAAGAAATCACTGTAGAAGAGCTTAAAGCTGGTATCCGTAAGGCTACAACTTCTGTAGAATTCTTCCCAGTAATCTGTGGTTCTGCATTCAAAAACAAAGGTGTTCAAATTCTGTTAGACGCAGTTATTGACTACTTACCATCTCCATTAGATGTACCTGCTATTAAAGGTATTCTTCCGGATACAGATGAAGAAGTAGAACGTAAGTCTAGCGATGAAGAACCATTCGCAGCTCTAGCATTCAAAATCATGACTGACCCTTATGTTGGTAAGTTAACGTTCTTCCGTGTGTACTCTGGTGTGTTAAACTCTGGATCATACGTGAAAAACTCAACTAAAGGTAAGCGTGAGCGTGTAGGTCGTATCCTACAAATGCACGCTAACAGCCGTGAAGAGATCTCAACAGTTTACGCTGGTGACATCGCTGCTGCTGTAGGTTTAAAAGATACTACTACTGGTGATACTCTTTGTGACGAGAAGAGCCTTGTTATCCTTGAGTCTATGGAATTCCCAGAGCCAGTTATCTCTGTAGCTATCGAACCAAAATCTAAAGCTGACCAAGATAAAATGGGTACAGCATTAGCTAAGCTTTCTGAAGAAGATCCAACATTCCGTGCTCACACTGACCAAGAAACTGGCCAAACAATCATCGCTGGTATGGGTGAACTTCACCTTGATATCATCGTTGACCGTATGCGCCGTGAATTCAAAGTTGAAGCAAACGTTGGTGCTCCTCAGGTAGCATACCGTGAAACTTTCCGCGCTGCTGCGAAAGTTGAAGGTAAGTTCGCTCGTCAATCTGGTGGTCGTGGACAATTCGGTCACGTTTGGATTGAGTTTGAACCTAACGAAGAAGGTAAAGGATTCGAATTCGAAAACAAGATCGTCGGTGGTGTTGTTCCACGTGAATACATCCCAGCTGTAGGAGCAGGTCTTGAAGATGCACTTAAAAATGGTGTACTTGCTGGATATCCACTAGTAGACATTAAAGCTGCATTAGTTGACGGATCTTACCATGATGTTGACTCCTCTGAGATGGCGTTCAAAATCGCTGCATCTATGGCACTTAAAGCTGCGGTTTCTAAATGTAGCCCAGTAATTCTTGAGCCAATGATGAAAGTTGAAGTTGTAATTCCTGAAGAGTACATGGGAGACATCATGGGTGACGTAACATCTCGTCGTGGACGTGTAGAAGGTATGGAAGCTCGCGGTAACGCACAAGTTGTTCGCGCTATGGTTCCACTTTCTGAAATGTTCGGTTATGCAACGTCATTACGTTCTAACACTCAAGGACGTGGAACATTCTCAATGGTATTTGACCATTATGAAGAAGTGCCAAAGTCTGTTTCAGAAGAAATTATCAAAAAAAATAAAGGTGAATAATTGATTTTTATCGATTGTTCAAGTATAACTACTTATGTAAGCTTAGAAAGTGGGACGTAAGTTTCACTTTCTAGTCTAAATATAAAATAACCTATATAAACTAAGGAGGAATTTAGAATGGCTAAAGCTAAATTCGAACGTTCTAAACCCCATGTTAACATCGGTACAATCGGCCACGTTGACCATGGTAAAACTACATTAACTGCTGCGATCACTACAGTTCTTGCAAAAGCTGGTGGTGCTGAAGCACGCGGATACGATCAAATCGATGCTGCTCCAGAAGAAAGAGAGCGCGGTATCACAATCTCAACTGCACACGTTGAGTACGAAACTGAAACTCGTCACTATGCACACGTTGACTGCCCAGGTCACGCTGACTATGTTAAAAACATGATCACTGGTGCTGCTCAAATGGACGGCGGTATCTTAGTAGTATCTGCTGCTGATGGTCCAATGCCACAAACTCGTGAGCACATCCTTCTTTCTCGTCAAGTAGGTGTACCTTACATCGTTGTATTCTTAAACAAATGCGACATGGTAGACGACGAAGAATTATTAGAATTAGTAGAAATGGAAGTTCGCGATCTATTATCTGAATACGACTTCCCAGGCGATGATATCCCTGTAGTTAAAGGTTCTGCTCTTAAAGCTCTTGAAGGAGAAGCTGAGTGGGAAGCTAAAATCGTTGAGTTAATGGCTGAAGTTGATGCTTACATCCCAACTCCAGAACGTGACACTGACAAACCATTCTTAATGCCTATCGAGGACGTATTCTCTATCACAGGTCGTGGTACAGTTGCTACTGGTCGTGTAGAGCGTGGAGTAGTTAAAGTTGGTGACGTGGTAGAAATCATCGGTCTTGCTGAAGAGAACGCTTCTACAACTGTAACTGGTGTTGAAATGTTCCGTAAGCTTCTTGACCAAGCTCAAGCTGGTGACAACATCGGTGCTCTACTTCGTGGGGTTGCTCGTGAAGAAATCCAACGTGGACAAGTTCTTGCTAAAACTGGCTCTGTAAAAGCTCACGCTAAATTCAAAGCTGAAGTTTACGTTTTATCTAAAGAAGAAGGTGGACGTCACACTCCATTCTTCGCTAACTACCGTCCACAATTCTACTTCCGTACAACTGACGTAACTGGAATCATCCAATTACCAGAAGGTACTGAAATGGTAATGCCTGGCGACAACATCGAAATGACTGTTGAACTTATCGCTCCAATCGCAGTTGAAGAGGGAACTAAGTTCTCTATCCGTGAAGGCGGACGTACTGTAGGTGCTGGTGTAGTTGCTACAATCATCGCTGAGTAATCTTTAAATAGATTCGAAAAAACCCGAGGGATTCTCCCTTGGGTTTTTTTATATTATTTATAATAGAAGAAAGAGTGTTTTCTAGTTTTTGACGAGTTTCTTCTATAGTATATAAATTAGAAAATAAAGAATCCAAAAACTGTAAAAGTATTTACCGCAGATGAAAACTTGAAATTCTTTAAAGTGCCATGTATAATAGCAAAAGTAGAGAAAAGCAGATGCAAACAAAAATATGCTTGCATCTAGACGAATAACATTGTATAATAGACAATGTTGGTCTTTGACTGCGATGAAGTGGAAGGTTGCTGACACACCCGGCCGCTTTGCCATGGCATGGTGTGAGGAAATTTCCATGGAGAAGGTCTATTTTAGAAATAGGCGAACGAAGGAGGGAAAATAATGGCAAAAGAAAAAATTCGTATCCGTTTAAAAGCTTACGATCACCGTATTCTTGATCAGTCAGCTGAGAAAATTGTAGAAACAGCTAAGCGTTCTGGGGCAACAGTTTCTGGTCCGATCCCATTACCAACTGAAAAAACTGTTTACACAATTCTTCGTGCTGTTCATAAGTACAAAGATTCTCGTGAGCAATTCGAAATGCGCACGCACAAACGTCTAATTGACATCGTGAGCCCTACTCCACAAACAGTAGACTCATTAATGCGTTTAGACTTACCATCTGGTGTAGATATCGAAATCAAACTATAATTTATATAACTTAAAAATGTAGGAGGTGTAACTCATGACCAAAGGAATCTTAGGAAGAAAGATCGGTATGACTCAAGTATTTGCTGAAAACGGTGAGCTAATTCCTGTAACAGTAATCGCTGCGACTCCAAACGTTGTTCTTCAAAAGAAAACAACTGAAACTGATGGCTATAACGCAATTCAGTTAGGATTCGACGACAAACGTGAAAAATTAGCTAACAAACCTGAACAAGGTCACGTTGCTAAAGCATCTACTGCTCCTAAGCGCTTCATTCGCGAAATCCGCGATGCAGACGTGGACGGATTAGAGGTTGGTCAAGAGGTAAAAGTTGAAGTTTTCACTACAGGTGAAATCGTAGACGTAACAGGAATTTCTAAAGGTAAAGGTTTCCAAGGTGCTATTAAACGCCACGGACAATCTCGCGGACCAATGTCTCACGGTTCTCGTTATCACCGTCGTCCAGGTTCAATGGGCCCAGTTGCTCCGAACCGTGTATTCAAAGGCAAAAAACTTGCTGGACGTATGGGCGGAGACCAAGTTACGGTTCAAAACTTAGAAATCGTTCAAGTTGACGTTGAACGCAACTTATTATTAGTTAAAGGTAACGTTCCAGGTGCTAAGAAATCTCTTGTAGTTGTTCAAGGCGCTGTGAAGGCTAGTAAATAATTCACAATAGGAAGGAGGAATTCCAATGCCAAAAGTTACTGTATATAACCAAACTGGTTCACAGGTTGGTGAAATCGAATTAGCAGAAGCTATTTTCGGTATCGAACCAAATGAAGCTGTACTTTTCGAAGCTGTAATGATGCAACGTGCATCTTTACGTCAAGGTACACACAAAGTAAAAACTCGCTCTGAAGTACGTGGTGGTGGTCGTAAACCATGGCGTCAAAAAGGAACTGGACGTGCTCGTCAAGGTTCTATCCGCTCTCCTCAATGGCGCGGTGGTGGTACGGTATTCGGACCTACACCAAGAAGCTATGCTTACAAACTTCCTAAGAAAGTTCGTCGCTTAGCAATCAAATCTGCATTAGCTACTAAAGTAGTTGAGAACAACATTGTAGTTCTTGAAGACCTAGTGTTAAATGCACCGAAAACAAAAGACATGGTAGCAGTACTTAAAGGATTAGCTGTAGAGAAGAAAGCTCTTATCGTAACTGCTGATGCAAACGAAGCTGTAGAGTTATCTGCTCGCAACATTCCTGGAGTAACAGTAATCACTGCTGATGGCGTAAACGTTTTAGACGTGCTTCATCATGATAAGCTAATCATGACAAAAGCGGCAGTGGAAAAAGTAGAGGAGGTGCTTGCATAATGAGAGATCCTCGTGATATCATTAAGCGCCCAGTTATCACTGAACGTTCTATGGAAATGATGGCTGAAAAAAAATACACGTTCGATGTGGACGTTAAATCTAATAAAACAGAAGTTAAAGATGCTGTAGAAGCGATCTTTGGTGTTAAAGTAGAAAAAGTGAACATCATGAACTACAAGCCGAAAGCAAAACGCGTTGGTCGTCACGCTGGTTTTACTAGCCGTCGTCGTAAAGCAATCGTTAAGCTAACTGCTGACAGCAAAGAAATCGAAATCTTCCAAGGTGTTTAATTCTTACTAAAGAAGGAGGGAAATTGAGATGGCAATTAAAAAGTATAATCCAACTACTAACGGTCGTCGTAACATGACTACGAATGATTTCGCTGAAATCACGACTGACAGACCGGAAAAGTCTTTACTTGCTCCTTTAAGCAAAAAGGCTGGTCGTAATAACCAAGGTAAAATTACTGTACGTCACCAAGGTGGCGGACATAAGCGTCAATACCGTATCATCGACTTTAAGCGTAACAAAGATGGAATTCCAGGACGCGTTGCTACGATCGAATACGATCCAAACCGCTCTGCGAATATCGCATTAATTAACTACGTTGACGGTGAAAAACGTTACATTCTTGCTCCTAAAAACTTAGAAGTAGGTATGGAAATTATGTCTGGCGCTGATGCTGACATTAAAATCGGTAACGCATTACCATTAATCAACATTCCAGTAGGTACTGTTGTTCATAACATCGAGCTTAAACCAGGCCGTGGTGGACAATTAGTTCGTTCTGCTGGTACATCTGCACAAGTACTTGGTAAAGAAGGTAAATACGTTCTTGTACGTTTAACTTCTGGTGAAGTACGCCTAGTATTATCTGCTTGTCGTGCTACTGTAGGTCAAGTAGGTAACGAATCACATGAACTTATCAAAATCGGTAAAGCAGGTCGCTCTCGCTGGTTAGGTAAGCGCCCAACTGTTCGTGGTTCTGTAATGAACCCAGTTGATCACCCACACGGTGGTGGTGAAGGTCGCTCTCCAATCGGACGTAAGTCTCCAATGTCTCCATGGGGTAAACCAACTCTTGGATTCAAGACTCGTAAGAAAAATAAAGCGTCTGATAAATTCATCGTTCGTCGTCGTAAAAAATAATGGGGTTGTAGTACGGTTCACTTTTGGAACCGTACGGCAATCACGAAGGGAGGCACCACAATGGCTCGTAGCTTAAAAAAAGGACCATTTGTTGATGATCACTTAATGAATAAAGTTGCAAAGTTAAACGAAACTGAGCAAAAGCAAGTTGTTAAAACTTGGTCTCGTCGTTCAACAATCTTCCCTCAGTTCATTGGTCACACAATCGCTGTATATGACGGTCGCAAACACGTACCTGTATACATCACTGAGGACATGGTTGGCCACAAGTTAGGTGAATTCGCACCAACTCGTACGTACAAAGGTCATGATGCTGACGATAAGAAAACTAGAAGATAATGAGAGGAGGCACTTCAATGCAAGCTAAAGCAGTAGCGAGAACAGTTCGTATTGCTCCTCGTAAAGTTCGTTTAGTAGTAGACTTAATCCGAGGCAAGCAAGTGGGTGAAGCGATCGCTATCCTTAACCACACACCAAAAACTGCTTCTCCAGTTGTAGAGAAAGTTTTAAAATCTGCAATCGCAAACGCAGAGCATAACTACGAAATGGATGTAAACAACTTAGTTGTTGAAAAAGTTTTCGTTGACGAAGGTCCAACGTTAAAACGTTTCCGTCCACGTGCAATGGGTCGTGCAAGCCAAATTAACAAACGCACAAGCCACATCACAGTTGTGGTATCAGAAAAGAAGGAGGGATAATCGATGGGTCAAAAGGTTAATCCAGTCGGTCTTCGTGTCGGTGTTATTCGTGATTGGGAATCTCGCTGGTTCGCTGAGAAAGATTACGCTACACTTCTTCATGAAGACATCAAAATTCGTGAATACATCGCAGCTCGCTTAAAAGATTCTTCTGTTTCTAAAGTAGAAATCGAGCGTGCAGCAAATCGTGTAAATGTTACAATTCACACTGCAAAACCTGGTATGGTAATTGGTAAAGGTGGTACTGAAGTTGAAGCACTTCGTAAAGCTCTTAACCAATTAACAGGCAAGCGTGTACACATCAACATCTTAGAAGTTAAGAGAGCTGATCTTGACGCTAAATTAGTAGCGGAAAATATCGCTCGTCAATTAGAAAACCGTGTATCTTTCCGTCGTGCACAAAAGCAAGTTATTCAACGTGCTATGCGCGCAGGTGCTAAAGGTATTAAAACACAGGTTTCTGGTCGTCTTGGCGGAGCAGATATCGCTCGTGCAGAATCTTACAGTGAAGGAACTGTTCCACTTCATACACTTCGCGCTGATATTGACTATGCAACAGCTGAAGCTGATACAACATACGGTAAATTAGGCGTAAAAGTATGGATCTACCGTGGAGAAGTCCTTCCTACAAAAAAGAAAGCTTCTGAGGAAGGAGGAAAATAATATGTTAATGCCAAAACGCGTAAAATATCGTAGAGAGCATCGTGGTAAAATGCGTGGTCGTGCTAAAGGTGGTACGGAAATCGCATTTGGTGAGTTCGGTCTTCAAGCACAAGATGCTTCATGGATCACTAACCGTCAAATCGAAGCTGCTCGTCGTGCAATGACTCGTTACATGAAACGTGGCGGTAAAGTTTGGATTAAAATTTTCCCTTCTAAACCTTACACTGCAAAACCTCTTGAAGTACGTATGGGTTCCGGTAAAGGGGCACCAGAAGGCTGGGTAGCAGTAGTAAAACCTGGGAAAATTATGTTTGAAATCGCGGGTGTATCTGAAGAGGTAGCACGCGAAGCATTACGTCTTGCAGCTCACAAATTACCAGTGAAATGTAAATTCGTAAAACGTGAAGAAAATGGTGGTGAATCTAATGAAAACTAATGATATTCGTGAATTAACCACTGCCGAAATCGAAACAAAAGTTAAAGCGTTAAAGGAAGAGTTGTTTAACCTTCGCTTCCAACTTGCTACAGGACAATTAGAGAATCCAACACGCATCCGTGAAGTGCGTAAAGCGATCGCTCGTATGAAAACTGTAGTTCGTGAAAGAGAGATCGGAATTAATCGATAAATTGAGGGGAGGTTTGCAAAGTGAGCGAACGTAACCAACGCAAAGTTTATACTGGTCGTGTTGTATCTGACAAAATGGACAAAACGATTACAGTTTTAGTTGAAACTTACAAAACTCATTCCTTGTACGGAAAGCGCGTTAAGTATTCTAAGAAGTACAAAGCCCATGATGAGCAAAACCAAGCAAAAGTTGGCGATATCGTTAAAATCATGGAAACTCGCCCGCTTTCTGCTACTAAGCGTTTCCGTTTAGTTGAAATCGTTGAAGAAGCGGTTATTATCTAAATAGACGAATCGGAATTTTAAGTCCGAAGGGAGGTTTCATAACATGATCCAACAAGAATCTCGTTTGAAAGTTGCTGACAACTCTGGTGCACGTGAACTTTTAACAATTAAGGTATTAGGCGGCTCTGGTCGTAAATATGCTAACATCGGTGATATTATCGTTGCTACGGTAAAACAAGCAACACCAGGTGGCGTTGTTAAAAAAGGTGACGTTGTTAAAGCAGTAGTAGTACGTACGAAGAGCGGTGCTCGTCGTCCAGATGGTTCTTACATCCGTTTTGATGAAAACGCAGCTGTTATCATTAAAGATGACAAGAGCCCACGCGGTACTCGTATCTTCGGACCAGTAGCTCGTGAACTACGTGATAGCAACTTCATGAAGATCGTTTCTTTAGCTCCAGAAGTTCTATAATTTGAGGTATTGCCTTGCTAAGGAGGTGCAGAATTAAGATGCATGTAAAAAAAGGTGATAAAGTACAGGTAATCACTGGTAAAGACAAAGGAAAACAAGGTGTTATCCTTGTTGCTTTCCCAAAGCAAAACCGTGTTATTGTTGAGGGTGTTAACATCGTTAAGAAGCACTCTAAGCCATCTCAATTAAATCCACAAGGTGGAATCATCACGAAAGAAGCACCTATTCACGTGTCTAATGTTATGCCATTAGATCCGAAAACAGGTGAACCTACTCGTGTAGGTTACAAAGTGGAAGATGGTAAAAAAGTTCGTATTGCAAAAAAATCTGGTGAATTATTAGATAAATAATTTTCTTAAGAAAGGAGGTCACTTCATTGAATCGCCTTAAAGAGAAGTTCCAAAAGGAAATTACTCCTGCTCTAATGAGCAAGTTTAACTATAAATCTGTAATGCAAGTACCGAAGATCGAAAAGATCGTTATCAACACTGGTGTTGGTGATGCGGTAGCAAACTCTAAAGCATTAGACAATGCTGTAGAAGAATTAACTCAAATCGCAGGTCAAAAGCCTGTAATCACTCGTGCTAAGAAATCTATCGCTGGTTTCCGTCTACGTGAAGGTATGCCAATCGGAGCGAAAGTTACTTTACGCGGTGAGCAAATGTATGAGTTCTTCGACAAATTAGTATCTGTTTCTTTACCACGTGTACGTGATTTCCGTGGTGTATCTAAGAAATCTTTCGATGGTCGTGGTAACTATACATTAGGTGTTAAAGAGCAACTTATTTTCCCTGAGATCGATTATGATAAAGTAAGCAAAGTCCGCGGTATGGACATCGTAATCGTTACTACAGCGAACACTGACGAAGAAGCTCGTGAACTTTTAACACAATTCGGTATGCCATTCCAAAAATAATGGAAGCCAACGCTAAGTAGAGGAGGCGAAAACGTGGCTAAAAAATCTATGATTGCGAAACAAAAGCGTACTCCTAAGTTTAAAGTACAAGAGTATACACGTTGCGAGCGCTGCGGTCGTCCGCATTCTGTATACCGCAAATTTAAACTTTGCCGTATTTGTTTCCGTGAACTTGCATATAAAGGTCAAATTCCTGGTGTTAAAAAAGCTAGTTGGTAAAACCCACAAATGGGAAGGAGGTAAAACACATGGTGATGACAGATCCAATTGCAGATATGCTTACTCGCATCCGTAATGCGAACATGGTACGTCATGAGAAATTAGAGGTTCCTGCTTCTAAAATCAAAAAAGAGATCGCTGAACTTTTAAAACGTGAAGGTTTCATTCGTGATGTAGAATACATCGAGGATAACAAACAAGGTATCCTTCGTATTTTCCTGAAATATGGTGCAAACAATGAACGTGTAATCACTGGATTAAAACGTATCAGTAAGCCTGGCTTACGCGTTTACGCTAAAGCTGACGAAGTACCACGTGTACTTAACGGATTAGGTATCGCTCTTGTTTCTACATCTAAGGGAGTAATGACGGACAAAGACGCTCGTCAGTTACAAACAGGTGGAGAAGTAGTAGCATACGTTTGGTAATTAATATTGAAACGAACGGAGGTGTGACAACATGTCTCGTATTGGTAAAAAGATTCTTGAAATCCCTGCAGGTGTTACTATCACAGTAACAGAAAACAATACTGTAACAGTAAAAGGACCTAAAGGTGAATTAACTCGTACATTCAATGCTGATATGTCTATCAAAATTGAAGAAAACATCCTAACAGTAGAGCGTCCATCTGAACAGAAGGAACACCGTGCATTACATGGTACAACTCGTGCTTTACTAGGAAACATGGTTGAAGGTGTAACTACAGGTTTCACTCGTGGACTTGAATTAATCGGGGTTGGTTACCGTGCTCAAAAACAAGGTAACAAACTTGTATTAAGCGTAGGTTACTCTCATCCAGTTGAAATGACTCCTGAAGCGGGTCTTGAAGTTGAAGTTCCTGCTCCAACTAAGATCGTGATTAAAGGTATCGACAAGCAACGTGTTGGCGAATTCGCTGCTAACGTTCGTGCTGTACGTGCTCCAGAACCTTACAAAGGTAAAGGAATTCGTTACGAAGGCGAAGTTGTTCGTCGTAAAGAAGGTAAAACTGCTAAGTAAGCCCGTTAGGTGAAAGAAAGGAGTGACAAGAATGATCACTAAAGCTGATAAAAATGCGACTCGTAAGAAAAGACATGCACGTGTACGTGCTAAACTTACTGGTACTGCAGAACGTCCACGTTTAAACGTATTCCGTTCTAATCAACACATTTACGCTCAAGTTATTGATGATGTGAATGGTGTAACATTAGTAAGTGCATCTACTCTTGATAAAGACCTTGCTCTTAACGGTACAGGCAACACTGAAGCTGCTACGAAAGTTGGCGAATTAGTTGCTAAGCGTGCTGTAGAGAAGGGTGTTAAAGAAGTAGTATTTGATCGCGGTGGTTATTTATACCATGGCCGTGTTAAAGCTCTAGCTGAAGCTGCTCGTGAGGCTGGATTACAATTTTAATGGTCAAAGGAGGGAAAATTGATGCGTCGCATTGACCCAAGTAAATTAGAACTTGAAGAACGTGTAGTTACGATAAACCGTGTTGCGAAAGTTGTTAAGGGTGGTCGTCGTTTCCGCTTTGCTGCACTAGTTGTAGTTGGTGATAAAAACGGTCATGTTGGATTCGGTACTGGTAAAGCTCAAGAGGTACCTGATGCTATTCGCAAAGCTATCGAAGATGCTAAGAAAAACTTAATCGAAGTACCATTAGTTGGTACATCAATTCCACACGAAATCATCGGACATTTCGGAGCTGGTGAAGTATTCCTAAAACCTGCTGCTGAAGGTACTGGAGTAATCGCTGGTGGACCTGTTCGTGCGGTTCTTGAATTAGCTGGTGTACAAGATATTCTTTCGAAATCTCTTGGTTCTAACACACCAATTAACATGATTCGCGCTACTGTGAACGGATTAAGCGAACTTAAGCGTGCTGAAGATGTTGCAAAATTACGCGGTAAATCTGTAGAAGAGCTACTAGGTTAAGAAGGAGGGAAAACAAATGGCGAAAAAGTTAGAAATTACCCTCACTCGTAGTGTAATTGGTCGTCCGCAAGATCAACGTGCGACTGTAGAAGCTTTAGGTCTTAAAAAGTTGAATTCAACTGTAGTTAAGGAAGAAACTCCTGCTATTCTTGGTATGATCAACAAAGTTTCTCACCTTGTAACTGTAAAAGAAGCTTAAGGATAACTCATTAATATAAGGAGGTGCCTGGGAATGAAACTTCATGAATTAAAACCTGCAGAAGGTTCTCGTAAAGTACGTAACCGTGTCGGTCGCGGTATCGGTTCTGGTAACGGTAAAACTGCTGGTAAAGGTCATAAAGGACAAAACGCACGTTCTGGTGGCGGTGTTCGTCTTGGCTTTGAAGGTGGTCAAACTCCATTATTCCGTCGTTTACCAAAACGCGGCTTCACAAACATTAACCGCAAAGAGTTTGCTATCGTAAACTTAGCGACGTTAAATCGTTTTGAAGATGGTACAGAAGTAACACCTGAATTATTGCTGGAAACTGGCGTTATCAGCAAATTAAACGACGGTGTTAAAGTTCTTGCAAGCGGAGCAGTTGAGAAAAAACTAACTGTTAAAGCGCACAAGTTCTCTTCAAGTGCTAAAGAAGCAATTGAAGCAGCTGGCGGAACAGTTGAGGTGATCTAATGTTTCGTACAATCTCCAACTTTATGCGCGTTGCTGAGATAAGACGTAAAATATTATTCACTTTAGCGATGTTAATCGTATTCAGGATTGGCACGTTTATCCCAGTGCCATTTACAAATGGAGACGTACTGAAAGCACAAGATCAGTTAAATGCATTAGGAATCCTTAATACATTTGGCGGTGGCGCTTTGAAAAACTTCTCCATCTTTGCGATGGGAATCATGCCGTATATTACAGCATCCATCATCGTGCAATTATTGCAGATGGATGTTGTTCCTAAATTTTCGGAATGGTCGAAGCAAGGCGAAATGGGCCGTCGTAAATTAACACAATTCACGCGTTACTTTACAATTGTTCTTGCGTTTATTCAGGGGTTTGGTATGTCAATCGGTTTTAACGGTATGGTAGGTGGGCAGTTAATTTTGAATCCAGGTTGGAGCACTTATTTATACATTGCTACGGTACTGACTGCTGGTACTGCATTTTTAATGTGGTTAGGTGAACAGATTACAGCTAAAGGTGTAGGGAATGGTATTTCCATCCTCATCTTTGCTGGTATTGCCGCAGCTATCCCAAGTGTAATATCTCAAGTGTATCAACAACAGTTTCAAAATGTCGGAGATCAACTGTTCATGAGTATCGTTAAAGTTGTATTGATATTACTAGCTGTGCTAGCAGTTGTTGTTGGAGTTATCTTCATTCAACAGGCTGTTAGAAAGATTCCAATTCAATATGCGAAGCGTGTAACAGGAGGAAATGGTAGTTATACTGGAGCACAAAACACACATTTACCTCTTAAGGTAAATAGTGCGGGTGTTATTCCAGTAATTTTTGCTGTTTCATTCTTGATTACACCTCCAACTATTGCACAGTTCTTCCCGAAACATGATATATCGCAGTGGATTATCCAAAACTTTAACTATTCTCATCCAGTGGGAATGATTATATATGTTGCGCTCATTGTAGCCTTCACATATTTCTATGCATTTGTTCAGGTTAATCCAGAACAAATGTCAGAGAATCTAAACAAACAAGGTGGATATGTTCCTGGTATTCGTCCGGGTAAGAATACAGAGCAATATCTAACAAAAATCTTGTATCGTTTGACCTTTGTAGGATCTATTTTCCTAGCAGCGATTGCAATTCTACCAGTTATCTTTACGAAGCTGGGAAATCTTCCTCCATCTGCACAGATCGGTGGAACGAGTATGTTAATCGTTGTCGGCGTTGCTTTAGAAACAATGAAGCAGCTAGAAAGCCAACTGGTAAAACGCCATTACAAAGGGTTTATCAAGCAGTGAGTAAGTGGGAAGATGTGTCTTCCCTACATGCTCATTATGAGGGGGAACAAAGATGAACTTAATTTTAATGGGGCTTCCTGGTGCTGGTAAAGGTACACAAGCCGAACAGATTGTTGCCAAGTATAACATCCCTCACATCTCAACAGGAGATATGTTCCGTGCAGCTATGAAAGCTGAAACTGAACTTGGTTTACAAGCAAAATCTTTTATTGATAAAGGTGCGCTTGTACCAGATGAGGTTACAATTGGAATCGTTCGTGAACGTTTAAGCCAAGAAGACTGCGTGAAAGGCTTCTTATTAGACGGTTTTCCACGAACAGTTGCACAAGCATCTGCTCTTGAAGAGATTATGAAAGATCTTGGCAAAAAAATCGACTATGTTTTAAACATTAATGTGGATTCAGGATTGCTATTAAAACGTCTTACAGGCCGTCGCATTTGTAAAGAGTGCGGTGCGACTTACCACTTAGAATTCAATCCACCAGCAAAAGCTGATGTGTGCGATAAATGTGGTGGCGAATTATATCAACGCTCTGATGACAACGAAGAAACTGTAGCGAATCGTTTAGAGGTAAATATTAAGCAAACACAACCTTTGCTTGATTTCTATGAAGAGCTTGGTTACTTACAAAGCATTAATGGTGAGCAAGATATCAATAAAGTATTTGCTGATATCGATGTTCTCATCGGAGGCTTAGCGTAATGATCATTTGCAAAACTCCTCGCGAGATAGAAATCATGCGAGAAGCTGGCAGGATCGTTGCTTTAACTCATCAAGAGTTGAAAAAGCATATTACTCCAGGAATTACAACGAAAGAGCTCGATCAAATAGCGGAAAAGACGATTCGAAAATATGGTGCTACGCCATCTTTTAAAGGATACAATGGATTTCCGGGAAGCATCTGTGCTTCTGTAAATGAAGAGCTTGTACATGGGATTCCAGGAAGGCGCAAGCTCCAAGAGGGCGATATCATCAGTATCGATATTGGTGCGAAATACAATGGGTACCATGGAGATTCTGCATGGACGTATCCAGTAGGAAACATTTCTGAATCTGTTCAAAAGCTACTTGATGTCACAGAAAAATCGTTGTATCTTGGTCTAGAACAAATAAAACCAGGCGAGAGATTATCAAATGTCTCACATGCGATTCAAACGTATGTTGAAGATAATGGATTCTCGATCGTTAGGGAGTATGTTGGTCACGGAATCGGGCAAGACTTACATGAAGACCCTCAAATCCCGCACTATGGTCCACCAAATAAAGGTCCTAGATTAAAGCCGGGCATGGTCATCTGTGTTGAGCCGATGGTGAACCAAGGAAGACGATATGTAAAAACACTATCTGATGACTGGACAGTGGTAACGGTAGATGGTAAATGGTGTGCCCATTTTGAGCACACGATTGCTCTTACAGAAGCAGGATACGAAATCCTTACCACTTTATAAGTAGCTGGCTCTCCGGGATTTCAGAGCAGTGTAAAATGTTACTGATTTGAAGAAGGGAGAACTATTGAATGGCTAAAGATGATGTAATTGAAGTCGAAGGTACCGTTCTTGAAACGTTGCCAAATGCTATGTTCAAAGTAGAATTAGAGAATGGGCATGTCGTATTGGCTCACGTTTCTGGTAAAATCCGTATGAACTTCATTCGTATTTTACCAGGAGACAAAGTTACGGTAGAATTATCTCCGTACGATTTAAATCGTGGTCGTATTACGTACCGTTTTAAATAATATAGCACTCCGTAATCTTTAAGGAGGTTCGAGACATGAAAGTAAGACCGTCAGTTAAACCAATCTGCGAAAAATGTAAAGTTATTCGTAGACGTGGAAAAGTAATGGTTATTTGTGAAAACCCTAAACATAAACAAAAACAAGGTTAATCAGAAGGAGGTGCATTCGGAATGGCACGTATCGCAGGTGTAGATATTCCTCGTGACAAACGCGTTGTTATTTCTTTAACTTACGTATTCGGCATTGGTCGCACAACTGCTGAAAAAATTCTTGCTGAAGCTGGTGTTTCTGAAGAAACACGAGTTCGTGATTTAACGGAAGACGAACTAGGACGTATCCGTGATATCATCGATCGTATTAAAGTTGAGGGAGACCTTCGTCGTGAAGTATCACTTAACATTAAACGTCTAATGGAGATCGGTTCTTACCGTGGTCTTCGTCACCGTCGTGGTTTACCAGTTCGTGGTCAAAACTCTAAAAACAATGCTCGTACACGTAAAGGTCCACGTCGTACAGTAGCAAATAAAAAGAAATAATAAGTAAAGGAGGTTGAACTAACAATGGCACGTAAAACAAACACTCGTAAAAAACGTGTGAAAAAGAATATTGAAGCTGGTGTAGCTCATATTCGTTCTACTTTCAACAACACAATCGTAACACTTACAGATACTCACGGTAACGCGCTTTCTTGGTCTAGTGCTGGTGCACTTGGTTTCCGTGGATCTCGTAAATCTACTCCATTTGCTGCGCAAATGGCTGCTGAAACTGCTGCTAAAGTTGCAATGGAGCACGGTTTAAAAACTTTAGAGGTTACTGTAAAAGGTCCTGGTGCTGGTCGTGAAGCTGCAATTCGTGCTCTTCAAGCTGCAGGTCTAGAAGTAACAGCAATCAGAGATGTTACTCCAGTTCCTCATAATGGATGTCGTCCGCCAAAACGTCGTCGTGTTTAATTTTTCTGTATAGAATTTTCCCTTTTGTCTATAATGGATATGATGCATTATCGAGAAATTTCGTACAGAAACATCGCTTGTTGTGCACAATCGGGAACTGCCTAAGGGGGACTTTCGGTTAGACAGAGGTTTTTCCTTTGTTTAGCCGGGGTTTCGACGTTTTGAAGGAGGGTTTAGTTAATGATTGAAATTGAAAAACCGAAAATCGAAACGGTTGAACTTAACGAAGATGCTAAGTATGGTAAATTCGTGATTGAACCGCTTGAGCGTGGATATGGTACTACTTTGGGTAACTCCCTTCGTCGTATTCTTTTATCCTCACTCCCTGGTGCCGCTGTAACTGCTATCCAAATTGATGGCGTATTACACGAATTTTCAACAGTTGAGGGCGTAGTAGAAGACGTTACAACGATCATCTTAAACTTGAAAAAGTTAGCTCTTAAAATCTACTCTGAAGAAGAGAAGACGTTGGAAATCGATATACAGGGCGAAGGTATTGTCACAGCTGCTGATATTACTCACGATAGTGATGTTGAAATCTTAAATCCAGATTTATACATTGCGACGTTAGCAAAGGATGCGCATTTCCGCGTGCGTTTAACTGCAAAGCGTGGCCGTGGGTATACGCCAGCTGATGCAAATAAAAGCGAAGATCAACCAATAGGAGTTATTCCTATTGATTCTATTTATACTCCAGTATCACGTGTGACTTACCAAGTGGAAAAGACACGTGTCGGACAAGTGGCAAATTATGATAAGCTTACGCTTGATGTATGGACGGATGGAAGCATCGGGCCAAAAGAAGCTATCTCTTTAGGTGCCAAAATCTTAACTGAGCATTTAAACATCTTCGTTGGTTTAACTGATGAAGCGCAAAATGCTGAGATTATGGTCGAGAAGGAAGAAGATCAAAAAGAAAAAGTTCTAGAGATGACTATTGAAGAACTTGATCTTTCTGTTCGTTCTTATAATTGCTTAAAACGTGCAGGAATTAATACTGTACAAGAGCTTGCGAACAAAACAGAAGAAGATATGATGAAAGTTCGTAACTTAGGACGTAAATCCTTAGAAGAAGTTAAGCATAAGCTTGAGGAATTAGGTTTAGGCTTACGTAAGGACGACTGAGGATTTAAACTCATCAACAAAGGAGGGAACTACGAATGGCATACAGAAAATTAGGCCGTACAAGTGCGCAACGTAAAGCTATGTTACGTGACTTAGCTACTGATTTAATTATCAACGAGCGCATCCAAACGACAGAAACTCGTGCAAAAGAACTTCGTTCTGTAGTGGAAAAAATGATCACTTTAGGTAAACGCGGAGATCTTCATGCTCGCCGTCAAGCTGCATCTTTCATCCGCAATGAAGTTGCTAATGCTGAGACTGGTCAAGATGCACTTCAAAAATTATTCGCTGATGTAGCTCCACGCTATGCTGAGCGTCAAGGCGGATACACTCGTATTGCAAAAATTGGTCCACGTCGCGGAGACGCAGCACCAATGGTAATTATCGAGTTAGTATAATGATGATTAAAAGGGCAGGACAGTTCTTTTCAAGTAACTGGTCATGGCCCTTTTTTTTTAAATATAGAAAATGGGCTAACTTGGTAAAGTAATGAGAGAGGGTGCCTTGCATTGAAAAAAGAGAAACTTCGCACGCAAAATATATCATTTCAATATCCCGGGGCAACTTTTTATGCATTAAAAGACGTATCATTCTCTTTATATGAGGGAGAATGGGTTTCTGTAATTGGACAAAATGGTTCAGGAAAGTCTACACTTGCAAAATTATTAAATGGATTATTTTTGCCGGAATCAGGAACGATTGTTGTAAATGATACAATGATTTTATCCGAAGAAACGGTATGGGATATTCGAAAACAAATTGGTATGGTATTTCAAAATCCAGACAATCAATTTGTTGGAACAACAGTACAAGATGATGTTGTATTTGGTCTTGAGAATATCGGAATGCCTCGAGAGCAAATGGTAGAACGGATGAATCAAGCGTTAGAAATGGTCCGAATGGAAGAGTTTCTGAACGAAGAACCTCATTCATTATCCGGTGGGCAAAAGCAGCGTGTGGCGATTGCAGGTGTGCTAGCATTACAACCGTCCATTTTAATATTGGATGAAGCGACATCAATGTTAGATCCTCAAGGACGGCGTGAAGTAATTGAAACGGTTAGGAAGCTTGTTGATGAAAAAGGTATTACCGTGCTATCAATTACCCATGATTTGGAAGAGACTGCACAGTCAGACCGTATTATCATTTTGAATCAGGGAGAAATATTAGAGGAAGGTACACCAGAGCAAATCTTTAAATCCTCTCGTATGCTTAGAGAAATCGGGCTAGATGTACCATTCTCAGTAAAAATAGCAGAATTATTAAAAAGAAATAAAATTCCACTGCAAAATACGCATCTTACAATGGAAAGCTTGGTGAACGAACTTTGGAGATTACATTCCAAACAGTAGAGCATCGTTATCAATATAAAACTCCATTTGAAAGACGCGCGCTTTATGATGTAAACGTGTCGTTTCCAAGTGGGGGGTATTATGCCATTATCGGTCATACTGGTTCGGGCAAATCAACGATGATTCAACATTTAAATGGTTTATTGCAGCCGACAAGTGGCACAGTCCAAATTGGAGAGCATTTAATTTCCTCGCAAAAAAAAGAGAAGAAATTAAAACCACTACGAAAAAAAGTAGGGGTTGTCTTTCAATTTCCAGAGCATCAGTTATTTGAAGAAACAGTTGAGAAGGATATTTGTTTTGGGCCCTCAAATTTTGGTGTATCTGAAGAGAAGGCGAAGCAAAGAGCGAGAGATGCGATCGAGCTTGTTGGATTGAATCCAGAATTATTAACTCGTTCTCCGTTTGAGTTAAGTGGTGGACAAATGAGACGTGTTGCGATAGCAGGTGTACTTGCTATGGAACCGGAAGTTCTTGTATTAGATGAACCGACAGCAGGACTTGATCCAAAAGGACAGCAAGAGTTGATGGAAATGTTTTATAAGCTTCATAAAGAGCAAGGGCTCACAGTAATCCTTGTTACCCATAATATGGAGGATGCCGCTAAGTATGCAGAGCAAATTGTAGTTATGCATAAAGGAACGGTCTTTTTGCAAGGAACAGCAGAGGAAGTATTTTCACATGCTGATGAATTAGAACAAATCGGTGTGGATCTTCCAATGTCTTTAAAGTATAAACGTGCAATTGAAGAGAAATTTGGTATTACGATTCCAAAGGCTACCTTATCTTTAGAGGATCTTACTCATGAAGTTGTACAGGTGTTACGAAAAGGTGGTCATGAATCATGCAGCAGTTGATTATTGGGAGATATATTCCAGGCAGGTCGCTCATTCATCAACTTGATCCACGTACGAAGCTGTTGATTGTCTTTTTATATGTATTTGTTGTCTTTTTAGCAAATAATGCGATTTCATATGGATTTTTATTTTTATATGCACTCATTGCTTTATTTTTTGCAAAAGTGCCGATTCGTTATGTACTTTCGGGCTTAAAACCAATCTTATGGATTTTTCTTTTTACATTTTTTCTGCATATTTTTACAAATAAAGAAGGGGATGTACTGCTTCAGCTTGGTTGGTTTTCGGTACATGAAAAAGGATTGGAACAAGGGATATATATTTCCATACGCTTTTTCGTCATTATTTTAATGACGACCTTATTGACGTTAACGACAACACCGATTGAAATTACTGATGGTATGGAGACGTTATTAAAGCCATTAAAGCGTATAAAGGTTCCTGTTCATGAAATCGCATTGATGATGTCTATTTCTCTTCGTTTTATTCCAACATTAATGGATGAAACGAGTAAAATTATGAAAGCACAAGCATCCCGTGGTATTGATTTTTCTGGTGGGCCGATAAAGGATCGATTAAAGGCGGTTATTTCTTTGCTTGTACCGCTTTTTATTAGTGCTTTTAAGCGTGCTGAGGACTTAGCGATTGCAATGGAAGCGCGTGGGTATCAAAGTGGTGAGGGACGTTCTAAATTTAGGCAGCTACGTTGGAAAACAAGCGATACGTTAACGATAGTAAGTTTACTTTGTTTAGCATGTATTCTAGCATGGGTGCGATCGTAATGGAGAATAGAGAAATGGAAAGAATAAAATGTACAGTTGCATATGATGGCATCAATTTTTGCGGTTATCAAATTCAACCGCAGCATCGTACTGTTCAACAAGAAATAGAGAAAGCTCTGCAAAAATTGCATAAAGGAGAGCTTGTTCGTGTTCAAGCATCAGGGCGGACAGATTCTACTGTTCATGCAAGAGGACAAGTGATTCATTTTGATACATTATTATCCCTTGAAGAATGGCAATGGATCAATGCTTTAAATACGATGTTGCCAGATGATATTGTGGTCCTGCAGGTAGAGAAAAAAACAGAAGATTTTCACGCACGATATGGTGTGGAAAGAAAAGAATATCGTTACCGGGTATTATTATCTAAAACAGCTGATGTATTCCGTAGAAATTATGTATATCAGTATCCATATCCATTAGAGATAGAATTTATTCAGAAGGCAATTCCTTATTTTATTGGAACGCATGATTTTACTTCATTTTGTTCGGCAAAAACTGACAAAAAGGATAAAGTGCGAACAATTTATGAAATAGATTTAATTGAACAAGATGATGAATTAATTTTTCGTTTTGTAGGCAATGGATTTTTATATAATATGGTGCGAATTATTGTTGGTACGCTACTTAGCGTAGGACAAGGAAAGCTTGATCCTGACAGCATTCCAGAGATTTTAAAAAAACAAGATCGTCGTTTTGCTGGGAAGATGGTGCCAGGGCACGGGCTTTATTTATGGCAGGTAAACTATAACAACTAATCCTGGTGTAACATTTGCTTGACATTAGAATCTCAAAAGGATATCATAACATATGGTATTGTTTCTAAAACCACGATTAGCCCCGGAAGGAAATCGTGTTTAAGATAAACAATAGATTTTTTCTATGGAAAAGATAACGAGGAGGGAAACACATGCGTACGACTTTTATGGCAAAAGCTAACGAAGTTGAGCGTAAATGGTATGTGGTTGATGCTGAAGGTCAAACTTTAGGTCGCCTTGCTAGTGAAGTAGCATCCATTTTACGTGGTAAAAACAAACCAACATTTACACCACACGTTGACACGGGTGATCATGTAATTATTATTAACGCTGAGAAAATTCATTTAACAGGTAATAAATTAAACGATAAAATTTACTACCGTCACACTAACCACCCAGGTGGTCTTAAACAAAGAACAGCTCTAGAAATGCGTACAAACTACCCTGTACAAATGTTAGAGCTTGCAATTAAAGGCATGCTTCCAAAAGGACGTTTAGGACGTCAAGTGTCTAAAAAATTAAATGTGTATGCTGGAGCAGAGCATCCACACCAAGCACAAAAACCAGAAGTTTACGAACTTCGCGGATAATTAATTAAAGGAGGGCTTACTTTGGCACAGGTACAATACTATGGTACTGGACGTCGTAAGAGTTCAGTAGCGCGCGTACGCCTAGTTCCAGGCGAAGGACGCGTTATCATTAACGGTCGTGATTTTGAAAACTATATCCCATTTGCTGCATTACGTGAAGTAGTGAAACAACCTCTAGTTGCAACAGAAACTTTAGGTAACTACGATGTACTTGTAAACGTAAATGGTGGTGGATACACTGGTCAAGCTGGTGCTATTCGTCACGGTATTTCTCGCGCTTTATTAAAAGCTGATCCAGAATACCGTCTAACATTAAAACGTGCAGGTCTATTAACTCGTGACGCACGTATGAAAGAGCGTAAAAAATACGGTCTTAAAGGCGCACGTCGTGCACCTCAGTTCTCAAAACGTTAATTATCGACGTTTCAAAGGCTCTCAAGCTTTTTGCTTGGGGGTCTTTTTTTATGTGGAAAAAGGGGTTTTGATCATGAAAATATTTTTGGGTCACTCCTGATCACGACAAATCATAGTTCAATTATTTTTGGGATTTTTGTGGTCTCTTTTAGGGTATCTGTTACATGTGTATAGATGTTCAACGTCATTTGTATATCAGAGCGACCCAATCGCTCTTGTACCTCCTTTATACTTGCGCCAGCTTTTTAGAGAAAAATTTAACGGTAGACCTTTGCTTCCTACTCAAGGAACTTAACGACTCCCCACCATGTTCCCCAAAAGTCTTGACTAACCACATATTCTTGAACTGTCCAAAATTCCTGATCATTGGAAGGATCAACGCATGTTGCGCTGTAATCTCCCCATCGGTTCCGTCCCATGCCATCCGTTAAAAAGTAGGTAGCTTGTCCAGCTTGAAGCAAGGTAACTTGTTCTGTTGTGCCAGGTGCATCGCTTGCACGTCTTCCTGTGAAGAAGGCACTTGCAAATAGGTCTGTGGATGATCCGCTAAAACCGATTACCATATGGTTGGAGGAGTTGACGGCGAGAGAAGGATAATAATAGGAGTGTGTGCTGTGTTGAACTCGCCCTTGTTGAATTGGGGTGCTTATCTCCGGATCAATTTGATACCAGGAAACCTCTGCTCTGCTTCCGTCTTGGCTAGGTACAGTATGGGTTGTCCAAATTGTTTCATTACGATAAATAGCTTGCAAAAGGCGAGTATCTCCTGTGTCAATCAATTGAGGGGAGTCCTTTTGAAGAGCACCTGGTATGACAGAGCCGCTAAGTGAAGCGATATTAATTTGTTGAAGTTGTGTCCAAAAAGGTATCCCGTTAGAAAATGATATTTGGTTTAGCTGCAAACTGTCCAGACTGGCTAGTGAGATCAAGTACTGAACTGAAACATTTGGATCAAACACTTGAGTAGGCTGTGTTGTAAAAAATGCACCAGGCGGTTCATAGAACTCATACCAGGTCATGCTATCCATCGAGTACAGCTGACTCTTCTCGAACACCCAGATTTTAGTTGCCTGATAACTTCCCTCATTGTTGAACATGTTGGCAGTTACGTAGACATGAGTATTGTCCAGTCCTAAACTTGGATAGTCAGCCCAAGTATCTAACTGCATATTATTAAATATATCTGCATCAATTGCTCGGAATACCCAGTTAAATGGGTCTTCAGGATTCGACACGCCCACGAGCAGCCAGGAATTAGGAGAGCTTTCCCCCGCGAGCGAAATGATGAAGAATCGATTGGATAAATTGTCATAAAGGATTTTTGGGTCAAAAGCAAAAGTACCTTCTGTAATGACTCCAGTTGGGGTCCAAAAATCATCTAAAGTGGTAGTGGTAAGAACAGCACCATCCTCCTTTTGATTGATCGATATTCCTCCATTTACAACATTTACAACATGATTAAGACCAACTGCGCCCATTGTATCCGGCGGAAACCACCCGTTATAATCTACTCCTTTAAACTGTTTTATGATACTTGGAGCTGTGACATCGTCATTCTGTATAACCTTTTTTGGAAAAGGCGGTGTTTTCTGCCGTGGTAAAAAAGATTGTACACCTGGTGTGGGGAGGCATACTTTACTTCCCATAATAGAATTTGATTTAATATTTCCCAATTACAGAACATTCCTTTCATATTTTTTGCAATTTAAAATTGCTAATTTACTTTATTCATTCTGCAATCAAGCTGAAACGGCAAATATTCTAGAAACGTGTAAGAGATAAGAAAATATGTGTTTGTCCAATAAGTAGATGGACATTAATTAAGGAGTTAAGAGTAGTTAAAGGAGGGGGATATGGGGGAAAATCATTAGCATAGACCAGACTGCTTTTTGGCTGGGGTTTTTTATTATGTTTAATGGAGCTATATCAATCCATTTTGAGTTTTCAACATATAAGGCGCTGCTACGAAGAACAAAAGATAACTTGCACTTGTTTTTTCGCTTTGTTTTAATTCGGCATGGGGCAGAGGGAGGATCTGATCGCTTCTATGCATAGCTGGACGCGCTCTCTCACTTGAAAGGAAAGGTTTTATACCGGTTTTTTAATGTATTATATCTTGGAATATTTTAGTGCTACCTTCCTACGTATGCTTCATCTTTAGAAGTTTAGACTAATACGTATTAGGGAGGTTTATAAGTACTATGAATGTCATTGTTAGCTTACAAGAAAAACAAAAAGAAAAGCAGTTGAAATATGAACGGAAGGTGCTTCGTGAATTATCATTAAAAACGCTAAGGTCCAATATTCGTGATGCCTTCGATATGAAAGAGTTGCACAGGCAGTATGAGGATTATTGTATTGAACTTGGAATTGAATCGTATTTATTAGGAGCGAGATATAGTAAATTTGGCTATTATGGTGAATCTTTTTTTGATGTGAAATATAGAGCTTTAGAAGAAGAGCAGCAATTAACGGAAATGTTGTTTCAATTTTTAACAAGCATGACCATGCGGGAGATAGAATCGAACGCTGAGGATTCGCTGTATGAATCCTGTGAACAATTTATTAGTTCATGGTGGCGTGAAGGCTACGAAAAGGGTGAAAGAAGATATCGTTTAAAGCTGCATTAAGAAGAGAAGCATAAATTTTCCTCTTGTCCCATATAAGTAATTAGAGGGACTAGCTGGAGGAGGAAAGGTATGAAGAGAATTCGAATTATCTCTTTTATGCTTGCTGCAGTTGTACTGTTTTTCTTGGTGAAACAAGAATTTCAAATTACAAAATCATGGCGAGCTTGGAACTTACCCCTATCTGGGAAAGTAATTGTATTGGATGCCGGGCATGGTGGACCAGATGGAGGGGCGGTTGGTGGAAAAGATATTGTAGAAAAAGACATTACGCTTGAAATTACAAAAATGGTACAAGATTATTTACAAGAACAAGGTGCATTAGTTATTTTAACGCGAGAGGGAGATTATGATTTAGCTGACAAAGATACAAAGTCATATAGTAGGCGCAAAGCAGAGGATCTCAAAAAACGTGTAGAAATTATTAATAAGCCCGATGTTGACTTTTTTGCGAGCGTTCATTTAAATGCTTTGCCGAGTAGCGGGTCAAAAGGTGCACAAACGTTTTACTATCGCTCTTTAATTGAAAATGAACGAGCAGCGAAGTTTATACAGGCTGAATTACGAACGAGTCTAGAAAATACAAACCGTTCAGCTAAAACAATTGCTCATGTTTATTTGCTTAAGTATGCGAAAACACCGGGAGCTTTAATTGAGGCTGGATTTTTATCAAATGTGAATGAAAGATATATGTTGAATTCGGAGAAATATCAGCAAAAAGTGGCAGCTGCAATATACCGTGGAATACTACGTTATTTTACGGAAAAAGGAAATCCTCCTGAATAAGGAGGATTTTTTGAATCGCTCTTGTTAACGAAGTTTTCGGAAAATATGTTATACTGGAAATGTAAACGCATTTATTTTGAAAATGAAAATAAACAAACCCAATTTATGTAACATTACTTTATTTTTTCATACAGGGGGCTGGGCTGATTATGGTAACGAAAGAGCAGGTAGTGGAGGCGCTTGAAGGGATTGCGGATCCATTTCTACATAAAACGTTAAAAGAAACAAATGCAATTAAAGAGGTAACTGTAAAGCCTGAGAAAGAGCATGTCAGTGTTAAAATTGCAATTGTAAAAACAGGAACTGCTGAACAAATGCAATTGCAGGCTACTATTGTGAAGCTTGTGAAAGAGCTTGGAGCAGCAACGGTTGGCTTACGTTTTGCCGAATTTACAGAGGACGAATTGGCACAGTTTGCGCCGCCAGTGGAAGAGCAAGAAAGCCAATCTTTATTATCACCGCATTCTAAAACGACATTTTTAGCAGTTGCAAGTGGAAAAGGTGGAGTTGGTAAATCCACAGTTTCTGTAAACTTGGCCATTTCATTAGCTCGTTTAGGAAAGAAAGTTGGTATTATTGACGCTGATATATATGGCTTTAGTGTGCCTGATATGATGGGAATCGAAAAACGTCCAATCGTAAGAGGGGATAAAATTATTCCTGTGGAGCGTTTAGGGGTAAAAGTAATTTCGATGGGCTTCTTTGTAGAAGACAATGCTCCTGTTATTTGGAGAGGACCAATGCTTGGTAAAATGTTAAATCATTTTTTCACAGAGGTGGAATGGGGCGACTTAGACTATTTAGTGTTAGATTTGCCACCAGGTACAGGGGATGTAGCTTTAGATGTTCATTCAATGCTACCATCTTGTAAAGAAATTATTGTAACAACGCCTCATCCAACAGCGGCCTTTGTAGCAGCTCGTGCAGGTGCTATGGCGCTCCGTACGGAACATAGTATTCTTGGGGTTGTTGAAAATATGGCTTACTTCGAAAGTAAAGCAACCGGTGAGAAAGAGTATGTGTTTGGAAAAGGCGGAGGAGATAAATTAGCCGCAGAATTACAAACAGATGTATTAGGACGAATTCCACTTCAACAACCAGATTGGAATAAAGAAGATTTTGCACCATCTGTATACGAGGACACACATAAAACAGGTGTCATCTATCGGACGATAGCTGAGCAAGTTATTGATAGAACATCAGTTAAACAAAAATAAACCTCTACGAGTAGAGAATTTCCCCGCCCAATATAGAGGTGGGGAAATTATTATGTGTAGAGATTTGTTTTATTTTTGTTCTTTTGATCCGCCTTTTCCGCCTTCTCCACCACCTTCTTTTTTCTCGGCTCCTCCACCTTTTTCGGCTTTTTCAATGCCTTTACTAATGATGTCAATCATCTTAGCTTGGAAGAGTGGGCTTTCAGCAGTTTCTGTTAATACTTGTTGCAAATATTGACGATACTCTTTGCTTTTCATTGTTTGTAGCATCATTTTCTCTACTTCGGGGTTTTTCATAATTTCTATAACGCCTGCTTGGTATTCTGGGTCTTTTAATAGGGTCTTCATTAAGGCTGTTTGTTCTTTTTCAATGCCTTTAGCAAATTTTGATGAAAACTCAGGATCTTTAAATAGTTTTTCCCAAAGCTGCTGCCCTTTTTCGGATACCATTGCATCTTCAATCGTTTTTTTGACCACAGTTTCATCTAATATAAGTGCTTGTTTCATTTTCTCATCTGTTAATACATCTTGAATTGCTTTCTTCCCTTGATCGGTTTTTAAAATATCGACAATCATTTTTTTGGTTTGGTCGTAATCTAATTCAGATTTCGCTTCTTTTCCTTGTGCACATGCAACAAGTACAGTAAAAAGAAGGGAAGAAACTAAAACGAGCAGCATCCGTTTCATTAGCTGGAGCTCCTTTCAACACAGTTCTCTTTTTTAATATAAATATCTTAGAGGAATTTATACATGTTCATGGCTAGCTTTTTGAAATTGTCATTGATACAATTTAAGTAGAAATATATCAATAATGGGGGATGGGTTGTGAATAGCCGAAAATGGGTACGACTATTTTTAACGACGTTGCTGCTTGGAGGAATCAGTACAATCCTGATTGGTTTTATTCTAGGATGGGACAAGTACGCAAAATTTTTTCAAAATTTTGACGTTAAAGAAATTTTAATGATTTCTTTTTGGTTACTTGGTGTAGGTTTTATTTTTAGTGTAATTAGTCAAATGGGGTTTTTTGCGTATTTAACGGTTCATCGTTTTGGACTAGGAATGTTCCGATCATCTTCTCTTTGGAATGCAGTTCAGCTCATTTTTATTGCATTTGTACTGTTTGATTTTGTGTACTTAAGATCAGTACTCGTCGCAAATGGGGATGTTTCGTTAGGGAATAATATTCTGGTAGCTGGAATATTATTTATATTCGGAGCGATTGTAGCTTATATAAAGAGTAAAGAGACGAATAAAAAAGCGTTTATACCTGCTTTATTCTTTATGGTCGTCGTAACAATTCTTGAATGGGTACCGGCGCTTCGTATTAATGATACTGATTGGTTATATTTAATGGTTATCCCACTTTTACTGTGTAATGCATATCAGTTACTCATATTACATCGTTTAATAGGACAAAGAAGTAAGTCGGCTAGTTAAGAGGATAAGCGTGAAAAATGGTACAACATCTTTTGAGTGAGGTGTTGTACCATTTTTGATAGGGGGGATGTTTATTTCGTTATTTGTAAGCAATAAGAATCTGATTCGAAATTTAGGGAAACGAAAGAAAGTAGAAGATAGAGATTTTATTTTATGTCTTTACTTTTTGCATTTGTGTTAGAAATAAGTTGTGATACAGATACTTGCCCATAGCCATCACTTTTTAATTTCTGCAGGAGCAGCGGTAGAGATCTATTTGTTTGAAGTGCCGAATCCGAAGCATGTAATAAAATGATATCTCCACCTCGTAAATTGTTAGAAACCGTAGATACAATTTTATTTACACCAGGATTTTTCCAGTCGTTTGAATTATTACTCCAGTGTACAACAGTATATCCAAGAGAATCTGCTACTTTGAGAACTGTTTTATTAAATTCCCCGCTAGGAGGACGCAAGAGCTTGATTTGTTTTATTCCAAGTTTTGCAAAAACACCTTGTGAGCGTAAAAGATCTCTTCGTATCTCGTTCGCTTCCAAAGAAGTATAAGAGGTATAGTTATATCCCATACTTCCAATTTCGTGACCATCCTGTATAATTCGTTCAACAATATCGGGATGTCTTTCTGCCCATGCTGCAGAGAGGAAGAAAGTCGCATTTTTAATGTTTCTTTCTTTTAAAGTATCAAGAATAGGAATTGCCTTTTTATCTCCCCAACTAATATCGAATGTTAACGCAACCTGTTTTTTGGCGGTATCACCTTTGTAAATGACTTTTGGACCAGTAGCAGTTGAAAAAGCAGACTGATGAGAATATGTCTTTAAAAAGAGAAGCCATGCTGTAAATAAGGATAGTACAATAATTAAACTAATGTGCTTAAATTTACGTTTACTTGTTATAAAAAAGAAAAACATAATACTCCGCCCCTTTGTCCAATCCTTTTCAGTTACTTATATGCTTAAAAAGTTGAAAAGAGAACTGAAAGATTAACATTATAGGAAATGGATATAATGGACGATATAGTATGAGTTTCGATTTTAGTGGTTATGAGTAATTGTTGAGGTGATAGTTTGTTTGGGATTATGATTACAAAAGAAGAACAGAAAGAAATAGAATATTTATTGAAGAGGGAACTAGATGAGCTTTTATTTGATTTTGCAGACGAGAGAATACATGATGTCGTAAAAAAAACAATGGAAGAAAGATATAAAATTATTTTTTGTTTGTTTCGAAGAGTAGCAAATGCGGAAGAGTGCACACGTTATGTAAGAAAAAGAATTTTTTATTAAAAAGTGTTGACGATATGATTTAATATATGGTAAATTAATAACCGTCGCTGATGCGAGAAACGCAGAAAGCGAAAAAAAGAAATTGAAAAACTTAGTTGACATTGAAATATGAAAGTGTTAACATAAGGAAGTCGCAAATGAGCGGCAAACGAGTTCTTTGAAAACTGAACGAAACAAACAACGTGAAACGTCAATTTTTATTTTAGATGCTAGACAAACTAACTTTATTGGAGAGTTTGATCCTGGCTCAGGATGAACGCTGGCGGCGTGCCTAATACATGCAAGTCGAGCGAATGGATTAAGAGCTTGCTCTTATGAAGTTAGCGGCGGACGGGTGAGTAACACGTGGGTAACCTGCCCATAAGACTGGGATAACTCCGGGAAACCGGGGCTAATACCGGATAACATTTTGCGCTGCATGGCGCGAAATTGAAAGGCGGCTTCGGCTGTCACTTATGGATGGACCC
>NZ_FNQA01000014.1:0-87879 GCF_900107445.1 Bacillus sp. 166amftsu | reverse complement strand
AACTCCTATTCTTCACTCAGATCAAGGATGGCATTATCAAATGAAGAAATACCAACAAGCACTAAAAAAATACAAGGTTATCCAAAGTATGTCCCGTAAGGGAAACTGTTTGGACAATGCAGTCATAGAAAATTTCTTTGGCTTATTAAAGTCTGAATTACTCTACCTTAAAGAATTTGAAAGTATGGAACATTTTAAGGTAGAATTAGAGGATTATATTCATTATTACAACCACAAAAGAATTAAAGTAAAGTTAAATGGAATGAGTCCAGTACAATACCGGACTCATATCCAATCAGCCGCTTAATTTTTCTGTCTAACTTTTTGGGTTCATTTCAATTAAGACCGTCTTTTTGTATGGCTAGATAATAGAAAGAATATAGCCACTAACGGCGCCAAGAACAACTATGATCCATGGTGGTGCTTTCCAAAATGCTAATAGACAAAATAGGAGAGAGGCGATGACAAAGTCAGGCGTACTTATGATGGAGCTTGTCCAAATTGGATTGTAAAAAGCAGCTAGTAAAATGCCAACAACAGCAGCATTAATACCAAGGAGTGCGCCTTGTACATAAGACAAGCTTCTAACTTGATCCCAAAATGGCAGTACACCAATGACAAGCAAGAATGCAGGAAGAAAGATAGCAATTGTTGCAAGAATGGCTCCTAGCGTTCCATCCAGCACAGCTCCTATGTAAGATGCAAATGTAAAAAGAGGACCTGGAACGGCTTGTGTTAGACCGTATCCTGCTAGAAACTGTTCTTTTGTCATCATGCCATTTAGTACAAATTCATTTTCAAGAAGAGGAAGAACGACATGTCCCCCGCCAAACACGAGTGAGCCGGAGCGATAGAAACTATCAAACATGGCAATCCAGTGTGAAAATGGTCGTAAGATTGGTAACAAGAATAATAAACTAAGGAATAGTAAAAGGCACAAGATGGCTGTTATACGTGAAATAGGAATATGTATTTTGCTAGCAGGTGGAACTTCATACTTACGATATAAGAGCCAACCGATAAAACCAGCAAGTAGAATAAGTGCAACTTGTGTCCATGTACTTGGAAATAATAATGCGATTGCAGCAGTGATGATTGCAATGGTTGCTCGGTTTCGATCCGGTGTTAATTTCTGAGCCATTCCCCATATTGCATGGGCGACAATTGCTACTGCTACAAGCTTTAAACCATGAATCCAGCCAGCATCCGTCACATGAAATTGCTGGAGCAGTGAAGCAAAAAAGACAAGTACAAGAACGGATGGGAGTGTAAATCCAGTCCAAGCGGCTATAGCTCCAAGGAGTCCTCCGCGTGATAAACCGATGCCAATTCCAACTTGACTGCTTGCAGGGCCAGGAAGGAATTGACAGAGTGCTACTAAATCGCCATAGCTTCGCTCATCCATCCATTTTCGCTTTTGTACGTATTCGTGATGGAAGTACCCAAGATGAGCTACAGGACCTCCGAAAGAGGTAAGACCTAGTTTAAGTGATACGAGAAAGATTTCTATTATCGTTTTCAAGGTGGCCTCCTAAAGAAATTTCAAGTCTATGTGCATTATACAAGGAGGACCTAAGCAAAGGGAATGGCTATGATGTAATGTTTTTGTAAAGATTTCTTGAGTGGAATAATCCTCATGAAAAAGCGCCTCTGAAAAAGTCATAATTAATCGTGTCCCAGCAATAAATTAGTTAAAGAGATGCCAGCTATTCAAATTGAAATTTATATAAGGAGAATGTTGCTCGTATGACAAAACATTTTGTTGCTAAGCTAAAAGGTGGTAATGAATTACCTCCTGTAGAAACAAAGGCTTATGGGGTAGCTGAACTTATTTTCAATAGCAATTTTACAAAACTACATTATAGGATCATATTGAAGAATATTGAGAAGATAACATCTTGCCAAATTCACTTAGGCAAAGGGAATCAGACAGGACCAGTGGTAATGTTTTTATATGGACCTGTGAAGCATGGAATTAGTGTAAATGAAGGAACGATAACAGGTATGGTGTCCACTGAAGATCTAGAAGGGCCTTTGCAAGGGAAGACGTTCGAAAATCTTGTGCAGGCAATTGAAGAAATGAATGCATATGTAAATGTTCATACAAGAGCATATGCAAGAGGAGAAATACGTGGAAAGATAAAGGGGTATAGCCGATCGATAAGCCGTTAAGTAAATATGCCCATGAATGTTAACATTCATGGGCATATTTACTTTATTCTTTTTTTTCTGGTTGATTCTTTATGAAGAAGTCCATTACATAAAATACTTCATCATCTGGAATTTGTACGTCAAACGTATTTTCAATCGGTTGCAGCGTTTTTTTTACTTTCATATACATCCAGTATTCATCTTGTCTACGTGCTTCTTTGTCAGGGTAAGGGAGGAGTTTTTCTCCCTTTTGCAGCCGATCAATCATACAGCTCATATGCAAAATAACTCCCATTAAACTATCAGGGTTTAACTGTAAAGAGATGAGCTCTTGAATTGTATTGAGCGCGTACCGTATTGTTTTAATCATCAGTGCTCCATCTTCGCGTTGCATTTGTTGCCCGAGAATATCAGCCATTTTTGCATATGTTTCTTCATACGTAATTAATTCTTGAATCGGTTGAATGGCTTTGTAGTTTATAATATCTTGGAAATGATAAGTTAAACATGGTACTTGTACATCAAAGTTTGTAACAATACAAATCATATTGCGTTCTTTCTTTATATTTTCGATCATTTTTGTTAAATCTTTTTCATGAACGATACTAATCGGAATAATTTCTATTAAATCCTTATCGAATCGCAAATAGTTTTCAAGCATTTTTTGAATGGCCAGTGCGCTTCCTTCTCCTGTTAAACAAGCTGTTAAAATGACTGATTTCATTGGAGCGAGTGGCTTTTTCTTTTCTTCTTGTACGTTCAAGTAAAACGGTGTTAAATTTTTCACGGTTTCATATAACGTATCTAATGAGTAACCGAGCTGGGCTTTTCGCGCTGCTTCGAGTACGTGCGGCGTACTTGTCATCGAGAGAACGCGTACAGGGATATGGAATTCCGTCTCTAGTATATCTCCGATATAAGCAAGTGACCCCATATCGACAAGTAAGAGAAGTCCATTTATATGTCCTAGTGTTTTCATGTACATTTTTACTCGTTCTAAGAAATCTTTCGGCGATTCATGAAGGGGCATATCAATTCCTGTTACTTCATCGATACCGAGAAGTTCATTGGATACATTTGCCATTTCTGTTGCGATACCATTGCCATGAGCCAAAATTAATACTTTTACTTCTGTTTGGGAAGCTGGGATGGGATCAACAACAAAAAACATCGTTAAGAATCCAGCTTCATCAATCGGCATCGTTATTTGTAATTCTTCTTCTAACAGCTGGATACATTGCATGGCAACGGAGAAAGCTTCTTTATATTTCGTACGAATTTGATTCAGCTGTGGGTGATGAATTTGTTTCCCGCCTTGTAAACGTTGTAAAGTTGTCTGTACATGTAAACTTAAAGCGAGAAAGACTTTTTCATCGAATGTCTTAGATAAATGTTTTTCTGCTAGTTCAGCGATTTTTTCGCAAACAGAAACAATATTACGATCGACGATTTTAAAGACGTTTTCATGATTTGTCTTTTTGGACACTTGATTAAAATAATGAACGAAAAAGCTTTGGATATCATTGTCTATTAATAATTCTAATTCTTTTTCTTCAATCCCGCGTGCTTGGAGTTCTTCATATTTATGATCGATGTAATCATAAATGGAAGAGCGTGTATCTTCTGTTTTATGTCTACTCCATCCTTCGTCACTCGTAAACACAAAAGTTTCGTTTGGTACTTGATACAGATGGCGACTTTTTCTTTCGATAAATAAGCCTTCTTTCATGTACCATGGTAAGTCAGTGCTAGAAACACGTACAGAATCTCTCTTTTTTGTTACGAAATCAGAATAGGCTTTTGCGCAGGCGATTTGTACATCGGTTTTTAATTGTCCGATATTGTTTGGACATTGATAAAAGACGAATGCGCGCATTGTATTTGGGCTGACATGAATTTCTTTTCGTAGGCGAATCGCTTCATTTGTAAAAAAGAGCTGCAATAGTGAAAAGCGCTCCTGATGTGTTCGTTCACGAAGTGGTGGAAGCGTTACGGTCATTGGAATTCGCCGTGTAAATGTTTTCAGTAAAAACGAGTTTGGTTCTTCAGTTGTTGCGGTAATAATTAATACTTGTGCTCGGCGCTCGTTCTCTGTTTCTCCAAGGCGACGATACACACCCCGGTCAATAAATGTGAATAGCATTTCTTGTCCTTCTGGCGGAAGGCGGTGTATTTCATCTAGAAAGAGAATGCCTTCATGAGCTTTTTCAATTAATCCCTTTTGGTCACTTGCACCAGTGTAAGCACCTCTCTTTATCCCGAAAAGCTGCCCAAGTAAGAGCTGTGGATTATTTGCGTAGTCCGCACAGTTAAAGACGATAAACGGTGCATCTTTTGGGAGCCGATTAACTTCAATTGCGTATTCATGCATTAAAGAGGCAAACATAGATTTCCCGACACCTGTTTCTCCAAGTAGTAATGTATGCATACCATTTGGCGGATAGAGTACAGCGGCCTTTGCTTTTTCAATCGCAATTTTGAGGCTTGTGTTCTCTTTTGCAAAGGTATCGAGTGAAGTGTCATTCTCTGAATGCGTTTCCATATGAGAGTTAACTCCTAAATAAAAACGGACAGGGCGTGTCCCTGTTTTAGATAAACGACCCTCTTTCACCAGTTTATTTAAATCGCTGCTTACATTTGCACGGTCTAGCTGTAGAAAGGTAGCGAGTTCAGATGCTGTTACACCTTCTGAGTAATTCCCCTTCTTTATTACATTATAAATGAGGTCCATTCGTTTCATTTTTCTTCACCTCGAAACTTCGTCACTATTTAAAATTTTACACAAAAATAGGAAGTGTGGGAAGAGAAAAAGACGAAACAGCCCTAGTATATATACTAAAGCTGTTACAATCTTGTGTCCTTCCAAAAGTTAACTTCTAAATGTGAGGAAGGATTATAAGGAAGAAGTGTGTACCCTTTTGCTTTGAGGTAATCAATTACCTTTGGAAGAATTTGTACGGTAACGCTAGAATCATGCATTAAAATAACTTCAACTTGTTCATCGTTTTGGTTCATAACACGCTCTAGTACAGCCGAAGGATTATGATAACTTTTCCAGTCATATGTATCGATTGTCCAATCCCACATTTTGTACTGAGCAGAAACAAGCGCATCACGATAATTCTTTTTTAAATAAGGCATACTACCATATGGAACGCGAACAAGGTGTGTATCCAAGTTTGCGGTGCGACGGACAATTGAGCGGGTCTGTTCCATTTCAGTAATTAAAGTGGATGGATCACCAGTATATAGACGTTTTACGTCATGGGACATGCTATGAAGACCGATATAATGACCTTCTTGTATGAAACGTTTCATTATTTGGGGGTAATGTGAAGCCTTGCTACCAATTACAAAGAAGGTTGCTTTTCCTTGTTTTTGTTTTAAGATGTTTAAAATTTGTGATGTGTACTTGTTTGGCCCATCATCAAATGTTAAGTATGCAATTTTGGACGGAAGAGCCGTGTCCTGAGCCGGAGATTGATGTATAAGTGGGGAGTTAGCGGCTGCTTCAGTATAAGATATCGAACATGTAGTAATACTCAAAAATATAATAATACATAGAAACATTTGCTTTATCATTATACTCACCCTCAATCTAACAGTCATGAAGAAGGAATTAAGATTATATTCTCATGATTCCCTTTATATGTATATCTTTCTCCAATAGAAGAACTCTCAAACAAACTATATTTTGGAAATAAAAATAGCACTCTTTCTTAAAAAGAAAGAGTGCTATTTGAATATTCTTTGCTAGTAAAGACAATACTATAATTAGTCTTCGCGTTTTTTCACTTTTTTATAGAAGGAAATAATTGGTTTATAACGCTCGTGCACAAGACCAATTACTTCTGCTATGAGTTCAGTAAAGAAGATTAAAGCGAACAGAAGGATAATGGATAACCATAATGTTGCGCTAGTGAATATAATTGCATTTACGCTAAAGAAAATGCCGAATGCATAAATGATAAGTACCGTTGTACGATGAGAGAAGCCCATTGCTAACAGCCGATGATGTAAATGTGATTTATCTGGTGCAGAAATTGGCTTTTTGTTTACAACACGTCGAATAATTGCAAAGGTTGTATCGAACACTGGTACACCTAAAATAATAATTGGAACAACGAAGCTGAATAACGTTACGCTTTTGTACAATCCAAGTAAGGATATAACAGAAATACAGTATCCTAAAAACAGTGCACCTGTATCTCCCATGAAAATTTTTGCTGGATGGAAGTTATAGAATAAAAACCCAAGTGTACTTGCAAGTGCAATAAGTGCTAATGGTAGAATAATGACAGCACCAGTACCAATCGGACTAGTAAAGGCCATATATGCTAACGTTGCAAGAACGATGGATGAAATACCAGCGGATAATCCATCTAATCCATCAATTAAGTTAATGGCGTTTGTAATACCGACAATCCAGAATATTGTAATTGGATATGCAAGTAGACCAAGCTCAGTATCTCCTAGGAATGGAATGTATAACACCTGAACTAATAATCCACTTTTTACGATGAATGCGGCAACTACTAGTTGTCCACCGAACTTTACTTTTGCCGATAATTCATACATGTCATCTAAAATACCGATAATGACAATGATGACAGCCCCTAAACTAATGGATAGCATTCTTTGTTCATATAATCCACTAACAATGAATCCTACAGCTACACCAATGAAAATTGCCAGTCCACCTAGGCGAGGCATAATTTTTTGGTGTACTTTACGTGCGTTTGGCCTATCAGTTGCTCCGATCTTAAATGCTAATTTGATGACGAAAGGAGTAACGACTAATACGGTAATGAAAGATGCCAAAACTGCATAAATCACTTGTGAGTCCATTAATACCCCACCTTTTATATTTTAACGTAGTTTTTCGATAATTATCTGAAAATTAAGATGTTTATTTGCAGGCTCATAACATATGGTATCACAAAAAGATTAGAATTCAATCTTTTTTCTCGTTCAACGTAATTGGAAACAGATAAAAATATGACAAATTTATGATAAATATAATGTCCCACAAGAAGGTTACAATATATCGTATCATTTAGTATAGCTTATAACATTTACATACGATACGATGTGGCCGATAATGAATCTCTTTACTATAAGTGTTGCACGTTCAAACATGTACGTTTCGTGTTAAAATATGGAACTGTTCAATGTGTTGATAATGGAACAGTTTGTAAACAAATATGTTCAAATGTAATGATGGTATTTTACAAAATCTTAAAAAATGAAAGAGAAGACGGCTCATATAATAAGGGGTGAGAGATGGCATGTTATCTCTTCTGTATATTCCATGTCTTAATACAGAGGAAAAGAAACTCTTAAAGGGATTGTCCTATATTCATTCTTCGTATGAAAGGGGGAAGCACAAAAATACCTAAAATATAATGTTAGGTAGTGTGTGCGGAACATCTAATGAAAATTACAGTGATAGGTACTGGATATGTTGGATTAATTACTGGAGTAGGATTAGCCACATTAGGTCATTCAGTTACTTGTTTTGATATAGATCAAGGAAAAATAGCACGAATGAAGCAAGGGGAAATGCCAATTTATGAACCAGGTTTAGGACAATTAGTCAATGCAGCTGTCCAAGAAAAAAGACTAGTATTTACATCAAGTCAAGCAGAGGCATTTAAACATGTAGATTTTATATTTGTAGCAGTGGGAACACCTTCTTTACCGGATGGGACGGCAGATTTAACATATATTCGTAATAGTTGTTATGAAATTGGGATATATGCAAATTCAGATGTAATTGTGGTTACCAAAAGTACGGTTCCTGTAGGTACGAACGATCAAATGAAGGAATGGATTCAGGAGAAGTTACAAGGACGGCATATCATACATATGGTATCCAATCCAGAGTTTTTACGTGAAGGATCGGGTATACATGACTTTTTCCATGGTGATCGTATTGTCATAGGAGCCGAAACAGAAGAAATCGCACAGAAAGTAGAGGGGTTATACAGCAAGCTACGAATGGAAACGTTTGTTACAGATACCCGCAGTGCTGAGATGATTAAATATGCCTCCAATGCTTTTTTAGCTACGAAAATTAGCTTCATCAATGAAATTTCTAATATATGTGAAAAAGTGGGCGCAGATGTGTTAGAAGTAGCAGGTGGCATGGGAATAGATCGACGAATCGGTCCACATTTCTTACAGGCAGGTATCGGTTATGGAGGTTCATGTTTCCCAAAAGATACGGATGCTCTTGTTCAAATCGCAGGTAATGTTGCGCATGATTTTAGGCTACTCAAAGCGGTAATTGAAGTGAATAATAATCAACAGATGTTGCTTGTTCGGAAAGCTAGAAGTGTAATGAACATGAGGGGAAAGAAGGTTGCAGTATTAGGAGTGGCCTTTAAGCCAAATACAGATGATATTAGGGAAGCGCCGTCTCTTCTCATTATAAAAGAGTTATTAGAGATGGAAGCAAATGTAATTGTATATGACCCGCAAGCTCTATTGCATGTACAACAGTTGTTTGGAGACGAAATAAAATATACAACCAATTTAGATGAGGCAATTACAGAAGGAGATGCAGCGTTTATTGTAACCGAATGGGAATGCATACGAACGTATCCATTAGAGAAGTATGTGAAGCTTATGCGTGAACCTATTTTATTTGATGGTAGAAATTGTTATACTGGGAAAGATGTTGAAAAGCATAGAATGGATTACTATTCTGTTGGCAGAAAAAGTATTTGTAATAGGAAAGTTTCTACGGTCTATTAAGAAGGTTCTCTTTTGTCCTTGTATACTCTCCTATATAATGGTGGGTGTAACAATACTATATAAATCCATGTTGAGAAGCTGTATCCAAATAGCGGCTATGAAAATAAAAGGAGATCTTCGCTCGTTTTCTCCTTTTGTTTTACTTGGCGTGGAGCTAAAAGAAGATTTGACCGTTTCTATGCATAGCTGGACGCGCTCTCCCACTCAAAAGGAGAGATTTTATGTTAGCTTTTCGTAGATTGTAATTAGTGAAAGAAAAGAGGCAGTGAAATGACTAAACGTTTAAAAGTGATGACAATTTTTGGAACACGTCCGGAAGCGATTAAAATGGCACCTCTTGTATTAGAATTGCAAAAACATCCTGAGCAAATTGAATCAATTGTGACAGTGACAGCGCAACATCGCCAAATGCTAGATCAAGTATTGGATATTTTCGGTATTAAACCAGATTTTGATTTAAATATCATGAAAGACCGTCAAACATTAATTGATATTACAACACGTGGTTTAGAGGGTTTAGATAAAGTAATGAAGGAAGCAAAGCCGCATATCGTTCTTGTACATGGTGATACAACAACTACTTTTATTGCAAGTCTTGCTGCTTTCTATAATCAAATTCCAATCGGTCATGTTGAAGCTGGACTTCGCACATGGGATAAATATTCTCCATACCCGGAAGAAATGAACCGTCAATTAACAGGTGTAATGGCAGATCTTCATTTCTCTCCTACAGCAAAATCAGCAACGAACTTGCAACAAGAGAATAAAGATGAAGCACGTATTTTCGTAACAGGAAATACAGCAATTGATGCGCTAAAAACGACAGTAAAAGAAGAATATAGTCATCCAGTACTTGAGAAGCTTGGAAATGACCGACTTGTACTTATGACAGCGCATCGTCGTGAAAATTTAGGGGAACCAATGCGTAATATGTTCCGTGCAATTAAACGCCTTGTTGACAAGTATGAAGATGTACAAGTTGTATATCCAGTACATATGAACCCTGTTGTGCGTGAAACAGCGAATGATATTTTGGGAGATCATAATCGTATTCACTTAATTGAACCACTAGATGTAATTGATTTCCATAACGTTGCAGCACGTTCATACTTAATATTAACAGACTCTGGTGGTGTGCAAGAGGAAGCGCCTTCCCTTGGGGTGCCGGTTCTTGTTCTTCGTGATACGACAGAACGTCCAGAAGGCATTGAAGCAGGTACATTAAAATTAGCGGGTACAGATGAAGAGACGATTTTCACGCTTGCGGATGACTTGTTATCTAACGAAGAAGCACATAATAAAATGGCACAAGCGTCTAATCCTTACGGTGATGGCCTTGCTTCAGAGCGTATTGTAGAAGCGATTTTACAATACTTTAATCAAAAGTAAGTAAAAAGAGACTTTTCCTATTTTTATTAGTATAGGAAAAGTCTCTTTTTTTATGCTCTACTGATGATTGCGCATTAACCATTCCGCATTCGCATTCGTAGATGGAGGTTCCTCTGTTTTCGTCTTAGTAGAGGAATTTGATGAATTTGTATTAGAACCAGAATTAGAACTAGAACTAGAACCAGAATCATTATTGGTTGTTGAATTCGTGTTTATTTTTTCTTTACCCAAGTTTGCTAAAATTGTATTACGAACATCTTGTAAGCCTACTTCATCTGGAATAAAGTAATAAATATCGTTTAGTTTTTTATCTTCACCTTTTAATTGAATCGTCTGTATGTTAGATGGATCGAATCCAGATAACTTAGTGTATAGGGCAAGGCCGTCAGATACAGGTATATCAGTTTTTATATATTTTCCAACAACCTCTGCTAATTCTTTAATCTTAAAGACGGTGGAAGTGGAATTTAGCTTACTAGCAACCGCAGCAAGTACTTGGCGCTGTCTATCAGCACGGCCGTGGTCTCCGTTCGGATCTTGTTTCCGCATTCGGACATAAGCGAGCGCTTCTTCACCATTTAATTCTTGTTTTCCTTTTTTAAATTGAATTAGCTTGTAGTAATCTATATCAGATCGTTCCTCGAAATCGAACGGAACATCGACTGTAATACCGCCAACAGCATCAACAATTCCTTTAAAGCCTTTGAAATCAATTTTAACATAATGGTCAACAGGCACGCCTAAAAAACCTTCTACGGTTTCTAATGCCATTTTTTCTCCACCATAAGCATGTGCGGCGTTAATTTTATCTTTTTTATTTTTTCCAGCAATTGTAACACGTGAGTCACGTGGAATACTCATAATTGAAACATTTTGTGTTTTTGGATTAATTGTTGCGAACATAAGAGAATCTGTTCGTCCATTTTGTCCATCTGTTGCATAATCTTCAATCCCCATAATCAGGACGCTGAAAGGTTCTTTTGTAATTTCTACATTTACCGCACGTAATTTTGATTTATCGCGAGTAAAACCACTATACATCTCCATAAGTGACGAATAAGAATTAAATACATAAAGTCCTACACTACTAATTAGGCCTATAATAATGAGATAGATGAAAAATCTACGTCTGCGCTTTTTTTTAATTCTTCTCTTCTGGAGATGATGATAACGCTCTTCCATACATAATCTCCCTTTAATCAATATGTTATTGTTGAACAACGTCATGCTCTAAATAGAGCATGTCATCCTCTTGTATTGTACATTGCCCATTTGTTAATTCAATCATCCAATTTGTGAAAGTTTGTTTTTGATCTTCTTCCACATAAGTGTCAAATGTCACATTTTCTAGGTAATGTATCTCTTTAATCACATATTTCGAGTGGCGTAATTCATTTTCAATTTTCCCAAGTAGTGTATATTCAACTTCTGTCTTCATAACCCGCATTAATTTTCGTTCAACAACACCTACATGGTTAAGTCCTTCACTTGTACATTTTCCATATGCACGAATTAAACCACCAGCACCAAGTTTAATGCCACCAAAATATCGTGTGACGACAACGACAGTATCTTTCAATCCACGTTTTTTCAATACTTCTAGCATAGGCACACCAGCTGTACCGCTTGGTTCACCATCGTCATTTGCCTTTTGAATTTGATCTTGTTCCCCGATTAAATAGGCTGAACAGTTATGCGTCGCGTTCCAGTGTTGTTTTTTTATTTTTTGAATAAATTCCTGTGCTTCTTTTTCTGTTTTCGCTCGGCTTATATAGCAAATGAAACGTGATTTTTGAATGACAATTTCGTGTTCACCGTATCCTTTGATTGTTAAATATTGTAATAGCAATAGTATACGCTCCTACCTTTCAAAATTACTAGTACTCTTTATTGTAAAATGGGGAGTTTTCAGATTCAAACATTTTTTATAGCAAGGTGGCAAATTCTATTATAAATTTAATGTTTTTGTTGTAAATTTCCCTAGTGTTGATTATAATCTTAAATCAGCATTTTTCATACACTAATGCACCTTTTCCAATTTTCGTGTAAAATTAGGAAATAAAAACTTTTTTATAAGGCAGGTACGAAAATGAGAACAGCTATTGTTACGGATAGTACAGCATATATACCGAAGCATATTCGTGAAGAACTCAATATACATATGATCCCATTAGATGTAATTTTTGGGGCGAATTCTTCCCAAGAAGAAGCAGAAATTACAGCGGATGATTTTTATGTAAAAGTACGTGAACATGAAGAACTTCCAAAAACTTCTCAACCAGCAATTGGAAAATTTGTGGAGCTATTTGAAGAATTATCAAAAGAATACGATGCGGTTATTAGTATCCATCTTTCAAGCGGGATTAGTGGCACATATCAAACAGCAACGACAGCTGGGCAAATGGTCGAGGGAATAGACGTATATACGTATGATTCTGAAATTAGTTGTGAAGTACAAGGGTTTTATGTGCGTGAAGGTGCAAAAATGGCAAGCGAAGGAAAGATGCCAGCAGAAATTTTAGCTAGATTTGATGAAATGAAACAAACTATAGATGCTTATTTTGTTGTGGATGACTTGCATCATTTGCAGCGTGGTGGTCGCTTAAATAGCGCACAAGCATTTATCGGTAGCTTATTACAAGTAAAGCCGGTTTTATACTTTAGAGATAAAGTTATCATTCCGTTTGAAAAAATTCGCACGCGCAAAAAGGCGCTAAAGCGTATCGTTGAAATCTTTGATGAGCAAGCGAGTAAAGGTATGCCAATGGAAGCTGTTATCATTCATGCAAATCGTGAAGAGGAAGCGAAAGAATGGCAGCAAGAATTAGCGGAAAAATACCCTCATGTTACAATTCGCATCAGTTATTTTGGTGCTGTAATTGGAACGCATTTAGGAGAGGGAGCACTAGGTCTAGGTTGGTATACAAAATAATAGCAATGTAAAAGCTCTCTTTTTGTAGAGAGTTTTTTTACGGATATCCACATTGAATTGACAAGTTAATATTTGGAAGTGATAAAATGGTACATAACCTAAAATGAGGAAAGTTTTATTGCTTACTTTTTATAAGAAACTATTTTATAATAAAGGAGAGGTGAAACATATGGAGCATAATTCTTGTTTATGTCCAAAGTTTGAGTCGGCTTTTACACTGCTTAGTAAAAAGTGGACGGGTTTAATTATTAAATCTCTGTTAGAAGAACCGAAACGATTTAGAGAAATCGCGGATATTATCCCAAATATGAGTGATCGTATGCTGTCAGAACGTTTAAAGGAATTGGAGAGTGAAGGGGTAGTTGTTCGGAATGTTTATCCAGAGGTACCTGTTAGAATCGAATATGGTTTAACAGACAAAGGAAAAGCATTAGAAAGTGTTATGAATGAAGTCCAAAACTGGGCTGAAAAATGGGTGAAATAATAAAGTAATCCATGGATAGGGAGAAAAAATCACAAGGAGTTTTCCTTGTGATTTTTTTATAACAAATGTATGACAATTGTATAAAAAAACAGTGTCATTTTCTTAAAATTCTACAAGAAAATACAGGATTAGAAGGGAAATGTCAGGAAATTACAAGCGCAATATTACATTTATTTTACAAAAGCGTAACATTGAGAAAAAATCTTACGAAATATGGTATAAATTTTAATAGATTATATGTCGGAAAAGAAAAAAAAGAAAGCGGTGTAAAAACAAAATGAAAAAATTAAAAATTGCATCTTGCGCATTGGCTGCAGGATTTATGATGTTTTCAGTAGTAACACCAAATGTATTCGCAGAAAAGATTGAGGACGTAAAAACACAAATTAACGCACAAAATGATACTTTACATAAACAACAACAAGAACGTGATGAGCTTCAAAAACAAATGAATGACTTAAATAAAACGGTTGAAGGTTTAGATAAGTCTGTTCAAGAAAATGCAGCGAAACTTGACGAAACAACGAAAAAAGTTGAAGAAACACAAGCATTAATTGAGAAGAAGAATAAAAACATTGCAGAATTACAAACGAAAATTGCAAAGCGTGAAGATTTGTTAAGAAAACGTTTAGTAGCACTTCAAGAGCAACCGAACACGAACGTTGTAACAGAGGTTGTTGTAAACTCTAAAAACATTGCTGATCTAGTAGATCGTTTAACTTCTGTTTCTAGAATTCTTGAATCTGATGAAGATATCATGAAAACGCAACAAGAAGAGCAAGCAACTGTGAAAAAAGATGTTGAAACGGTAAAAGAAAAACAAAAAGAATTAAAAGAAGCACAAGCAAAGATTGAAGTTGTAAAGAAAGATCTTGATACTGAAAAAGCGAAAAAACAAGAAGCAGTAAACGACTTAAGCGGTAAAATGGATACGGTTGTAAACAATATGACAAGCACAGAAGATCAATTAAAAGATCTTGAAAAACAAGCGCTACAATTACAACGCATGGCTGAAGAAGAAGCAAAAGAGAAGGCAGCACAAGAAGAGGCTGCAAAGCAACAAGCAGAGAAAGCTCAGCAACCTGCGCCAGCACCAGCACAAGCACAAGAAGCAGCTCCGCAACAAGCTGCACCAGCACCAGCAAATAATGGTGGACAAGCTAAAAAAGAAGAAACTAAACCAGCTCCAAAGTCAGCGCCAACACCTCAACCAGCACCAGAACCAAATAAAGGTGGCGTAATTGGTAAAGCACAACAATACCTTGGTCTTCCATATGTATGGGGAAGTGCATCTCCATCAAATGGTGGTTTTGATTGCAGTGGTTTCATTTCTTATATTTTTGGTGTAGGTCGTCAAGATGTTGCGGGTTATTGGAACTCAGTTTCTAAAGTAAGTAGCCCACAACCTGGAGATTTAGTATTCTTCCAAGGTACTTATAAAGCAGGCCCTTCTCATATCGGTATTTACGTTGGTAATGGCCAAATGATTCATGCTAGTGATAAAGGTATTGCATACGGTGATATTAACAGCAGCTATAATCAAAAACATTTCTTAGGTTACGGTAGATTCTAGGATTTTTAATCATATAAAACATGTGTATAAAGTCGATAGCTTACTATTTTAAAAGTAGGTTATCGGCTTTTTTGAGTTTTTACGAGAGAAAGAGAAAGGGTTATAGTAAAGCCAGGGGTGCTTTACTATGCTAGCAGGAAGACAAGTGCTGTTAGAAGAACTTTCATTTTCAAAGGATGAATTAGATCATTTGGAAAGACAAAGGGATATTTCTTTGGAAAGAGGTGTCATAAAGAAATCTTTACGCTATGTATGCCAGCGCTGTGGAAATATGGAAGGGCGGTTATTCGCTTCGTTTTTATGTAAGCGATGCAATCAAATGTGCACGTATTGCCGAAAGTGCATTACGATGGGACGAGTGGGAGAATGTACAGTGCTCGTTAGAGGTATACGGGATGTAGAATGGGAAGTTTTGCCGAGTTCTTTACGATGGGAGGGGCAATTATCACCTGGACAGGAAAGAGCAGCTAACGGAGTAACAGAAGCAGTACGCCAAAAAGAATCTTTTTTTATATGGGCAGTATGCGGAGCTGGTAAGACGGAGATGCTTTTTTATGGTATAGAAGAGGCACTCCAAAAAGGAGAGCGGGTTTGTATTGCAACGCCGCGGACCGATGTTGTGTTAGAGCTGGCTCCTCGTTTACAAACTGTTTTTCCAGATGTACCGATTGCTGCACTATATGGTGGTAGTTTGGATCGTGAAAAGGAAGCGAGACTTCTCGTTTCTACAACACATCAGTTACTTCGGTATTACAAGGCCTTCGATGTTATGATTGTCGATGAAATTGATGCCTTTCCATATGCAGTGGACAAGATGCTTCATTATGCGGTGGAGCGAGCAAGTAAAGATAGGGCAGCAAAAATTTATTTAACGGCGACCCCGTCAGAAACATGGAAACGTAAGTTATGGAGTGGGAAACAAAAAGGTGTGATTATTCCAGGACGTTATCATCGACATCCTTTGCCAGTCCCAAGATTCAGGTGGTGTGGCAATTGGAAAAAGGCACTAAATCGAAAAGAAATCCCATTTGTTGTTTTTGAATGGTTAAAGTATCACCTCCTCAAGCAATCTCCTATTTTTCTATTTGTTCCCCACGTACGTTATATTGATGAAGTAAGTGTATTGTTAAAAACACTAGATAATCGAATTGAAGGCGTTCATGCGGAGGATCCAAATCGAAAAGAAAAGGTGACAGCGTTTCGAAAAAGAAATATCCCACTATTAGTAACGACAACGATTTTGGAGCGCGGCGTGACGATAGAGAATTTGCAAGTAGCGGTGTTAGGAGCGGAAGAACCTATTTTCTCGGAAAGTGCACTTGTACAAATTGCTGGTAGGGCCGGTAGAAGTCATCGTAGGCCAGATGGTGATATCTTTTATTTTCATTATGGTAAAACAGAAGCAATGATACGAGCGAGAAGGCATATTCAATCTATGAATAAAAGAGCAAAGCAAGAAGGGTTGATTGATTAATGCATTGTCTACTTTGTGATGATTCTATTTCTGAGAGTATGGGCTGGTATTCTTTTTTTATTCAGTCTGATAGAAGATGTATGTGTGAGAGATGTGAACGAAAACTTTCCTATATTATAGGAGAAATTTGTGATGACTGCGGCAGACCTTTTGAGTTTCTGGCGCTGGAGTATAGAGAGGGTAACTGTTGCAGAGATTGTGTAAGGTGGAAGGAAGAAGACAGGTTTTCGCCTATAAAAAATCGATCTGTATATGTCTATAATGATTGGATGAAGGAAGTATTAGCACGGTTTAAATTTCGCGGGGATGCTGAACTTGTACAAATTTTTCATGCGAAATTTGTAGCTGCATTTCGCAAATACTTTTCAGATTGTCATGCGATTATTCCCATTCCGCTTAGCAAGGAGAGGGAATATGAGCGCGGTTTTAATCAAGCAGAATTGTTGGCATCTTGTTTGCCACTTCTCGTTCTACAAACATCTTTAAGTAGAAAAAATACGGAAAAGCAAAGTAAAAAAAGACGTATCGAGAGACTTAGGGGAACCAATCCTTTTTACTTTCGAAAAGAAGAAAGATTCACTGGACAGCATCTTTTGCTCATCGATGATGTATATACGACAGGGATTACGATTAGACAAGTTGCAGAGTGTTTGTATGAGGCGGGTGCTCAAACTGTTTCCAGTCTTACTCTTTGTCGTGGGTAAGATGAGAGTGTCGAAAGATACAATAAAAAGACGACAAGACTTCTTTGACTTGATATCTTGTCAGTCGTTATAGTCAAATTGTGGGGCAAACGCCCTTATTTTTAGAGTGAAGGGAATGGAACGAACATGCAAGGAAGAGTAAAATGGTTTAATGCAGAAAAAGGATTTGGATTTATTGAGCGTGAAGAAGGTGATGATGTTTTTGTTCATTTTTCTGCAATTCAACAAGATGGGTATAAATCGTTAGAAGAGGGGCAAAAAGTAGAATTTGATATTGTAGATGGTGCGCGTGGACCACAGGCAGCGAATGTTGTGAAATTATAATGTTGAACGAAGAGTTTTGTGAGAAACATAGAGCTGCGGTTGTGGAAACGGTTTATATAGAGGGAATTTGAACTTTCAACATATAAATTGCAGCTATGAAGAACAGAAGGAGGCTTTCACCTATAGAGTCTCTTTCTGTTTTTTTTGTTGCGTGGCAGGGGGCTACAAAAGTTGTCAAAAAGTTGTTTCTTTTCTGTAACGAATTGTCCATACTTATATTCGTTATTTACGATGCAAATAGGGTAAAATGTAAATAGAAACGATGCATCTTTTCTTTTCAACAAAAAACGATAATAAATTGCAATTTCGCTAACTTTTTTAAAAAGTTAGAAGGAGTTTTTAAGCCGGTGTCGAAATTATATACATAGGCTTGAAAGGAGGAATTCATCTATGAAATTCAACATTCGTGGTGAAAATATTGAAGTAACTCCAGCATTAAAGGAATATGTAGAGAAAAAACTTAGCAAATTAGAACGTTATTTTGATGCATTCCCAGAGATTAGAGTTAATTTAAAAGTATACTCTGAGAAACAACGTGTCGAGGTAACAATCCCATTCACAGATTTATTACTTCGAGCTGAAGAAACTCATAGCGATATGTACGCTGCAATTGATTTAGTAGTTGATAAAATTGAGCGACAAATTCGTAAACATAAAACAAAAGTAAATCGTAAATTACGTGAAAAAGGTTCTGTTAAATCTGCATTTATTCTTACAGAGCCAGCGGCTACTCAAGAAGAAGTGCAAGAGGATGAATTAGAACTTGTACGTACAAAACGATTTGATTTAAAACCAATGGACGTAGAAGAAGCTATTTTACAAATGGATATGTTAGGGCATAACTTCTTCGTCTTCACAAATGCCGATACAAATGAAACAAATGTTGTATATGGCCGTAAAGATGGAAAATATGGAGTAATTGAAACAAAATAATAAATAGAAAACGTAGCTGTAAAAGGCTACGTTTTTTTTATTTGATACGAAAGTCTTTCATTCTTTACTCTGTTATTGTGGGAAAGAGCTATCCTAGGAATCGAAACGTTCTATAACCCCCTTTATTGATCAAAGTTTCAGCTAATTTAGGCCATGCGCTTGGCCAGTTGTTGTCATAGTTATAAAACAAGTGTTACAATTATCATTAGGTTTATACATTTGTTTTTTTATTAGGAGAGAAATTGGCAGTGAATAAATTAGATCTTTATAACGACTGATTCGTGAGCAGAAATATAGAGCACGATCGGAAGTTTTATTTTAATAAAAGAGGAGCGTATTTCCTATGATCGGTATTTTAAAAAAGGTGTTTGATGTAAACCAGCGCCAAATTAAACGTATGCAGAAAATTGTGGATCAAATAGAAAGTTTAGAATCATCTATTAAACCATTAACGGATGAGCAGTTAAAAGGGAAAACAATTGAATTTAAAGAACGCCTTACGAAAGGTGAGACAGTAGACGATTTATTACCAGAAGCGTTTGCGGTTGTTCGTGAAGCGGCGACACGTGTTCTTGGTATGCGCCCTTATCCTGTCCAATTAATGGGTGGTATTGCCTTACATGAAGGAAATATTTCTGAGATGAAAACAGGGGAAGGTAAAACATTAACTTCTACTTTACCAGTTTATCTGAATGCTTTAACAGGTAAAGGTGTTCATGTTGTGACAGTCAATGAATACTTAGCACAGCGTGACGCGAATGAAATGGGACAACTTCATGAGTTCCTAGGTTTAACAGTAGGAATTAACTTAAATAGTATGTCACGTGAGGAAAAGCAAGCTGCTTACGCTGCTGATATCACATATAGTACAAATAACGAGCTTGGTTTTGACTATTTACGCGATAATATGGTGCTGTATAAAGAACAGTGTGTTCAGCGTCCGCTTCATTTCGCAATTATTGATGAGGTCGATTCCATCTTAGTGGATGAAGCGCGTACGCCTCTTATCATTTCTGGACAAGCACAAAAATCAACAGAACTATATATTTTTGCAAATGCCTTTATTCGTACGTTAGAAAACGAAAAAGATTACTCCTTTGACGTGAAAACGAAAAATGTCATGTTGACAGAAGACGGGATTACGAGGGCAGAGAAATCTTTCCATATTGAAAACTTATTTGATTTAAAACATGTTGCACTTCTTCATCATATTAATCAAGCGCTTCGTGCACACGTTGTTATGCACCGCGATACAGATTATGTTGTACAAGAAGGTGAAATTGTAATTGTTGACCAATTCACTGGTCGTCTTATGAAAGGTCGTCGCTATAGTGAGGGCTTGCACCAAGCGATTGAAGCAAAAGAAGGCGTTGACATTCAAAATGAAAGTATGACGTTAGCGACAATTACGTTCCAAAACTACTTCCGTATGTACGAAAAGCTATCAGGTATGACTGGTACAGCGAAAACGGAAGAAGAGGAATTCCGTAACATTTATAATATGAATGTTATCGTAATCCCAACAAACAGACCGATTGTTCGTGATGACCGTGCGGATTTAATTTTTAAAACGATGGAAGGTAAGTTCAATGCAGTTGTTGAGGATATTGTAAAACGCCATAAACAAGGTCAACCAGTTCTTGTTGGTACAGTTGCAATTGAAACATCTGAACTTATTTCAAATATGTTAACACGTAAAGGTGTACGTCATAATGTCTTGAATGCGAAAAATCATGCGCGTGAAGCTGATATTATTACAGAAGCAGGATTTAAAGGTTCTGTAACGATTGCGACAAACATGGCTGGCCGTGGTACAGACATTAAGTTAGGCGAAGGTGTAAAAGAAGCTGGAGGCCTAGCGGTTATCGGTACAGAACGTCATGAAAGCCGTCGTATTGACAATCAGTTACGTGGTCGTGCTGGTCGTCAAGGGGACCCTGGTGTGACGCAGTTCTACTTATCAATGGAAGATGAACTAATGCGCCGCTTTGGTTCTGATAATATGAAAGCAATGATGGATCGTCTTGGTATGGATGATTCACAGCCAATTGAAAGTAAAATGGTATCTCGTGCGGTAGAATCTGCGCAAAAACGCGTAGAAGGAAACAACTACGATGCACGTAAACAACTGCTGCAATATGACGATGTACTTCGCCAACAACGTGAAGTTATTTATAAACAACGTCAAGAAGTAATGGAATCTGAAAACTTAAGAGGCATTATCGAAGGTATGATGAAATCTACTGTAGAACGTGCTATCGCCCTTCATACGCAAGATGAAATTGAAGAGGATTGGAACATTAAAGGTCTGATTGACTACTTAAATACAAACCTTCTTGAGGAAGGTGATATTAAAGAAGAAGAATTACGTCGTCTTGCGCCAGAGGAAATGAGTGAACCGATCATTACGAAGTTAATTGCGCGTTATGATGAAAAAGAAAAACTTCTACCAGAAGAACAAATGCGTGAATTTGAAAAGGTTGTTGTATTCCGCGTTGTAGATACGAAATGGATGGATCATATCGATGCGATGGATCATCTTCGTGAAGGTATTCATTTACGTGCTTACGGTCAAATTGACCCACTTCGTGAATACCAAATGGAAGGGTTCGCAATGTTTGAATCAATGATTGCTTCCATTGAGGAAGAGATTTCTCGTTACATCATGAAAGCAGAAATCGAACAAAATTTAGAGCGCCAAGAAGTAGCACAAGGCGAAGCGATTCACCCAAAAGATGACGGTGAAGAAGTGAAAAAGAAACCGGTTGTAAAAGGTGACCAAGTCGGACGTAACGATCTATGCAAATGTGGTAGCGGCAAAAAATATAAAAACTGCTGTGGAATTGGGAAATAAAGAAAAGCGAAGTTGGTTCGTTTAAAATCGATCTTCCATGAAATTTTATTTTCCAAATGGAAAGGTTTTAAGAATATCCATATAATAAAAAGGGACAAACTCTCTCTGTACAAGTGGAGGGAGTTTCCCTTGTTTTATATAAAAGCGAAAGCAATTACATAGAGGTGAAGAGCATGGAACTAGTAGAAATTAGGCAAGAATTAGAGAAAATGGCTAAGAGATTAGCGGCTTTTAGGGGGTCTCTTTGACCTTCCTGCAAAAGAAAATCGCATTGCAGAATTAGAAGAAACAATGATGGGTGCAGGCTTTTGGGATGACCAACAAGGTGCACAAGTAGTAATTAATGAAGCGAATGCGTTAAAAGAAATGGTTGGGAAGTTTCGTCAGTTAGATGAAACATTTGAAAATTTAGAAGTGACACATGAACTTTTAAAAGAAGAATATGATAAGGATTTACATGAAGAATTAGAATCTGAAGTGAAATCTTTAGTTCAAGAAATGAATGAGTACGAGCTTCAGCTATTACTAAGCGATCCTTATGATAAAAATAATGCGATTTTAGAGCTACATCCAGGTGCTGGTGGAACAGAATCACAAGACTGGGGTTCTATGCTATTACGTATGTATACACGCTGGGCTGAAAAGCGCGGATTTAAAGTAGATACAGTTGATTATTTACCAGGGGATGAAGCGGGAATTAAAAGCGTAACATTATTAATTAAAGGTCATAATGCATATGGCTATTTGAAGGCGGAGAAAGGTGTACATCGTCTTGTGCGGATTTCACCGTTCGATTCTTCAGGTCGTCGTCATACATCGTTCGTATCTTGTGAAGTTGTACCTGAATTTAATGATGATATTGAAATTGAAGTGCGTACGGAAGATTTAAAAATAGATACGTACCGTGCAAGTGGTGCGGGTGGACAGCACGTTAATACGACAGATTCTGCAGTTCGTATTACACATACTCCAACGAATACGGTTGTAACATGTCAATCAGAGCGTTCACAAATTAAAAACCGTGAACATGCGATGAAAATGTTAAAGGCAAAATTATATCAAAAGAAATTAGAAGAGCAGCAAGCAGAGTTGAATGAAATCCGTGGTGAACAAAAAGATATTGGTTGGGGTAGTCAAATTCGTTCTTACGTATTCCACCCATACTCTCTAGTGAAGGACCATCGTACAAATACGGAAGTTGGTAATGTACAAGCGGTTATGGATGGAGAAATTGATCCATTTATTGATGCGTATTTACGCTCTCGTATTTCTTAAGAAAAAAGCCAACGGAATGTTGGCCTATCGGTGAGGGAATAGAGGGTATAAAGAGGTATATCTTGTCTGTATTGATAAGAGAAGGAGGAAGAGAAGTTGAGTGACAACTTCTCTTTTTAATGGGCTTAATTTTATAATACAAGGCCGTATATTGTTTTGTAAAAAGTAGAAAATATAAGAATCGAGCTATACATGATAAGGAAAATAGATAGGGTTTTTTCTTTTCTGCTTTGTAAAAACAGTATCTTTATAGTAATTTACATTTGTTCACAGAATTGAAACAATTGGTGAAAGCTTTATATGAATAGGGTTCTCAATCGATTTGTGAAAAATATCCTATGAAGGATGGTTTTTCTATAAAGGGATAATTATTATAATGGCAAGTGAGAGCTATATGAAATTATGGCTATATCAATAATAAGAAGGATATCAACAATGGGGAGCGATATAAATGAAAAAGAAATTGTTGGCTATTGCATTAGGAACATCATTAGCTCTTACTGTGGGAGCATGCGGAAAGAAAGAGGAAAATAAGTCTTCTAATCAATCTGCAAGTACAGATAGTGCAGAGCAAATTTTCAAAAAAAGTTGTGCAGGGTGTCATGCTAACGATTTATCTGGTGCAACTGGGCCCGATTTACGAAAAGTAGGCGGTAAATACGACGCGGCGGAGATTGAAAATATTATCCAAAAAGGGCGCGGGGCAATGTCACCGGGACTTATTCAAGGTGAAGATGCAAAAAAAGTATCAGAATGGTTAGCAGAACATAAATAAAAAAGCGCAGGCGGTTTGTTCAGAATAGGAAGAAGCGAGGTTGCCGACTATTCTAGCTGCTAGAGCTAAACAAAAGAAAAGCGGAAGAGGCCAAGATAATGGCCTTTTTCGTATTTCTTTTGTGATGTAACACAACTGTAACAAAATTGTATCCGAATTGGAAACTGAATGATGTTACAATGTAGTTTGTAGAATTTTGCTGAAACATGTACATAAGCAGCAGTGATAGACTGTAAATACTGTCGCTGTTATTTTGAAACAACAGAAATACTTCTATAAGATTTGTAGTACAACAGAATGTGAGTAAGAGTGAAAGCTGTTGCTTTCATGTTCAGATAGACAGAAAAAGTATGTCGAAAAAAAATCATTAAGTATTGGGTGATAAATAATGATAAGAATGACGAGTGTTTATAAGGAGTATCCAAATGGTATGAAAGCCATCAATGGACTCACAGTTAACATTAAGCAGGGTGAATTTGTATATGTAGTTGGACCGAGTGGAGCCGGGAAATCTACATTTATTAAGATGATGTATCGTGAAGAAAAACCAACAACAGGATCTATCAATGTGAATGGCCTTGTAATTGAATCGTTAGCAGAGCGAGATGTACCGTATTTTCGTCGTCAACTAGGCGTAATTTTCCAAGACTTTAAATTGCTACCTAAATTAACGGTATATGAGAATGTAGCGTTTGCTTTAGAAGTAATTGAAGAAGAACCTGAAGCAATTCGTGAGCGTGTTACCGAAGTATTGGGTCTTGTAGGTCTTGAAGATCGTGCGGATGCACTTCCAAATGAGCTTTCTGGTGGAGAACAACAGCGTGTGGCGATTGCAAGAGCAATTGTAAATAAGCCAAAAGTTGTAATTGCCGATGAACCGACAGGAAACTTAGATATTGATACAGCGCTTGATATTATGAGTATCTTTAAACGCATTAATGAGCGCGGTACAACAATTGTTATGGCAACGCATAACGCAGATATCGTAAATACAATTCGTCATCGCGTAATTGCGATTGAAGGCGGAAAAATTGTTCGAGATGAGATTGAGGGAGGATACGGATATGAAGAATAAAACCCTTAGTCGACATTTGCGAGAAGGTGTAAAAAATCTATCCCGTAACGGATGGATGACGTTTGCTTCTGTAAGTGCAGTAACAGTTACACTATTACTTGTAGGTGTCTTTTTAACAGCGATTATGAATATGAACCACTTTGCAACGAAAGTGGAGCAAGATGTAGAGATTCGTGTACACATTGATCCAGCAGCAAAAGAAGCTGATCAAAAGAAATTGGAAGAAGACATTAATAAAATTGCAAAAGTAGATTCTGTTAAATATTCTTCTAAAGAAGAAGAATTAAAACGTTTGATTAAAAGCTTAGGTGACAGTGGAAAAACGTTTGAACTATTTGAGCAAGATAATCCACTTAAAAACGTATTTGTTGTAAAAGCGAAAGAACCAACAGATACAGCTACAATCGCGAAAAAAATGGAAAAAATGCAGTTTGTAAGTACAGTTCAATATGGTAAAGGCCAAGTTGAAAAATTATTTGATACTGTAAAAACAGGTCGTAATATTGGGATTCTGTTAATTGCTGGTCTGTTATTCACAGCAATGTTCTTAATCTCTAATACAATCAAAATTACAATTTATGCACGAAGCACAGAGATTGAAATTATGAAACTTGTAGGTGCGACAAACTGGTTTATCCGTTGGCCGTTCTTATTAGAAGGTTTATTCTTAGGGGTACTAGGTTCAATCCTTCCAATTGTCGTGATTTTATCTATTTATAACTCGCTGCAAGGCGTGTTTAACGAGAAGCTTGGCGGCACGATTTTCGAGCTGCTTCCATATAGTCCGTTTGTATTCCAACTTTCCGGTTTATTAGTGTTAATCGGTGCATTAATCGGTATGTGGGGAAGTGTAATGTCAATTCGTCGCTTCTTAAAAGTGTAAAAAGTTGCAAACATAATTCGTACAAGCTTATCATATAGTAGAAATAGGTAAAGGCATCACACAATGTGTGATGCCTTTTGCTACACCACCTGTGTGCTTTGGAAAGGGGAATTCCGCATTGAAACGTAGAGTTGCGATTATTGGAATGGTTGTTGCATTTTTAATTGGTGCTGGCGGAATGTTTGCGGGTATGTATATGTTTGGGGTTAATCCAGCATATGTGGCGCAAACAATAACAAACGATAGTGCTAGCACAAAGCAAGGAAATTTGGCAAAAATTAATGAGGCGTATGCACTGATTGATTCACGTTATGTGGAAGACGTGAAGGATGAAAAATTAGTTGAGGGTGCAATACAAGGAATGTTGTCTACGCTGAAGGACCCTTATTCCACGTATATGGATAAAGAAACGGCGAAGCAATTTGAGCAATCACTTGATCCTGAGCTCGAAGGTATTGGTGCTGAGGTGAACAAAACGGAGGGCAAGCTTATTATTGTATCTCCAATTAAAGGTTCACCAGCAGAAAAAGCAGGCATTAAACCGAACGATCAAATTTTATCGGTAGATGGAAACAGTGTAAAAGATTTATCACGTGAAGAAGCAGTCTTGAAAATTCGTGGTAAGAAAGGAACGGACGTTACACTTGAGATAAAACGTCCAGGAGTGGCAGATCCATTAGAATTTAAAATTAAACGTGAAAAAATCCCAATTTTCACTGTGTTTAGTTCTGTAAAAGAAGAGAAGGGGAAAAATATTGGTTATATCCAAATTACATCTTTCTCTGAAAATACAGCAAAAGAATTTAAAGATCAATTAAAAGAGCTTGAAAAAAAAGAGATAAAAGGCCTTATCATTGATGTGCGTGGCAATCCTGGAGGTTACTTAAATAGTGTGCAAGATATTTTAGGATTAATCATGACAGACAAAAAGCCAATGATGCAAGTTGAACAACGAGATGGTGAGAAAAAGAAATTCTCAACTTCATTAAAAGAGAGAAAGCCATACCCGATTTCAGTATTAATTGATAAAGGAAGTGCATCGGCTTCAGAAATTTTAGCAGGTGCATTACAAGAAGGCGAAGGATATGATTTAGTTGGTGAAAAAACATTTGGAAAAGGCACTGTTCAGCAAGCTGTTCCATTTAAAGATGGCAGCAATATTAAATTGACAATGTTTAAATGGCTTACACCAGACGGCAATTGGATTCATAAAAAAGGAATTGCCCCAACAGTGGAAGTGAAACAGCCAGATTATTATCATGCAACGCCAATTCAAATTGAGAAAACACTTTCGTATAACTCAAATGATGTCCAAGTGAAACATGCACAAGAGATGTTGAAGAGCTTAGGATATGTACCTGGACGTGAAGATGGTTATTTCAGTAAGGAAACGGAATCAGCGCTAAAAGCCTTCCAAAATGCAAATGAAATGGAAGCGACAGGTCAGCTTGATAAAAAGACAGCTGAAGCGCTACAAAATAAAATCATTGAAAAGATTCGCTCTGGTGAAAATGATCTGCAATTACAGGCAGCATTAAAATTAATGGCGAAATAAGAAGAAATGCAGGCATGTTATTGCCTGTATTTTTTTGTGCGTGTTAAACAAACGTTTGATTAGTTGTGATAAGATAAAAAGAAATGATTATATAAATGGTGGTGAAACAGTTCGTGGAGGCGTGGTTTTTTGAAATAATGCGAGCAGTTGGGCGTTTTTTCTTACACCCTGCTGTTTATGTATTTTTAATAAGCAGTGTGTTTGTTGGATATTTACGCGTATTACGAGAGAGAAAAGATTTTTCCTTTAAAGTATATGATATTTGGTTTGAACTGCGAACATCTTGGTTTGCAGGAGTTGGATACGGACTGCTTGTATCTGCCATTACAATTGGAGCAGGGTTGGTATTATCAGAGGCGAGTATATGGATGATTTTAATTTGGACACTCGTATTTGGACTAGCTGCTCAGTATAGATATTTATCTGCTGCTTACACATTTGGCGCGGCGATTGTAGCAGCTATATTGTCTTCTAAGCTGCCAATCTCTTTCTTACAGCTTGGGGAAGGAGAAAAGAGTACAATCGCATCACTTGCCATTTTACTTGGCTTGATGCTAGTAGTAGAAGGGTTATTAATTTCGAAAAATGCAGTGCGATACTCAACGCCAAAAATGCGTAAAGGAAAGCGCGGTTTAAATATTGGACTGCATGAATCAAAGCGTTTATGGCTTGTTCCGATTTTTATTCTCGTGCCGGGAGATGCTGTTACACAATTTGTTTCGTGGTGGCCAGTTGTTTCTGTTGGCTCACAAACGTATTCCTTATTCCTTGTACCATTTTTAATTGGCTTTATGCGAACAATTAGAAGTGAGGAACCAAAAGAAGCGTTATTATTTACAGGAAGACGTATATTTGGATTAGCGACTGTTGTTCTTATTTTAGGTGTTGTGAGCTATTGGTGGCCAGTTGTAGCGATTGTTGCAATGGGAGCGGCAATGCTTGGACGATTCACAATTGCAATGAGAGAACGAATTGCTGATGAAACGCGTCCAGCATATTTTGCAGCGCGCGATGATGGATTAGTAGTGTTAGGCACGATCCCGAATACAGTCGGTGCAGAATTGAATCTGAAACCAGGAGAGGTTATTACGAAAGTAAACGGCGTGATTCCTAAAAGTACAGAGGAGTTTTATGATGCGCTGCAGTCCAAGACGACAGGGGCATTTTGTAAGTTAGAAGTACTTGATACAAAAGGTGAGCTTCGCCTTGCTCAAACAGCGCTATATGCAGGTGGACATCATGAATTAGGCATTGTGTTTGTAGAGCAAGATCATAAGTGGGATACGGAAGCTGTGTAATTCTATGATTTTTCATAATAAGATAGAATTGTTTCAAAATTAATTGGAACCATTTGGTGATTGTGATTAGCACGTTTTTCTATAATTAGTAAACCAGAAAATACAAACTGAATGAAATCTAGCTTTGAACTGTACCCCCAATCGTGGACACTTAAAAAGTCCATGATTGGGGGTTTTTGTATATTTTTATAAGCAATCCTCATGATATAAGTGGGGTATGGAAAATGAGTAAAATTATTTTTTAACTTGATGGCGATGTGCCATGTCCCTATGACCTTTTGCACGTGTCTTGGTGGAGCATATTGAAATAAATAAGATAGATTATTTGATTAAAGTGTTACTTTAGGTATATATACTATAATATAGACAGAGTAACATGCATAGAAAGGAACGATGAAATATGCCAAAGCAACAAATTGGAGTTGTTGGTGTGGGCGTTATGGGAAAAAGCCTCGCACTTAACTTTGAGAGTAAAGGGTATTCTGTTGCCCTATATGATATTTCAAAGGAAAAAGTAAATGAAATCATTGAGGAAAACCGTGGTAAAAACATGGTTGGTACTCATATGGTTGAAGAGTTTGTTAACTCACTTGAATCACCTAGAAAGATTTTACTAATGGTTAATGCAGGGGAAATTACAGATAAGGCGATTGATTCTCTGCTTCCTCACCTTGATAAAGGTGATATTTTAATTGACGGCGGTAATACATACTTTATCGATACAGTTCGCCGAAACAAACGTCTTGCCGAAGAAGGAATCAATTTCATCGGAGCAGGTGTGTCAGGCGGAGAAGAGGGTGCATTGAAGGGACCGTCTATTATGCCGGGCGGACAGAAGGATGCATACGAAAAAGTGAAGGATATGCTTGAAAATATCTCTGCAAAAGTGAATGACGAGCCTTGTTGTTCTTATATCGGACCTAATGGGGCAGGCCACTATGTAAAGATGGTTCATAACGGTATTGAGTATGGAGATATGCAATTAATTTGTGAAGCATATTTCTTCTTGAAACAAACACTGGATTTGACTGTAGAAGAGTTTCATGAAATATTTGCTGAATGGAATAAGGGCGAACTGAACAGCTATCTAATCGAGATTACAGCAGACATCTTCACGAAGAAAGATGAAGAAACGGGCAAGCCATTAGTGGATGTTATTCTTGATACTGCGGGACAAAAGGGTACAGGGAAATGGACAAGCCAAAGCGCACTTGATTTAGGTATATCTCTCCCTATTATCACGGAATCTGTATTTGCGCGTTGTATTTCTGCTTTAAAAGAAGAGCGTGTGAACGCAAGCAAAGTTTTATCTGGACCTAAAGATAAAGCAGCACTTGGAATTGAAAAAGCTGAATTAATTGAAGCAGTGCGCCAAGCTTTATATATGAGTAAAATTTGTTCTTATGCACAAGGATTCACGCAATTGAAGGCAGCTTCTGAGGAATATGATTGGAACCTTGATTTTGGCAGCATTTCTATGCTTTGGAGAGGCGGATGTATTATTCGTGCAGCCTTTTTACAAAACATTAAAGAGGCTTATGAGACAAACGCTGACTTACCAAACCTTTTACTTGACCCATACTTTAAAGAAATTGTGGAGTCATACCAAGGCGGATTACGTCAAATTATCGCAGTGGCTGTACAACAAGGTATTCCAGTTCCTGCATTTTCAGCGGCAATTTCGTATTATGACAGCTATCGTACTGCAACACTACCTGCAAACTTGTTACAAGCACAGCGCGATTATTTTGGAGCACATACGTATAAACGAGTAGATAAAGAAGGTACATTCCATACAAAATGGATATAAAATAAAGTGGAAGTGGCTCGTCCAGGATGTGAGGGGGATGGAGCTTCTGACGTAGAGGTGTTTTTTACCTCGCAGGAAGAAGCGAAGCCACCGAATATTCTAGCCACTGGAACTGGACAATAAAGAAAAGCGGAAGCGGCTCGCTCAGAATCGCAGGACGCCCACGCCCCGACAGAGAGGCGCTTTTTGCCTCGTCCGAGGGGCGAAACGACCGGAGATTCTAGCCGCTAGAGCTGGACAATGCTTTTGCTGAATTTTGAGGTGGGAGTATTACTGCCCGCGAATAGCGGTAAAAAATGGACCAAGATTGATATCTTGGTCCATTTTTTATTGGAATAATAGCACACGCGCTGGTGATGCATCTGTACCCATTAGTTTTAATGGAGCTGCAACCATAAAGTATGTTCCCGCTTCTACTTCTTTAAATGTTAATCCTTCGATTACAATAATATCGTGTGCAAATAGTGTTTTATGGGTTGGGTGACCTTCTTGGGCACGTTCAACACCTAATGCATCAATGCCCACACCGCGAATCCCTTTTTCAGCAAGCAGTTTCGCGCCGCTTTCAGCTAAATAAATAAATTCGAAGTTAAATCCTTCATCAAAGGAGTTCTTTGTTTTAAATAAAACAAAATCCCCTTTTTGAATATCGAAGTCTTTCAGGTCTTCAGCAGTAATGCCACTATCAACATGAGTTAAGTCAAAAACCTTTGCTTCGCCTACTAATTTTTCAATATCAAGTGTTTCAAACGTATCCCCGTCATTTATCATGTGCAAAGGCGCATCAATATGCGTTCCTGTATGAGCATCCATTTTTAATGTGGATTCTGTTACATGACCGTTTGTAACTTTGGAAAGTTGAGGCTGTTTCTCTGGTTTATTTTTATATACAGGCATTCCTTCGTAAATAGGTACTGTAATATCATATACTTTTTTCATAAGAATTCCCCTTTGCTTAGATTGAGTAGTCACTATCATCTGAAATAGGCCACCATTGGAAGCTATTTTCCGCAAGTAAATCATCAGAAGCTTGTGGTCCCATTGAGCCTGATTCGTAAGTAAGTAAATCTGTTGATACATCCTGTTGCCATGCTTTAGAAATAACATCAACAAATTTCCATGACAATGCTACTTCATCCCAGTGAGTGAAGTTTGTTGAATCGCCTTGAATTGCATCATATAGAAGTTTCTCGTAAGCTTCCGGTGTATTTACTCCGTCTACGCAGTCATTGCAGTAATCAAGCTTAAATGGTGTTGTTCTTTCAGAAGTACCAATTTTTTTACCATTTAAAACAAGAGAAATCCCTTCATCCGGCTGAATATGAATAATAAGCAGGTTTGGCTGAACGTTGTTTTCTGATTTAGAATATAAATTCATTGGCAATTCTTTAAACTGAATGACAATTTTTGTTGATTTTTCTTGCATGCGTTTCCCTGTACGAATGTAGAACGGCACACCTGCCCAGCGGAAATTATCTATTAATAATTTACCTGCTACAAATGTTTCTGTTCTTGAGTTTGGATCCACTTTACTTTCGCTTCTGTACCCAGGAACTTCTTTTCCATTGATTGTTCCTGGTCCATACTGACTTCTTACAAAATATTGATCAACTTCTTCTACTGTTATCGGTCGAAGTGCACGCAATACTTTAATTTTTTCGCTTCGGATTTCTTCTGTTGTTAAGCGAATTGGTGGTTCCATCGCCAGTAACGCAACCATTTGTAACATATGGTTTTGTACCATATCTCTTAAAGCACCAGAATGGTCATAATAACCTCCGCGGTCCTCTACACCTAAAGATTCACTGGATGTAACTTGAATATTAGAGATGTACTTATTGTTCCATAGTGATTCAAATATTGCATTTGCAAAACGAATGACACCAATATTTTGAACCATTTCTTTTCCTAGATAATGGTCAATACGATAAATCTCGTCTTCCGTAAATGCTTGACGAAGTTTGTCGTTTAATATTTGTGCAGATGAAAAGTCATTTCCAAAAGGCTTTTCAATAATCAATCGATTCCAACCGTTTGAGTTTGTCACACCTTCTGATTTCAAGTAAGAAGCGATTGTTCCGAAAAATTCAGGAGCCATCGCCATATAAAACATTCTGTTTCCTGGAATATTGAATTGTTCTTCTAGGTTAATAAGTAACGTGTTTAAATCTTGGTATGAAGCAGTATTCGTAACATCAAACGCTAAGTAGTGGAAATGAGTTAAAAATTCTTCTAAATCATCCCCTGGTTTAATTTTTGATTCTTGAATAGAGGAAGATACATTTTCACGAAATACATCATTGCTCCATTCACGTCTCGCCACACCAACAACAGCGAAATTTTTAGAGAGATGTCCTTTTTTATATAGGCTATATATAGAAGGGAATAATTTTCTCTTTGCTAAATCGCCTGTTGCTCCAAATATAACCATCGTGCAGTGTGTATTGTCATTCTTGTTCACTGGGTACCCTCACCTTTATCAATGTATAAATACTATCACAGAAGATTTTAACATAATTCGAAAGAAGTCTCCTACTTTTAAGTATGTGTAAGAAAGTAAGAATAAATCTTTTAAATTATTTTAAGATGAAGATTATAGAAAATCAAAAGAAGAGCATGAAATCATTAATACAATGTAGTGTAGTTATTTTGAAGTTGGCGTAATGAGAAAGAAATAAAGTGAAACTTCCGTCAGTGGGAATCGTACTGCCCATGAATAGCGGGATAAAAACCTGCAATTGTAGGAATTAAGACGGAAGAGTTGGGGAAATTAGGAGAGCCGATAGATTTCTGGTACAACGAAATACATTGTGCTATGATATGGAGAAATATAGAATAAAGCCATGTAACGGAGGGATTTTTTTGCCGCATATTGTATTTCGTGGAATTACTACTGAGCAATTAAAGAGTATAAGTAAACCATTAGTAGAAGAGCTCGCAGAGATTTGTGAGTGTGGTACGGATAATTTTACGTTGGAACTTCCAAGTTCTACATTTGTATACAATGGGGAAGAAATAGAGGCATTCCCTCTTATTGAAGTAAAATGGTTCGAGCGTGGACAGGAAATTCGTAATCGATTTGCCAATGCCATTACTACATATTTAATGGGTTTTGGACTTCCTGAAGTAGAGATTGTGTTTACGGTTTTCACAGAGTCAGCGTATTATATTAACGGAAAGCATTGCGCAAGTTAAGGCTTATGTAACATTGATAAACTTATATACATAGGAGGAGATATATTATGATCGTAACAACAACTTCTACTATTCAAGGGAAAGAAATTATTGAGTATATTGACATTGTTAATGGTGAAGCAATTATGGGTGCAAATATCGTCCGCGACTTATTTGCTTCTGTTCGTGACGTTGTCGGTGGCCGTTCTGGTGCATACGAAAGTAAACTAAAAGAAGCACGTGACATTGCGATGGAAGAGATGAAATCTCTTGCGAAGCAAAAAGGTGCAAATGCGATTGTAGGTATTGACGTGGATTATGAAGTAGTTCGTGAAGGGATGCTAATGGTTGCAGTAAGTGGAACTGCTGTCCGTATATAGCATATAAAGAAAGAAGTCGTGCTCATTGCACGGCTTTTTTGTGTTTACAAATGTCTTATATTGTAGAAACGCTGATATATTTAGGGCACCCTAGCATGTCGAATCATCGATATTTCTTGGGAAATGGCAAAGGCCTCGTCGATATATAGGGAAGACATTAGAGTGATTCCTTCTGGAGTTTCGTACAGTTGCGGCTCGATTTCTAAGCAGCGTAGCATTCTTGTAGTCTCTTCTAAATTTAAGTCAAACTGTAAATGCATTTGAATGAGTTCAACCTTTTGGATAGCACTCTGATCAAAGTCACGATAACTATTCGGAAGTCGTTTAGAAGGTAATCATCCTTTTTCTTCATAATGTCTAAGTGAACGTTCACTGGTATATGTTTGTTTTGATAATTCTCCAATCCGCAATGTTTTTTACTCTTTTCATACAGATTGTAAACCTTCACACTAATGCGAAGGTCAACTCTGTTTTTTTGCAAATGATTGAACATGGTCTAAGAAGACTTGAATCGCTTTAGAGGGGATAAAGTATTTGCCACGCACGATAGAGAAAGGGCGGATGAGTTTTTCATTTGGAACTTCGATTGGACAAAGTTCTCCTGCTTGTAATTCTTTTCTCACAGTCCAGTCGGAAAGAATTGCGATGCCAAGCCCCGCGGCAACGGCTTCTTTTACACTTTGAATGCTGCTGAATGTAAAGAAGCGTTTCATTTTTAAATGGTGCTGATGGATAAAGCGATCGCTATAGGCGCGTGTTCCAGATCCACTTTCTCTAAGTACCCATACTTGGTCTTGTAAGGAATCTTCATTTATTATTCTGGTATTTAGAAGAGAATGATTAGGCGGAACAACAAGTTTCATTTCATCTTCCATAAAGGTCTCTACATTGATATCGGTGTATATGACTTGTCCCTCTACTAAGCCTATATCAATTTGATTGGAACGAATACTTTGGAGAACTTCTTCTGTATTGGAGATGAATGTATGTACTTCCACGCGTGGATTTTCATTGGCGTAACGCGCCAATATTTTTGGAAGTAAGTATTCACCGATTGTAAAACTTGCACCGATGCGCAGCGTTCCTGTGACAACGTTATGTAGTTCGTTAATTTCTTGTTTTGCCTCTTCATAAAGAGATAACATTTGCTTTGCGTGAATGTATAAAATGTTACCAGCTTCTGTCACTTGGACATGTTTTGGGGAACGCTGAATAAGCGTCGTACCAAATTCGTTTTCTAAATTACGAATATGCATGCTGACGCCAGGTTGTGAAAGGTTAAGTAGTTCTGCGGCACGAGAGAAATGCTTTTGTTCTACAACAGTCACAAATATTTTTAAAATATCAACATTCATTGTGTTTACTCCTTTACTTTGAATTCGACTGTACTGTGTATGTTGGTTATGTCTAGCTATAGCGGCAAGAATGGTCGGTGGCTTCGCATCTTCCTGCGAGTCAAAAAGCGCCTCTCTGTCAGAAGCTCCATCCCCCTCACATTCTGAGCGAGCCGCTTCCGCATTTTTAGTTTATCATAAGTTTTCTTAATGATTGAGATTGGATATTGGTATTAAACTTATCATTGAAAATCTTCTATAATGTAAATATAACGAACATGCATGTTTCAATACGATTATTGGAGTGGTACAAAGTGGAACAAACACTGGTTATGCAAAAAAAGAAGCGTCTCGGTTTTTCACAAGGGATTGGGATTACGCTGTTAATTGCGATTGCTGCGAAATTTTTAGCAGAGCTTCCATTTTTAAATATTATGGGCCAATTGGTTATTGCTATTCTGCTCGGTATGATTTGGAGAGCAACTATTAGCATACCCTATGAAGCGGTAGCAGGAACGAATTTTGCTAGTAAGAAGTTACTTCGGTTCGGGATCATTTTACTAGGGATGCGTTTGAATTTAGTTGATATTGCAAAGGCGGGGCCAAAGGTGCTAGTTATTGCGGGGATTGTCATTGCCTTTACAATTGTTGTTGTATATACGCTAACACGTGTTTTTAAAGTCGATAAGAAACTTGGGATTTTAACAGCGTGCGGGACAGCGATTTGCGGCGCGGCTGCAGTCGTGGCAATTGCACCTCAAGTGAAAGCAAAGGATGATGAAACAGCAGTCGGTGCGGCTATTATTGCTATTTTAGGTACGATTTTCACACTCATTTATACTATATTGTATCCGGTTCTGGGCTTATCTCCTTATGGCTATGGTGTATTTTCTGGGGCGACGTTGCATGAAATTGCGCATGTCATCGCCGCGGCTGCGCCAGGCGGAAGTACGTCTGTTGATATTGCGGTAATTGTGAAGTTAACACGTGTTGCTATGCTGGTACCAGTGGCCATCTTAATTGGCTTATGGTTTAATCGCAGCGAAGGAAAAGGACAAAAGAGTTCATTGCGTGACCTCCCAATCCCGTGGTTTATTTTTGGTTTTTTAGCAATGAGCGCGGTTCATTCGTTAGGAATTATACCGGAGTTTGTTGCAGGTTATATTGTTGTCCTCGCGTACATGCTTATTGCGATGGCAATGGCGGGGCTTGGTTTAAATGTAGAATTTACGACGTTCCGTAAATTAGGAAGTAAAGCATTTGTAGCTGGGTTGATAGGATCTGTTTGCCTATCGATTCTTGGTTATATTCTTGTATATGCGTTAGGGTTTATGTAATGTAACAGAAGGAGATATAGTTCATATGTTTCCTTTTTATAAAATATTATTTCTGTAAAAGCTGTGTACATGAAGAATGTACACAGCTTTTTTGAATTTTTTTACAAAAACACTTGAAAGTTACGTTACGTCATCTTTTACAATGAAAGAGGAAAGGGTGATGGAAATGATTTCGATTCAAGAGCTTACAAAGGAAACGGGAGTTACAGTAAGAACGCTTCGTTATTATGATCAAATTGATTTGCTAAGACCGAGCGGAAAAACGGAAGGGGGACACCGTTTATATAGTGAAACGGACGTTATTCGCTTACAGCAAATTTTATTTCTAAAAGAAATAGGTTTCTCATTGAAAGAGATTACGAATATGTTAGTGACAGGTGGATTCAGCTTAAAAGAATCATTAGAAAAGCAGCTTAAGTTTGTGCAGGAAGAGCAGAAAAAATTCACTCGGATGGAACGGATTTTACAGGCGGTTGTGTATTCAGCGGAACTTGAAGGAGAATTAAACTGGAAAATTATGTTTGAACTTATTCAACTTTCACAGCAGTCTCCTCGTATACGCGAAATGTTTCAAAAACAAATATTTTCAGATGAGGAGCAAAAACTTCTTCGCAATTTGCCAAATATGAGCGAGGAAGATGAGAATGTTCGAGAATGGGTGGATATATTGAAGCAGTTACGTAGCTTTATGACAGAAGGTAAAGATACATCTCATGATGAAGTACAAGAGGCTACAAAAAGGTTAATGGCGAAATGTATAGAGATGGCAAACGGTGATGAGGCATTTCTAGATAAATTGTGGGAAGTAAGAAAATCAAAAGAAGATTCACAAAAGATGAATATGTATCCAATTGAAGAGGAGCTTCTAGCGTATATGGATGAGGCTTTTCGTATATATGATGAGAGGGAGCGTCGGAAATGAGTATACTTACAGAATATCGTTGGTATTTCTTAATCGGTGCAGAAATTGTATTTTGGGTATCAGCTATTGGATTTTTTTTACTACGTTACGGATTGCGATTCAAGAAAGCCAGTTTCATTGTCGGGATTGTATTGTTGCTTAATGAAGTATTTATTTTAGCTCTAGGTGCCATTGATTATTATCAAACAGGTAAGTTTTCTAACTTTCAAATCATTACGGTAGTGATACTACTATATGCACTCTTTTATGGGAAAAAAGATTTAAAGAAACTAGATATACGTATGCAGAAACTTGTTGCCAAATGGCGGAATGAACCACTTTCGCATATAGAAGAACCGTTAGAGCTAACAGGCTGGGCTTATACAAAGCGGGAGATTGGACAATGGAGTTTACATCTTCTTTTATTTATCATTATTCACATTGTATTTTTCTTTATGTATGGGTTCGTGCCGATTGAACAGTGGGGAGATTGGCTTGAAAAAGGCATTGTGTTAAATGAGGCGGCAAGTCGGGTGAGTCAAGTATGGAGCGTTGTATTTTTAGCGGATACGATCATTACATTTTCATATGTTATCTTTCCGAAAGAAGAAAAGAAGCTGTCATCCTAATTAGGACAACAGCTTCTTTTTTAAGCAACGTCTTCTTTTTGTTCATTTCGAAGAGTGCTATTTTTATAACCGTAACTGAAATAGACAACAAGTCCGATTACAAGCCAGATAACAAAGCCGATCCATGTTGTTATTGGGAGTTGCAATGCTAAATATCCACAGAATAAAACGGCTAAAGCAGGGATCCATGGTACGAATGGCACTTTAAAAGCGCGAGGTAGATCTGGTTGTTTTTTGCGTAAGATGATTACTCCAATCGATACAACGATGAATGCGAATAGTGTACCGATATTCGTTAATTCTGCTAGTTTATTTAAAGGAACGAAACCAGCGAAGAAAGCAACCATAGTTGCAGTGATCCAACTATTGATAACGGGTGTTTTTGTTTTTTTGTTCACGCGAGAAAGTGCTTTTGGTAGTAAGCCATCGCGACTAATTGCGTAAAATAAACGTGTTTGTCCATATAACATAACGAGTAATACAGTTGTAATGCCAGTAATGGCTCCTAAAGAAATGAAACCAGCAACCCAATCTTGTTGAATGTATTGTAGTGCAAATGCAACAGGGTTTTTCACACCTAACTGATCGTAAGGCACAATTCCAGTTAGAATTAATGAAACAACGATATATAAAATTGTACAGATTGTTAAAGAAGCAATAATACCGATTGGCATGTTACGCTGTGGATTTTTGACTTCTTCAGCAGCTGTTGATACAGCGTCAAATCCGATGTAAGCAAAGAATACAGTTGCAGCTCCAGTTGTTACGCCAGAGAAGCCGAACGGCATAAATGGCGTCCAGTTTTCAGGTTTTACATAGAAGGCGCCAACACCGATAAAGAGTAAAACAACAAAGAGTTTGATAGCTACCATGATAGCATTAAAACGAGCTGATTTTTTGGCACCTCTTGTTAATAACAATGTCATAAGAAAGATGATACAGATTGCAGGTAAATCTACATATGTTCCCGCTTCAGGATTATATGCGCTTGTTAAAGCGGTAGGTAATGTAATCCCGAATCCGCTCAATAGCCCTTGGAAATAACCCGACCAGCCTGATGCAACAGCTGACGAAGCCAATCCGTATTCTAAAATTAAATCCCATCCTAAAATCCAAGCGATTAACTCTCCAAATGTCGCATAGCTATAAGTGTATGCACTACCAGATACCGGTACAGTTGATGCAAATTCAGAATAACATAATGCTGCAAATACACAGGCTAAACCGGAAAAAATAAACGATAAAATAAGTGCTGGTCCCGCATGTTCTGCTGCGGCAACGCCGGTAAGAACAAAAATCCCAGTTCCGATAATAGCGCCGACCCCAAGCATAGTAAGGTCAAATGCGCCGAGCTCCTTCTTTAAAGATGCTCCTTTTTGTTCTGACTGCGCTAATAATGCTGAAATGGATTTTTTTCGAAATAGATTCATATAGTTTCCTCATCTCCTTTTGTTTAAAAATTCAGAAAAATAAATTCGTTTTGTCGCATAATGTCGAATCCTTGTAGTTCGTATTCTAATGTGAAAAAATAACTTTGTAAACATATATTTTTTAGAAAATTCTACCTTTTCTGTATTCTAGTTGTTTTTGCTCGCTAATTTCGTGTTGAACGAGTGTATAAAGCCAAAATGAGCGGAGTGACCAACTTAGATAAGTTTGAAAAAAGGTGAGTTCTGTATCAACAGAAGTCATCTTCTTTATATTCAATTGATATGGATAATGATTGTAGTATGTCATATATCTCTTAATTTCATTTTTTAGCTGAGTAAAAGACTCACAAGGCTTTGTTTGTGGATGCGTAAATGAGCTACTGTTCAAATTCCGTCGTTTTTGATGCTGGTTTAATCTTTCAAAAATTGTATTGAAAATTCGAAGTTTTAGGAGTACCATATTACATATTCAAATATTTGAAGATGTAATATGGTGCTTTTTCAAATTAAGGGTAAGTAATGGAGGTATTTGAATGGGAAACGAAATGCAACAATTTAAAGCTGACTTCTTTAAAGCCTTAGCACATCCTTTGCGAATAGGTATTTTAGAATTATTGTCAGAGGGTGAAAAAAGTGTAAATGAAATTCAAGCTATTCTTAATAAGGAGGGTTCAGCTGTTTCTCAACAATTAAGCGTACTACGTTCAAAGAATATTGTTGTTGGTACCAAAGATGGGAAACGAGTTTTATATTCTTTACGAGATCCTATGATTGTGGATTTACTGGTAGTTGCAAAGCGAATTTTTAACAACCATTTAATCGATACAATTTCAATGTTAGAGGAACTAGATGTAACAGAGCGTGAATCGATCGGTAAGGAGGACTAGGTTGAGCATTGAAGTTAAGAAAGAAGATATCATTCAACATGGAATGGAGATATTTCGCTCAATAGGAGCTTATCACGTTTGTAGCATTTGTATTAAAAGTGGAAACTCTTGTTGTTTTTCATGTCAACATTTACAAGATGGAGTTGGATGTCAAAAAAGAAATACAGCTTGTACAGCCTGGTTATGCGGAATTCAGTGCTTTTTGTTTGACCAAATAGGATTACTAGATGAATGGAATCGTTTTTGGAGTGAAATTCCAGGACAAATGTTTCGTAGGGATATTACACCAGATACAGTAAGAATTACATCGTTTATAGATATGAAAAAGCTAGAGAGTCGAAATGGATTACTTTTAGCAGAAAGATTAGAATCCTACGTACAAGAAGGCGGAGATATAGGCAAATTAGAACGACATTTAAGCAAAACGTATAACCAATATTAGGATGATACTCTTTTGTAACGGGGTAGAGAGCTTTTAAATGTATTTGTAATACAAATTTATCACAAGAAAATATTCTTTCAGGAGAAAAGAAGCAAGATTTATTAAAAATAGAAAAGAAGGTTTTGTAATGAAAGGGTTATTTACAGGAAGGTTTGAAGGATATTCATTAGGACATTTTCAAAAAGATCTTCTTTCTGGAATGATTGTCGGAGTCGTCGCGATTCCACTTGCTATGTCTTTTGCCATAGCTTCTGGCGTTAAGCCGGAGTATGGAATCTATACAACATGTATTGCCGGGATACTCATTTCGTTATTTGGTGGTTCAAAGTATCAAATTGGAGGGCCTACAGGTGCTTTTGTTCCAATTCTTTTAGGGATTGTAATTACCTATGGGTATGAAAATTTACTACTGGCCGGTTTATTAGCCGGAATTATCTTATGCCTTATGGGAATTTTTAAACTAGGATCTTTAATTAAATTTATCCCGCGCCCTGTAACAATTGGTTTTACATCAGGTATTGCTGTTAGTATCTTTACGGGACAAATTGCTAGTTTTTTAGGTTTAGTAGGTATAAAAAAGCATGAGGCATTTATAGCAAACCTAAATGAAATCTTTATCCATATTGATACCATTAATTTTTATAGTATTATAACTGCTCTGATTTGCCTTTTGGTTATATTGATAACACCAAAGATTCTGCCCAAAGTACCTGGTTCATTAGTAGGTGTTGCTATTTCAACTATAATTGCTGCTGTATTTTTTTCAGGTCATGTACCTACCATTGGTACAGCGTATGGTACGATTCCAAACACACTTCCTCAGTTTGATATACCAGAAATCACGTTAGAGCGCATAAAACAGTTAATTGGCCCTGCATTTGTTATCGCTATGTTGGGTGGTATTGAATCCCTTTTATCTGCTGTCGTGGCAGATGGTATGACAAATAGTAAACACAACAGTAACAAAGAACTTATTGGTCAAGGAGTTGCCAATGTTGTTACATCATTATTTGGAGGGATTCCAGCAACAGGGGCGATTGCCCGCACGGCAACTAATATTAAAAGTGGGGCTGTATCTCCGATGTCAGGTGTTATTCATGGGATATTTGTGTTATCCACACTTCTACTGTTAGCGCCATATGCCTCACATATTCCACTTGCTAGTATGGCTCCTATTTTAATGGTAGTAGCTTGGAATATGAGTGAACAAAAACATTTTGTTCACATACTTAAGATGAAGACAGGGGATTCTCTTGTATTGCTCGTAACATTCTTGCTTACTGTATTTACTAGTTTGACAACAGCTGTGGAAGTCGGCCTTATTTTAGCTGTTATTTTGTTTACAAAACGTATGAGTAATATGCTTGTCATATCTAAAGTGCTTCCTGATCATACAAAAAAGAATGAAAAATTATTACCACATGTGGTAAATAAGGCACATGATTGTCCACAAATTAGTATTTACACAATAGAGGGCCCACTGTTTTTTGGTGCTGCTCAAACATTTGAACAAAACATTTTAGGGACTATTCATTATAAGCCAAAAGTTTTAATTTTACGTATGGGAAAAGTTCCTTTTATCGATACAACAGGAGAAGCATACTTTAGAAATATTATTCAGCATTTTAAAAAACAAGGTGGCGTACTTCTCATCTCAGGAATTCAATCTGAGTTAAAAGCAACTCTAGATAAGAATGGATTGTACAACGAAATCGGGGAAGAACACTTTTTTGATCACACAGGAGAAGCGATTAACCGCGCTCTAGAACATTTGAATACGAAAAAATGTACAGGATGTAAGCATTTTGCTTTTCATGAATGTGCCCAACTTTCTCAGCAAGCTAATGTAATAAATAATAAAACCAATGCATTGGATTTTTAAATGCATTCTATAAAAAGTTTAGTTGATCTACGCTTTTAATGATTTTATAAAAGCTTAAAATGGAGGAAATAAAAATATGTCTAATTTACCAAATTGCCCAAAATGTAATTCAGAATACACTTATGAAGATAGAAATCTTTTTGTTTGTCCAGAGTGTGCCCATGAATGGGATTTAGAGTCAGGGGCGGAAAACAATGAGGATACAAAAGTTGTTAAAGATGCCAATGGAAACGTGTTAAACGATGGTGATTCTGTCACAGTTATTAAAGACCTGAAAGTAAAAGGAACTTCATCAGTTGTGAAAATCGGTACAAAAGTGAAGAATATCCGTCTAGTTGATGGAGATCATGATATTGATTGTAAAATTGATGGTTTTGGTGCCATGAAATTAAAATCAGAATTTGTTAAAAAAGTATAAATGATTTTTCATACAATAAAATTTTGACCACTGCAAACAAATTAATAGCAAAAAGCCGATTTATCCCTTAGCGCACAGTACACAGGAAATCGGCTTTTTTTTGTGGAATTTTGCTTAGCATACAAAATTCGCGGTTTGTTGGTGCTGCTCAATATTGATTGTCGAAAACTTTACCGAATATCTGTTCGTTTTCTTGGTTTTTTTATGGGCATTCGTGGTAAAATGGGAATACAGATTTTTTACGAGGAGGTCGGTTTTGTTTGGAACATCAATTTGAGATTGTCTCAGAATATTCCCCGCAAGGTGATCAGCCGAGGGCGATAAAGCAGCTGGTAGCAGGGATTAATAATGGTAAGAAACATCAAGTGTTGCTTGGAGCGACAGGAACGGGAAAAACATTTACGATTTCGAATGTTATTAAAGAAGTGAAAAAGCCAACACTTGTAATGGCTCATAATAAAACGCTAGCAGGACAGTTGTACAGTGAACTGAAAGATTTCTTTCCAAACAATGCTGTTGAGTATTTTGTGAGTTATTACGATTATTATCAACCGGAAGCGTATGTACCACAAACCGATACGTTTATTGAGAAAGATGCACAAATTAATGATGAGATTGATAAATTGCGTCACTCAGCAACATCAGCTTTATTTGAACGAGATGATGTCATCATTGTAGCGAGTGTTTCTTGTATTTACGGCTTAGGTTCTCCGGAAGAATATCGTGAGCTTGTTGTTTCTCTGCGCGTTGGTATGGAGAAGGAACGCAATCAATTACTTCGTGAACTTGTTGATGTGCAGTACGGCCGCAATGATATTGATTTCCAGCGTGGAACATTTCGTGTGCGCGGGGATGTAGTCGAGATTTTTCCTGCATCGCTTGATGAACATTGTATCCGTATTGAGTTTTTTGGTGATGAGATTGATCGTATCCGTGAAGTGAATGCTTTAACAGGTGAAGTATTAGCAGAACGTGAACATGTGGCAATCTTCCCGGCGTCTCACTTCGTTACACGTGAAGAAAAAATGAAGGTTGCTATTGAAAATATTGAAAAAGAATTAGAAGAACGTTTAAAAGAATTAAATGATAACGGTAAGTTGTTAGAAGCACAGCGGATTGAGCAGCGAACACGTTATGATTTAGAGATGATGCGCGAAATGGGATTTTGTTCGGGGATTGAGAACTACTCCCGTCATTTGACGCTCCGTCCAGCGGGTTCAACGCCATATACATTAATAGATTATTTCCCTAAAGATTTCCTAATTGTGATGGATGAGTCACACGTAACAGTCCCGCAAGTAAGAGCGATGTATAACGGAGACCAAGCGCGTAAGCAAGTACTTGTTGATCATGGATTCCGTTTGCCGTCAGCAATGGATAATAGACCGCTTATGTTTGAAGAGTTTGAAGAGAAAACGAATCAAGTTGTGTACGTATCAGCAACACCGGGCCCATATGAACTAGAACATGCACCGGAAGTTGTGGAGCAAATTATTCGTCCAACTGGGCTCTTAGATCCGCAAATTGATGTAAGGCCAATTGAAGGGCAAATTGATGATTTACTAGGAGAAATACAAGACCGGATTGCGAAAAATGAGCGCGTATTAATTACGACATTAACAAAGAAAATGTCAGAGGATTTAACAGATTACTTAAAAGATGTTGGGATTAAAGTAAACTATCTTCATTCTGAAATTAAGACGCTGGAGCGAATTGAGATTATTCGTGACCTTCGCCTTGGTAAATTCGATGTGCTTGTCGGTATTAACTTATTACGAGAAGGACTTGATCTTCCGGAAGTATCGCTTGTAGCTATTTTAGATGCGGATAAAGAAGGTTTCTTACGTTCAGAACGATCATTAATTCAAACAATTGGTCGTGCAGCACGTAATGAAAATGGCCATGTAATTATGTATGCAGATCGCATAACGAAATCAATGGGAATTGCGATTGAAGAGACGAAACGTCGTCGTCAAAAGCAAGAAGCTTACAATGAAGAGCATGGTATTACACCGAAAACGATTCAAAAAGAAGTGCGCGACGTGATTCGTGCAACAACAGCCGCAGAAGAAACTGAAGTGTATGAAGCGGAGCCAGCTAAGAAAATGACGAAGAAAGAACGGGAAAAAACAATTGCGAAGATGGAAGCAGAAATGAAGGAAGCCGCAAAAGCACTAGACTTCGAGCGTGCAGCTGAGCTGAGAGATTTACTGCTAGAATTAAAAGCGGAAGGGTGAAAATAGTGAGCAAAGATTTTATCGTTGTAAAAGGTGCGAGGGCGCATAACTTAAAAAATATTGATGTAACCATTCCGAGAAATCAGCTCGTTGTTGTGACAGGTTTGTCTGGTTCAGGGAAATCATCATTAGCATTTGATACGATTTACGCCGAAGGGCAGCGCAGATACGTGGAGTCTTTATCCGCGTATGCGCGCCAGTTTTTAGGACAAATGGATAAACCGGATGTGGATACAATTGAAGGTCTATCTCCAGCGATTTCAATTGATCAAAAAACGACGAGCCGTAACCCGCGCTCAACAGTTGGAACAGTAACGGAGATTTATGATTATTTACGTCTATTATTTGCGCGTATTGGGACGCCAATTTGCCCGAATCACGGGATTGAAATTACATCTCAAACGGTAGAACAAATGGTAGATCGTGTACTTGAATATCCAGAACGTACGAAATTACAGGTGTTAGCACCGATTATATCAGGCCGTAAAGGTGCGCATGTGAAAGTGTTAGAAGATATAAAGAAACAAGGTTATGTACGCGTTCGTGTTGATGGAGAAATGCTTGATGTGTCTGAAGAAATTACGTTAGATAAAAACAAGAAGCATTCCATTGAAGTCGTAATTGACCGTATCGTTGTGAAAGAAGGGGTTGCAAGCCGCCTTGCAGATTCTCTTGAAAGCGCATTGAAACTAGGCGGAGGTCGTGTATTAATCGATGTGATTGAAGAAGAGGAACTTTTATTTAGTGAGCATCATGCTTGCCCGCATTGTGGTTTTTCAATCGGTGAATTAGAGCCGCGTATGTTCTCTTTCAATAGCCCGTTTGGAGCTTGTCCGACTTGTGATGGACTTGGTTCGAAACTGGAAGTAGATTTAGAACTTGTGATTCCAAACTGGGATTTATCGTTAAATGGGCATGCGATTGCTCCTTGGGAACCGACAAGCTCGCAGTATTATCCACAATTGCTACAATCTGTGTGCAATCATTACGGAATTGATATGGATATGCCTGTTAAAGATATTCCGAAAGATTTGTTTGATAAAGTACTATACGGAAGCGGCGAAGAAAAGGTATATTTCCGCTATGTGAATGACTTTGGACAAGTGAAAGAAAGTGAGATTTTATTTGAAGGTGTTATTCCAAATATCGAACGTCGTTATCGTGAAACGAGTTCTGATTACATTCGCGAACAAATGGAGAAGTACATGGCGGAGCAGACGTGTCCGAAATGTAAGGGGGGCCGTTTGAAGCCAGAAAGCTTAGCTGTTTTTGTTGGCGAGAAAACAATTGCGGATGTAACAAAGTACTCTGTTCAGGAAGTGTATGATTTCTTTTCCAACATTGAATTGACTGAGAAGCAAGAACAAATTGCTCGTTTAATTTTACGTGAAATTAAAGAGCGAGTAGGTTTCTTAGTTAATGTTGGACTTGATTATTTAACTTTAAGCCGTGCAGCAGGAACGTTATCAGGTGGTGAAGCACAGCGTATTCGCTTAGCGACACAAATCGGTTCAAGTCTTACTGGCGTACTATATATTTTAGATGAACCTTCCATTGGTTTGCATCAGCGTGATAATGATCGTCTGATTCGTACATTACAGGAAATGCGCGACTTAGGAAATACGCTAATCGTTGTTGAGCATGATGAAGATACAATGATGGCAGCAGATTACTTGATTGATATCGGCCCTGGTGCAGGAATTCATGGTGGGCAAGTTGTGTCAGCCGGATCACCAGATGAAGTGATGAATGATGAAAATTCATTAACTGGTCAATATTTAAGCGGGAAGAAGTTTATTCCGGTTCCACTTGAAAGACGTAAAGGGGACGGACGTAAAGTTGAGATTATTGGTGCAAAAGAAAATAACTTAAAAAATGCGAAGATGTCATTCCCACTTGGGACATTTGTTGCAGTAACTGGTGTATCTGGTTCTGGAAAAAGTACGATGGTCAATGAAGTTTTATATAAATCCTTAGCGCAGAAGTTATATAAGGCGAAGAGTAAGCCAGGAGCACATAAGGATATTAAAGGTCTTGAGCATTTAGATAAGGTTATTGATATTGATCAATCACCAATTGGGCGTACACCACGTTCAAACCCAGCAACATATACAGGTGTGTTCGATGATATTCGTGATGTGTTTGCACAAACGAATGAAGCAAAAGTACGTGGATATCAAAAGGGACGCTTTAGTTTTAACGTAAAAGGTGGTCGCTGTGAAGCTTGCCGCGGTGATGGAATTATAAAAATTGAAATGCACTTCTTGCCGGATGTATATGTTCCGTGTGAAGTATGTCACGGTAAACGTTATAATCGCGAAACGTTAGAAGTAAAATATAAAGATAAGAACATTTCTGAAGTATTAGGAATGACAATTGAAGATGGGGTAGAGTTCTTTGCGAATATCCCGAAAATTAAAAGGAAATTACAGACGCTTGTAGATGTAGGACTAGGATATATGAAATTAGGACAGCCGGCTACTACGCTATCAGGCGGTGAGGCGCAGCGTGTGAAATTAGCATCTGAATTACATCGCCGTTCTACAGGTCGTACGTTATATATTTTAGATGAGCCAACGACTGGTTTACATGCACATGATATTGCACGCCTTCTAGAAGTATTACAGCGACTTGTTGAAAGTGGTGAGACAGTGCTTGTAATTGAGCATAATTTAGATGTAATTAAGACAGCTGATTACATTGTTGACCTTGGTCCAGAAGGTGGAGACAAAGGTGGTCAAATCGTTGCATCGGGTACACCGGAACAAGTGGTTAAAGAAGAGCGTTCCTATACAGGAAAGTATTTAAAAGAAATTCTACAGCGTGATACAGCTCGTATGAAAGAGAAAATGAAAGAGGTTGAAGTAGGGAGCTAAGCCGATTGGCTGGCTCCTTGCTTTGGTTTGGGAGAGGATTTAGCGTAATAGGTATACAAGTATAAGGGCTGGAATAAGTTGTTATATAAACTCATTTCGATTTTTATCATACAAATCACGGTTCCGAGGTCCAAAGGTGGCCTCTATTCAGTTTCCCCTTCTGTCTTCGCATGTCATGGGGCCTGCTTCTATGCATGGGCGGACGCTCTCTCCCACTAAAAAGGAAAGGTTTTGTATCGTTTTTTAAATGGTCACTTGGCGTTTACAATCCATTAGCGTATGATTAAGTATATATGTCAAAAGGATGTGTAAGAAAATGAGATGGATTCTATCACTTCTTGTAAATAGCGTTGTGTTAATTGTAGTATCAGGTCTTCTGAAGGGAATTGCACCAGACGCATTTTACATAGAAAACATACAAACCGCGATTATCGCGAGCATTATTTTATCGATTTTAAATGTGTTTGTAAAACCGTTATTAATTTTAATTACGTTACCGATTACTGTTTTAACATTTGGCTTCTTCCTAATTGTAATTAATGCAATTACGTTAGAGATGACAGATTCTTTATTAGGTGACGCTTTTAACATATCAGGATTTGGTGTAGCCATTCTGGCGGCAATTTGTATTTCGATTTTAAATATGCTAATTGATAAAGTAATTGTCGAGCCATTAGCTGAAAAGAAATAGAAAAATGACAAAAAGAAAAACATTTCATGACGCTCATGAAATGTTTTTTTCTATTTACTAGAAACCATATTTCTTGTTTTCAGAAAAAAATGGTACAATATCGGTTAGAATGGAATTTTACATCAAATGAGACTGAACCCGCAGCGGAGTGGAGGTTTACATATGCCAAAAGTAAGGACAAAAGATTTAATTGAACAATTTCAATTGGAATTAGTAAGTGGTGAAGAAGGGATTCATCGTCCAATTGATACAAGTGATTTATCGCGACCTGGAATCGAAATGGCAGGATTCTTTACATATTATCCAGCAGATCGTGTGCAGCTTCTTGGAAAAACAGAGCTTACGTTTTTTGATACATTAACAAGCGAACAGAAGCAAGAAAGAATGACAGCTCTTTGTACAGAAGAGACGCCTTGTATTATCGTAACTCGTAGTCAAGATGTACCTGAGGAATTATTGCAAGCGTCACGTGAATCTGGTGTACCTCTTTTGCGTTCTGCACAAACGACAACAAGATTATCAAGTCGCTTAACGAACTATTTAGAAGGTAAGTTAGCGCCAACAACTGCCGTTCACGGTGTATTAGTAGATATTTACGGAGTTGGTGTTTTAATTACAGGTCAAAGTGGTGTCGGGAAAAGTGAAACAGCACTTGAGCTTGTAAAGCGTGGTCATCGCTTAGTGGCGGACGATAGCGTAGAAATTCGTCAAGAAGATGAAGATACGCTAGTAGGAAGTTCTCCAGATTTAATTGAGCATTTATTAGAAATTCGTGGTCTAGGTATTATTAACGTCATGACGCTATTTGGTGCAGGTGCGGTGCGAAACTATAAGCGTATTACACTTGTAATTAATCTTGAGATTTGGGATCAAAAGAAAAATTATGATCGCCTCGGTCTTGATGAAGAGAAAATGAAAATTATAGATACAGAACTTACGAAGATTACACTACCAGTTCGTCCTGGTCGAAACTTGGCTGTTATTATTGAAGTAGCAGCGATGAACTTCAGATTAAAACGAATGGGAGTCAATGCAGCTCAGCAATTTTCAGAGCGTCTAATGAGTGCCATTGAGCTAGGAAATCAAGAGTAATTTGGAAGAGGGAGGTCATACATATGCTGTTAGGTTCTGTACCACAGCTAGATCGTGTAGCGATTCAACTTGGACCATTCCCAGTCTATTGGTATGGGATTATTATTGGGACAGGTGTTTTGCTTGGACTTTGGTTAGCTACGCGCGAGGGTGAACGATTAGGTATTCCAAAAGATACTTTTATTGATCTTGTTCTAATTGCAGTACCAATTGCAATTATTTGTGCACGTGCATACTATGTTATTTTTGAGTGGGAATATTATATGCAAGACCCACGCCAAATTATTAATATTCGTCAAGGTGGCTTGGCGATTCATGGTGGCTTAATTGGAGCGGTTATTACAGGAATTATTTTTGCGAGAAAGCGTGGTCTTTCATTCTGGAAGCTAGCTGATATTGCAGCACCAAGTATTCTTCTTGGGCAAGCAATTGGACGCTGGGGGAACTTTATGAACCAAGAGGCTCACGGCGGTGAAGTAACAAGACAGTTTTTAGAGAGCTTACATTTACCAGAGTTTATAGTGAATCAAATGTATATTGATGGAGTATATTATCATCCAACGTTCTTATATGAATCATTATGGAATTTTGCAGGGGTAATTCTATTATTGTTATTACGCAAAGCGAATTTACGTCGTGGTGAATTATTCTTTACGTACTTAATTTGGTATTCGGTAGGACGCTTCTTTGTGGAAGGCTTACGTACGGATAGCTTAATGTTAGGGCCGCTTCGCATTGCGCAAGTGGTGTCCATCGGGCTTGTTGTGATTTCAATCATTTTCATTATTGTGAGACGTAAAATGGGGCAAGCTGATAAAAGATATTCAGAAAACTAGAAAAAAGTAGCATCTTATATGAGATGCTGCTTCTTTCATATTTAGCCAGTGAAAGGACTTTAACATATGAAAATAAATACAGTGTTATTTGATTTAGATGGAACATTAATAAATACAAATGAACTTATTATTTCTTCTTTTTTACACACGTTACATAAGTACTATCCAGATCAGTATAAGCGTGAGGATGTATTGCCATTTATCGGTCCATCTTTGCATGAGACGTTTAGTTCAATGGATGAGGATAAAGTGGATGAGATGATTCAGTGCTATCGTCAGTATAATCATGACCATCATGACGAATTAGTGGAAGAATATGAAACTGTCTATGAAACAGTTCGGGAATTAAAGAAACAAGATTATAAAATTGGAATTGTAACAACGAAGGCAAGACAAACAGTAGAAATGGGTTTAAAGCTTTCGAAGTTAAATGAGTTCTTTGATGTTGTTGTGACAATTGATGATGTACAGCATGTGAAACCACATCCAGAACCTATTCAAAAAGCATTAAAACTATTGGATGCGAAACCAGAAGAAACTTTAATGGTTGGAGATAACCATCATGATATAGTAGGCGGACAAAATGCAGGCACGAAAACAGCAGCGGTTGCATGGACGATTAAAGGTAGAGAATACTTAGAATCGTATAAGCCGGATTATGTATTAGATAAAATGAGTGATTTATTATCTATTTTGTCTGAGTAAGTGGATAAGGGGAGAGAGCAAAGTGCGACGTACAACGCGCTACCCTGTTTCAGGAGCAAATTCATTATGGAATGTATATAAAACAGTGTCTTTTTTTAAGGTAATGAAAAATTTTATTGTTATTCAAATTGCACGATATACACCATTTTTATCTATGAAAAATTGGTTGTATCGCACATTTTTACGAATGAAAGTCGGAGAGCAAACATCATTTGCACTTATGGTAATGCCAGATATTATGTTTCCGGAAAAGATTACAGTTGGAACGAATTCAGTAATTGGCTACAACACAACGATTTTAGCTCATGAATATTTAATTACGGAATATCGTCTTGGAGAAGTAATCATAGGGAATGAAGTGATGATTGGAGCGAATTCAACTGTATTGCCAGGTGTGAAGATTGGTGACGGTGCTATTGTTTCAGCAGGTACGCTCGTTCATCGTGATGTACCAAGTGGAGCTTTTGTAGGTGGAAATCCAATGCGTATCATTTATACGAAGGAAGAAATGGCAGCTAGAGAAGAAGGTCAATGTTAAAAATGTAACATTTTCCTTCTCTTTTTATGAATAAAAAGGAAATAATTGATTATAATATACTGTTTTGTTTTTTACGGAATCGTTTATACTTATAAATAGAAAAGTGTATGAGCGAAGAAAACAAAAAACTGGAGGATATATGGGGAAAAATCAAAGAATATTTAAGGAGAACGGACAAGTTATCTCATTTAATCAATTAGCTGATTTCTTTTATAAAAAAGGGATGAGGTCTTATCAAGGTCATAAATTACAAGATGCGATTAAATATTTCCGTAGAGCGGCACAAAGTGAGAAAGAGCCGTTTATTTTATGTCAATTAGCAACTGTATTATCTGAGGTGGGAGAGTATCAAGAATCGAATCAAATTTTCTTGAAACTTATCCGTTCACAAGCTGATATTGAACAGTGTTATTATTTTGTAGCAAATAATTACGCATATCTTGGTCTGTTTCAGCAAGCAAAGAAGTATGCGGAGCAATATTTAGAGATAGCTACAGAGAAAGAATTTGTGGAAGAGACTTTAGAGTTACTTGAGATTATGGAAGAAGAATCAATGGATGCGGAAGAGCTTGAAGATGAAGATGAACTAATTGTTATGCAGGAAGAGGCGAATCGTTACATTCGTAACGGACAATTAGAAGAAGCGATTGCTACACTTGAAATTGTTACGAAAGATTATCCAGAATTTTGGTCGGGTTATAATAATTTAGCAATTGCTCATTTTCAGTTAGGAAATGTAGATAAAGCATTAAAGTTAACAGAAATGATTTTAGAGAAAAATCCTGGTAATATGCATGCGTTATGTAATACGCTTATTTTTCTATATTCAATTGGAGAGCACAAGCAAGCAGAATCGTTAGCAAATCAACTAGAATCAGTATATCCGATATCATTTGAGCATCGATTAAAGCTAGGAACAACATTCGCAACAATTGGTCACTTTGAATCGGCATATAAATGGTTAAGGTTATTAAAGCGCCAAGGCTATGAAGGAGATGTCAGCTTTTACTATTGGTTCGCATACTCTGCTTATATGATAAAAGATCAACAGACAGCGGAAAAGATGTGGCAATCTGTTGTAGAATTACATCCTGATAAAAAAGGGAAAGAGCCGTGGAATGCTTTAAATCTAGCTGATGAGGGACAGAATGTTTTATTTGAAGAGCTACGGAAATCTTTCCAGCAAAGTGAAACGTTGGAAGAACAAATGTTAGCACTATATTTAATGAATGAATTAACAACACCTGAGAAAATTGGTTTTTTCTTTGATGTGATGCAGGCGAAAAATCGTGTGCCGATTGTTTCGCAATTGGCAAAATACTTCTTCTTAATGAATAGCCATAAGAGTATTCCGAGCGAGTTACAACCGTTTGAACAATGTATTCGGGTTGCGGATGCTTTATATAATTATACAAATAAAGAAGATGAATTAATTGAAGAATGCTTGCATTTTTGGTTTTGTACGTTTATACGTTTATATACATCTGGAACGGTCTTTACGAATGTGTTTGGTTGGTCTGCGGCAATCGAATATATTGTGCGCGGTCAGCAGAAAAATAAAATGACACAGGCCGAACTTGGAAATATATATAATGTATCTGTGGCAACTGTGAGAAAATATGTGCAGGTAGTCAAGCGTACTCATGCATAGGCAAATCATTGGGAAAAAACAGATGCTAACAGTATAATGAGGGTAAATCACGGTAGGAATGAATAGGAGTGAATAGTGTGTCAGAAGAAAAAATTTATGATGTCATTATTATTGGTGCTGGACCAGCTGGGATGACAGCTGCAGTGTATACATCTCGTGCGAATTTAAGCACGCTTATGCTTGAACGTGGTATTCCAGGCGGACAAATGGCAAATACAGAAGATGTAGAAAACTATCCAGGTTATGAATCTATTTTAGGACCTGATTTATCAAATAAAATGTTTGAGCATGCAAAGAAATTTGGTGCTGAATATGCATATGGTGATGTGAAAGAAATCATTGATGGTAAAGAATATAAAACAGTTGTAGCTGGTAAAAAAGAATATAAAACACGCGCTATTATCGTTGCAAGTGGTGCGGAGTATAAAAAAATCGGTGTACCAGGTGAAAAAGAACTTGGCGGCCGCGGTGTATCATACTGTGCAGTATGTGACGGCGCGTTCTTTAAAGGGAAAGAGCTTGTTGTTGTTGGTGGAGGAGACTCTGCTGTTGAGGAAGGTGTGTATTTAACACGCTTCGCATCAAAAGTAACAATCGTTCACCGCCGTGACGCTCTTCGTGCACAGAAAATCCTGCAAGACCGTGCTTTCCAAAATGAGAAAGTGGACTTCATTTGGAATCATACTGTAAAAGAAATCAATGAAGAGAAGGGTAAAGTAGGTAGTGTAACACTTGTAGATGTGAACACTGGTGAAGAGCAAGAGTTTAAAACAGACGGTGCTTTCATTTATATCGGCATGTTACCACTATCAAAACCATTTACTGAGCTTGGCATTACAAATGAAAATGGTTATATTGAAACAAATGAACGTATGGAGACGAAAGTTCCTGGTATTTTTGCAGCTGGTGATGTTCGCGAAAAGATGCTTCGTCAAATTGTAACAGCAACTGGCGATGGTAGTATCGCGGCGCAAAGTGCACAGCACTACGTAGAAGAGCTGCTAGAGGAATTAAAAACTGTAGCAGAATAATAAGGGTAAGAGTCTTTTTTGAGAAGCAAGCTATCTTCATAGAAGGTAGCTTGCTTTATTTTTCGTTTGAAATGTAAAATATTTGTTAAATTACTCATGGAGTACACCAAAAGTTATTGTTATACTAGAATCTACGGAAAAAACGATTATGAGAAATGAGGAGTTTATTCAGTATGGAATGGCGTAATATATACCGTGGTTTTTGTATGGGAGTTAGTGATTTAATTCCTGGTGTAAGCGGCGGAACAATTGCTGTTGTATTAGGAATTTATGAAGGGTTGCTTGCGGCACTTAGTGGATTCTTTAGTCGTGAATGGAAAAAGCATTTAGGCTTTTTGATTCCGCTTGGCACTGGTGTGGCAGCGGCATTTTTAACATTAAGTCATGTGATTAAGTATTTACTGGAAAATCATTATGAACCAACGCAGTTTTTCTTCCTTGGTTTAATTTTAAGTATTTTACCAATGTTGATGAAGGAAGCAAATGCAAAGGAAACATTTAAAACAGGACATATTGTTATACTAATTGTTTCAGCGGTACTTGTAGCTGTAACAGCATTTTTAAAACCGGATAAAGCAGCAGATCCAATTACTTCTTTAACAATTTTAAATACAATTGGGTTATTCTTATCAGGTTGGATGGCGAGTATGGCTATGCTTCTTCCGGGGATTAGTGGATCATTTATTTTATTAATCATCGGTGTATATCCAACAGCGATTAATGCGTTAACAACATTAAACTTGCCGCTCATTGCAGTCATTGGTGCAGGTGTTATGGTTGGGTTTGTTGTGAGTAGTAAAGGAATTAGCTACTTAATAGCGCATTTTAAAAGTGCAACATTCGCTTCAATTATCGGGCTTGTTATCGGATCGATTGCAGTAGTGTTTCCAGGGATTCCGACCGGTGGTATGTCGATTGTAAGTTCTATTATTACGTTTATTTTGGGATTTGCAATTGTATCGTATTTTAGTAAGAAAAAGTGATTGAGAGATAGCTCTCAATCACTTTTTTTGTTATTTGTGTTTATATTTTCTGTGTTTTTTACCAATAATATACAAAAGTGATTATTTTGCTGAAATGTTACTAGAGCTTACTTTTCTGCTTTATCTTGCCTCTCAACATTTGGTAGGAAAGTAAATCGCCTGTAAAAGGACAATTTATGACAGGCTACTTTACTTTATTTGGGGGTGTCAAATTTGAAAGTGTCAATATTTATCACTTGTGTTGCAGATGTTTTTTATCCAGAAGTAGGAAAAGATGTCGTAGAAATTCTTGAAGATTTGGGGTGTGAAGTTGATTTCCCTAAAGACCAAACCTGCTGCGGACAGCCTGCTTATAATAGCGGTTATCATAAAGAAACAAAAACAGCTGCTAAACATATGATTGAGGCTTTTGCTGGTTCAGAATATGTTGTAGCGCCATCAGGCTCTTGTGCGATGATGGTTCACGAGTTTGCTAGCTTATTTTCTGAAAGTGAAGCAGAGTGGAAGAAAAAAGCTACTGAACTTGCAAATAAAACATATGAATTCACACAATTTCTTGTTGAAGTATTAGGAAAAGAAGACTTAGGTGCGGAGCTTCATAAAAAAGCAACGGTTCATACATCTTGCCATATGAGCCGATTAATGGGGATTAAGGAACCACCGCAAAAATTATTAAAATGTGTAAAAGGGCTGGAAGTTGTTTCGTTACCACATAATTATGATTGTTGTGGATTTGGAGGCACATTCTCAGTGAAAATGCCAGAAATCTCTGAACAAATGGTAGATGAAAAAGTAAAGCATATTATGGAAACCGGTGCGGAGCTGTTAATCGGGATGGATTGTAGCTGCTTAATGAATATAAAAGGACGTTTAACACGCAATGGTTATCCAATTGATGTAAAACATATTGCTCAAGTATTAAATGAAGATCGAAAGTGAGAGGGGGATATAAAGATGGGAATGAAAATTGGGAACGATCCCTTTCATAAGCGTACTGAAACAGGTATAGGGGATCAATTCATGAGAAAGGCTGTCAGGAAAGCGCAAGATGGTCTTAGAGGTAAGAAATTAAAAGCTACTGAGAGTCTGGGGAATTGGGAGGAATGGCGAGCTTTAGGAGAAGAAATTCGAAAGCATACATTAGAAAACCTTGATTATTATTTATATCAACTGAGTGAAAATATTGAGAAAAACGGTGGTTTTGTTTATTTTGCGAAGACTGCAGAAGACGCAAGGGAATATGTAAAAGGGATTGTAAAAAAGAAAAATGCGAAAAAAATTGTGAAATCAAAATCTATGGTAACGGAAGAGATTAGTTTAAATAAAGCGATTGAAGAAGCTGGAGGAGAAGTGTTAGAAACGGACCTTGCCGAATTTATTCTGCAAGTGAACGACCACGATCCACCATCACATATTGTTGTTCCGTGTCTTCATAAGGATAAAGAACACATTTGTGAAATATTTAAAACAAAGTTAGATTATACTGGAACATCTGATCCTACAGAAATGGCGAGGTTTGTAAGGAATTATTTGCGTGATGATTTTTTTACAGCGGATGTAGGGGTGACAGGATGTAACTTTGCTGTTGCAGAGTCTGGGTCTATCTCTATCGTGGCAAATGAAGGAAATGCAAGACTTACCACAACGCTTCCGAAAACGTTAATTACAGTTATGGGAATGGAACGTATTGTTCCGACATGGGAAGAACTTGATGTTTTAGTAACTCTTCTATGCCGGAGTTCTGTAGGACAAAAGTTAACAAGTTATATTACGGGATTAACCGAGCCTGGTGGGACGGATGGACCTGAGGAATTTCATTTAGTCATTGTTGATAATGGTCGTTCTAATATTTTAGGAACAGAATTTCAAAGTATCCTTCAGTGCATTCGCTGTGCGGCATGTATTAATGTATGTCCCGTATATCGGCATATCGGAGGACATGCGTATGGCTCCATTTATCCAGGACCGATTGGAGCTGTGTTGACGCCGCTTTTAGGAGGATATGATGAATATAAAGATTTACCTTATGCATCTAGCCTTTGTGGTGCTTGCACAGAAGCGTGTCCAGTGAAAATACCGTTACACGATTTATTAATTAAACATCGCCGCCGCATTGTAGAAGAAGCGAAACAATCACCTGTAGCTTGGAATGTAGCTATGAAAGGTTTTGAAAAAGCGGTGAATAGCTCTAGATTGTTTTCCCTTGCTGCAAAGACCGCTCCGTATGCGTTAAAGCCTCTTATGAAAGGGGATAAGATTGAGCGTGGAATCGGGCCGTTAAAAGCTTGGACAGATGCGAGAGATTTTCCAGTTCCAGAAAAACAGTCGTTTAGAGATTGGTTTAAAAAACGTGTAAAGGAGAACGATAATGGCCATCCAAAATCGTGAGGAATTTTTACTCCACTTATCAGAAAAGCTTGGCAGAAAACGTCCGGAAGCAGTGAAAAAACCGAACTGGTCTTTTTCTCCGCAGTGGACTGTTTTTGACGGATTCACACAAGATGAACTTGTACTAAAGTTAATAGAGCAATGCGAGGTAATTCACACACAAGTTAAGCGAACAACAAAGGACAGGCTTGTTGAAACATTACAATCTTTTTTAACAGAATGGAATATCCAATCTGTTATGTATTCTAATGATGAACGGTTTAAGGAATATGGTCTCGGTCAATTTTTAAGCAATGAAGGTACAATACATTTTCGTAAGTGGGGTTTAGATCATAAAGAAGAGAATATAGAATTTGCGAAAGCTGCTGACCTTGGCATTACATTCAGTGATATCGCTCTTGCTGAATCAGGAACTGTTGTTCTATTTAATGATGGATTAAAAGGAAGGCATGTTAGCCTTCTTCCTGAATCGTATATTGCAATTGTTCCTAAAAGTAAGATTGTGCCAAGGTTAACCCAAGCTACGAAAGTCATTCACGATCAAAATAAAGCGGGAGATAAATTACCAGCTTGTTTGAATTTCGTTTCTGGTCCGTCAAATAGTGCAGATATTGAAATGAATCTCGTTGTAGGTGTACATGGGCCAATAAGAACAGCGTATATTATTGTGGATGATCAATAAGGATTTAAGTCTTCTCTCTTAAGGGGGATTACTGAATAATGAGTAAAAGAGAAACCTCTGCTGCTAAAAGTCGCACTTAATATCTGCATAATTGCTTATGAGATATATAAATTACGAGGTTTTTTATCATTTTAACCGAGAAGACCCCTTCCTCTACATGAAGTGATGATGGGGTCTTCTCGTTTTTTTCTTTTTTAAGAAAATCAATCCTTTTTGCAGAACAAGAGGAAGTGTTTTTGCTAGGGTAGAAACAGTAGGATGTCCCACCTCAAGCTCGTGTAGGGGGAGGTGGGGATAGTTCAATTAGGTTGGGAGTTCCTTCATTGTGACAAAGTGTTTTTGATAGTATAATGAAATAAGTATGTGATGAAGAAATTCATCATAAGTAGCTGAGGTGAAGAAGCATGCAAAGAGTCACGAACTGTGTGTTAATTAAAGGTAATGAAGTTCTCCTATTACAAAAACCTCGTCGAAACTGGTGGGTTGCGCCAGGTGGGAAAATGGAACGCGGTGAAACAGTAAGAGAATCCGTTGTTCGCGAATATCGTGAAGAAACAGGTATTTATTTAAAGAACCCAGCGTTAAAGGGGGTCTTCACTTTTGTTATCCAAGAAGGTGATAAAGTTGTTTCTGAATGGATGATGTTCTCCTTTTTAGCGACAGATTTTGCAGGAGAAAACAAATTGGAAAGCGAAGAAGGCATCATTGGCTGGCATACACTTGATAAAATTGATGAATTAGCAATGGCGCCGGGAGACTATCACATTATTGATTATTTAATTAAAGGAAATGGAATAATCTACGGTACGTTTGTATATACACCAGAATTTGAATTACTTTCATATCGATTGGATCCAAGCTAAACCGTCATGGAGGGGATACAATGACAGCGAATAATGATATTAAAATGGTAATTATTACAGGAATGTCCGGTGCAGGAAAAACAGTAGCGCTGCAAAGTTTCGAAGATTTAGGATATTTTTGTGTAGATAACTTACCACCTATGTTATTGCCAAAGTTTGTTGAGCTTATGGCAGACTCGAAAGGGAAAATGAACAAGGTGGCACTTGGTATTGATTTACGTGGCCGCGAATTTTTTGAGCATTTATGGGGAGCGCTTGATGATTTATCAGAACGCACTTGGATTATTCCTCATATTTTATTCTTAGATGCGAGAGATAGCACTCTTGTAACGCGTTACAAAGAAACAAGACGTTCGCATCCGCTTGCGCCGACAGGACTTCCGTTAAAAGGAATTGAAGCGGAACGTGGTTTATTAACAGACATGAAGGCAAGAGCAAATATTGTACTTGATACGTCTGAGTTAAAACCGAAAGAATTGCGCGAAAAAATTGTTCATCTGTTTTCAACAGAAAATGAGCAAGCATTTCGTGTAAATGTGATGTCATTTGGATTTAAGTATGGTATTCCAATTGACGCAGATTTAGTATTTGATGTTCGTTTTTTACCAAATCCATATTATATTCCACAGATGAAGCCGTTAACAGGACTAGATGAAGAAGTTTCGTCATATGTGCTCAAATTTAATGAGACACATAAGTTTTTAGAAAAGCTGACGGATCTTATTACTTTCATGCTTCCTCATTATAAAAGAGAAGGCAAGAGTCAGCTTGTAATTGCAATTGGATGTACAGGTGGACAACATCGTTCTGTTACGCTTACAGAATACCTTGGAAAACATTTGAAACCAGAATATATCGTTCATGTATCTCATCGTGATGTGGAGAAGAGAAAGGGCAATTAAGGGATGAAAAAAGAGAGAAAACCTAAGATTGTTATCATGGGAGGCGGAACTGGACTGTCTGTTTTATTACGAGGATTGAAAAAGTATCCTGTTGATATTACAGCGATTGTTACAGTAGCCGATGATGGTGGCAGTTCTGGTAGATTGCGTGATGAGTTAGAAATTCCACCACCAGGCGACATTCGTAACGTACTTGTTGCGTTATCAGATGTAGAGCCGCTTGTGGAAGCTTTATTTCAACATCGTTTTACATCCGGAGAAGGTTTAACGGGTCATGCATTAGGTAATTTATTGTTAGCGGGTATGACTTCGATTACAGGCGACTTTTTCCATGCTATTACAGAAACTAGTAAAGTTTTAAATGTAAGAGGTCGTGTTTTACCCGCGGCGAATCAAAGCGTGGTGCTTCATGCAGAACTGGAAGATGGGAGAATTGTAACAGGCGAATCGAAAATTCCGTACTTCGGAAAAAAGATCAATCGTGTATTTTTAACACCAGGTGATGTAGAGCCGCTGTATGAGACGTTAACGGAAATTCAGCGGGCAGACTTACTTGTCTTTGGTCCAGGTAGTTTGTACACAAGCATTTTGCCAAACTTAATTGTGAAAAAAATTGGTGACGCTGTTCTTAATGCAAAGGCAAAAAAAATATATGTATGTAATGTCATGACGCAGGCTGGAGAGACGATGGAATATACAGCATTTGATCATGTGCAGGCTTTACATGATCATCTTGGGGCGCCTTTCATCGATACAGCGATTGTAAATAATCATGATATTCCTGCTGAATTACGTAACTTGTATGCAGAAGAAATGTCTGAACCTGTTGTGATTGACGAAGATCGTTTTGCGGAAAGTAACATTAGTTTAATTCAAGATGAATTAGCAAAGTATGATGATCAAGTTGTTAGGCATGATACATTGAAATTAGCTTCTATCTTATATTCGTTGTTATAAGCATGCGTTATCTCAGGAGAGATAACGCTACTCATTCATATAGGACAAGATTTTTGTTCCAAAATATCGTATAAGGAGGTGGGGCTGTGTCATTTGCATCAGAAACAAAGAAAGAGCTGACAAAGCTTCAGGTGAAGGAGTGTTGTGAGAAAGCAGAACTATCAGCATTGCTTCGAATGAACGGATCACTTTCTTTTTCAAACCGTCGTCTTTCGATTGATATTCAAACAGAAAATGCGGCAATTGCGAGAAGAATTTACACATTGCTGAAAAAAGGATATGACGTGACGGTAGAATTGCTTGTTCGTAAAAAAATGCGACTGAAGAAAAATAATGTATATATCGTTCGGCTTGTTGAGAAATCTCGTGAAATCTTAGCAGATTTGCATATTGTCAGGGAAGACTTTTCGTTTATCCGCAATATCTCACAAGAATTGATTGAAAAGAAATGCTGCAAGCGATCGTATTTACGAGGTGCATTTTTAGCAGGTGGTTCAGTAAATAACCCAGAAACATCATCTTATCATTTAGAGGTCTTTTCGTTATACAAGGAACATAATGATTCTATATGTGAACTGATGAACGGATTTGATTTAAATAGTAAGACGCTGGAAAGGCGTAAAGGGTACATTACGTATTTAAAAGAAGCGGAGAAAATTACGGAGTTTTTAAACATTATTGGTGCACATAATGCATTGTTGAGATTTGAAGATATTCGTATTGTTCGCGATATGCGTAATTCGGTCAATCGTTTAGTGAATTGCGAAACAGCCAATCTAAATAAAACAATTGGTGCCGCTTTACGGCAAATTGAAAATATTCGTTACATTGATGAGACAGTTGGATTGGATGTCTTGCCAGACAAATTGCGAGAGATTGCACAATTACGCATTAGTTATCAAGATGTAACATTGAAAGAATTAGGTGAGATGGTATCTGGGGGGAAAATCAGTAAATCAGGTATTAATCATCGCTTACGTAAAATCGATGAAATCGCAGAGAAATTACGCGCGGGGGAACCGGTAGCAAAAAAATAACGGTAAAGGGGAAATGGGAGCTATGGTTCAGAAACAAGTTGAGGTTGCATTAAAAAACGGCTTACAAGCACGTCCGGCTGCGTTGTTTGTACAAGAAGCAAATCGTTTTCATGCTGATATTTTTATTGAGAAAGATGGTAAAACAGTCAATGCAAAGAGCATAATGGGGATTATGAGCTTAGCGATTGGATCTGGCAGCAATATAACGATTATAACAGAAGGTTCAGATGCAGAAGCGGCTTTAGAAGCGCTAGCGGCATATGTGCAAAATAAACAGTAAAAAGCTATCGCATGTAGCGATAGCTTTTTCAATTGACTTGATTTATGTTATATTATCGAGTCGCTGATATATCATGAGAAACGGCCGATAAAAAAAGGCTATCGCACGTGGCGATAGCCTTTTTGGAAGCGATTCTGAAAGAGCCGCTTCCGCTTTAAAGTTTATTAACGATTTGTAAAGATTTTATCGATTAAGCCGTATTCTAGTGCTCTTTCTGCTGTCATGAAGTTGTCGCGGTCTGTGTCGCGTTGTAGTACTTCTAATGGTTGACCTGTGCGATCAGCAAGAATTTGGTTTAATTTTTCACGTAAGAATAGGATACGTTTTGCAGCGATTTCAATTTCAGTTGCTTGACCTTGTGCGCCGCCAAGTGGTTGGTGAATCATTACTTCACTGTTTGGAAGTGCATAACGTTTACCTTTTTCACCTGCTGCAAGTAGGAAAGCCCCCATAGATGCAGCCATACCGATACAAATTGTTGATACTGGTGGTTTAATGAACTGCATTGTATCGTAAATTGCCATACCCGCTGTGATAGAACCGCCAGGGCTGTTGATGTATAGGTGAATATCTTTGTCTGGGTCTTGAGATTCCAAGAATAAAAGCTGGGAAACGATTGAGTTTGCTACGTTGTCATCAATTGCGCTACCAAGCATAATGATGCGGTCTTTTAATAGTCGAGAGTAAATATCGTAAGCGCGTTCTCCACGATTTGTTTGTTCAATTACTGTAGGAATTAAATTCATCTGTTATTTCCTCCTTTGAAAGCTTTCTTAGTCTTATAATACAATTATGGTCAATAAAGGTCAAACGAAACCACTTTAAATCAAAAAAATATGTAGTTTTATCATCATTTATTCGCTATGTTTTTGTAATTCCCTGCTTATGTATCTTCAACATCATAACCGAATTATATAAATTTAAACCTGATAGAAGATGTAGAAAAAACAAAAGAACGCCTTTTCTATAGAAGCGTTCTCTTATCTGCTATTCTTTTAGGAGATAGGTTACTTTATTTAAAATATTTTCGATTTGTTTTGCGTTTTTACTATACATTTGACTCGCCGCTTTTGATTTTGTTTCTAAAGAGAATAATTCAAGATCAGCATGGCATTTTTTTAAAGATGCGAGCAATAAAGGTTTATTTTGAGGAGAAGGCATTTGAATTTTATCGTTATAGATATCAATGGTAAGTTGTCCGTAAGAATCCACTTGACCGAGGAAGACATTTTCAATTACAACACCGATTTTTTCTAATTCAGCGTGTAACCAAGCGCGATTATGCCCGCTGGCCGACAGGGGTTCATCGAGTACATTGCCATCCATAATAACGGTTTGTGTTTCTTTTTCATTTGGTACCTTTAATCCGATATCTTTTGCAGTAAGCGGTTGACGATCTTTCTTCAATAACACATTTAATTCACCGCTAGGTTCTAATACGGCAAATTCTACATCAGCAATGTTAAATGCATCTTTTCCTCTAAGAAGCTCGAGTAATTCGTCGCTTGTATATTTTTCTTTTTTTAAATTATCTTCAAGTATTTTTCCATCTTTTACTAAAATGGTAGATTTTCCTTCAAAAAAATCTCTGGCCGCTTTATTTTTTAAGGACAGAATACCTGTGAAAAATGGGACTGCAGCAAAAATGAGTATAGCAAAGACACCATGGAAAAATTTTTGATCTAGCCCTGTAGATACCTGAGCAGCAATATCACCAATTGTCATCCCCGCTATATATTCAAAAAAGGAAAGTTGAGAAATTTGTCTTTTTCCTAACCATTTTGTAATAGCAAATAACATAATTAATATAAATATGGAACGAAGAATGACAAGTGTCCATTCGGGTAGGTGAGACATAGTAATTTCCTCCAGTCTGCTTAAAAACCTTTATATTGAGGTTCTTCACGTTCTAATATTGAAACTCTATTTTTAAGATCAGCGATGACACTGTCCATTTCTAACATACATTCGTGAAAGACTCGCTTTGCTTCTTCATCCGCAGCGTTTTGCGAAAGTGTACTTAGACTTGCTTGGGCACCTTTTAAACTAGCGAGGCATGTCTTAACACTAGCAACAACAGTCATGGGAACACCTCTTATCCTTTTGGTTTGAATAGCAATGCGCCGATAAATCCGAATATAATGGCTGCGGATATACCAGCACTTGTTACTTTAAACATTCCTGTTATAACGCCGACAATACCGTGCTCTGCTGCCTCAGCCATAGCCCCATGAACAAGGGCATTTCCGAAACTTGTAATCGGAACTGTTGCTCCAGCACCTGCAAAATCAATTAATGGTTCATATAAATTAAATCCATCTAATATAGCGCCAATCACAACGAGCGTTGCCATTGTGTGAGCGGGTGTAAGCTTCCCAACATCGAACATAAGTTGTCCGATTACGCAAATGAGTCCACCTATAACAAAAGCCCAGAAAAAAATCATTGTTCCACACCTCCAAACTCAATCGATACAGCATGAGCAATACATGGAATGGTTTCTTTTTGCTGAAATGTAAGAGGAGATAGTAACGCACCTGTTGCAACGACAAGCATCTTTTTGAATTCTCCTTTTTTCATTCGATTTAATAAGTGTCCGTATACGACAGTTGCAGAACAACCTGCACCACTTCCACCTGCTAACACTGGTTGTCCGTCTCTATAAATGAGTAATCCACAATCCTGAAATTGTTTGCTTATGACCTTTGTCCCGTGTTTATGCAGTAAATCATAAGCGATCTCGCGGCCAACGTGCCCAAGGTCACCTGTTACAATTAAATCATAGTGAGATGCATCAATTTGTCGGTCACGTAAATGAGCTTCAATTGTATCTACAGCGGCGGGGGCCATCGCGCCTCCCATGTTAAATGGATCAGTTAACCCCATATCAACAATTCGGCCAATCGTTGCGGATGTTACTTGTGGACCATGTCCTTCACTACTCAAAAGGGCGGCACCAGCGCCTGTTACAGTCCATTGTGCGGTAGGCGGTTTTTGTCCGCCATATTCTGTTGGATAACGGAATTGTTTTTCTACAGCAGTATTATGACTGGATGACCCTGTTAATAAATATTTTGCGCCTTTTGCATTTACAATACTTGCGCCAAGAGCTAAACCTTCCATAGAAGTAGAGCAGGCGCCAAATAATCCAAGATACGGAGTGCCAAGTGTACGACAAGCGAAGCTTGAAGGAGTAATTTGGTTAATTAAGTCTCCTGCGAGTACAAATTGAACATCTTCTTTACGAAGTTTTGCTTTTTCCGTTGCACGACTACAGGCTTCTTCAAATAAAATTTTATGTGCCTTTTCATAAGAATCTTGTCCGAGCCACAAGTCTTCGTGAAGGGTGTCAAAGTCTTCAGGAATCTTTCCTTTTGCTTCAAATGGCCCACCGACTACGCCCGTTGAGATGATAACAGGTTTATTATCGAATACCCATGTTCGGTGTCCTTGTAACATTTACAGCCCTCCCCATTGAACAAGAATAGTTTTAATAAGAGCAATTACAAAAGCAGAAAATACACCAAATAAAATAACGGAACCAGCTAATTTAAACATGTTGCCACCGACTCCAAGAACAAAACCTTCTGTTCGATGCTCGATGCAGGCAGCTATAACGGAATTGCCAAAGCCAGTAACAGGAACTGCTGTCCCAGCCCCGGCAAATTGCCCAAGGCGATCATACACACCAAAACCAGTGAGTAGCATTGAGATGAAAATAAGCGTAGCGACTGTCGGATTCCCAGCAGATCGCTCGGTAAAATCGAAATACGTGATATAAAAGGTTGAAATAAGTTGACCAATTAAACAAATGAACCCACCGACGAAAAAGGCTTTTATACAATTTTTAAAAACAGGGCGCTTTGGCTCCCGTTGTTGTGCAAACTTTTTATATTCTTGTTGTACAGGTGTTAAATTTTTGTCTTTACTGGACATTTGAACCCTTCCTTTTCCTTTAGAGAACGTACAATTAAGTATCAGATTTCATTTCTGATTGTATGAGTTTCAATTGCTTTTTAATCTGATCTTTGTTTACTTCTTTTTTCTTAATTTTGTTTTCCAGGCTATCTAACAGCATGAAAATTTTTCGATCTGTACTTACGCGAATATCGAAAGTAGGATACTCATCGCTCAATTGTTTTTTGATTTTGCTACGCAGAGGTTTTAATCGAAATCTTTCATGATGTTCGGGCTTGACCGCTATGTAAAGATCTAGATTAGAATTGACTGCTGTGGCCTTTAGGATTTCCTCCATAGCGAGTACTTTTTTCTTTGCTTCCTGCGATATAGATTGATTAAAGGATTCCGTACTCATTTTTGTTAACTTGGGTCCTTTTTTTTCCTCTTCTCGTTTTGATTCCTCTTTTTTTACTTTTTTATCTAAGGGGCTATTATCGCAGCCAGTAAATGAAGCGCATAGGAGTACGAATAACGCGGTTATGATTCTAAGTTTTCGCATTACAATCATTCCATTTCTATTGCTTTATGTAATTTGGTGTGAAAAAGGATGATATGGAATCATCCTTTTTCTGTTTTTCAAAAAATGTCTACCATCAGACGGAATAGTATGCTCGCTTATTGTTGTCCGTATTGAGGCTCTTCTTGTTGCACTTCTTCAACACGTGGGTTTAAAGAATCGATAATCGATTGAGTTTGCTGTGCAGCTGTTTGGAAAAGTTGCTTCGCTTGTTGGTTATCTGTATCCAGAGCAAATCCCTCTAAGCTCGCTTGTGCACTTTTTAATCCAGAAACAGTTTGTTTTAATTTTGTAATTACAGTCATTGAATGAAGCCTCCTTTGAAATATGAATTCAAAGATTATAATTTGTGAATAGCGGTGAAAATATAATTTCCAAATTTAGGTTAGTGATTTTGTTTTTGAAGAAATATGGGGAGAGCTTTTTGCGTGATAGTAGTTGCGTACATGGGTATAAGAAGATATAATTACGAGTATATCGTTCATGCGCCCATAGCTCAGTCGGATAGAGCGGTGGTTTCCGGTACCACGTCTGCCGGGGGTTCGAATCCCTCTGGGCGCGTCAAAAAGTCCTAACTTACATTTGTAAGTTAGGACTTTTTATTTTATATATGGTCAAAATCGTTATATATCGGCAATTATCGACTGTTCGAAAATATACAACGTGAATTCCCCCTTGTTATATCTGGTTATAAGATTTACTATTAGTATGTGATTATAAAAAGTTGTTCTATATATGTATTTAGATTTCCAAGCGTATAAGTCGAAGTTATGAAAACAAAAGGAAATCTCCACTCGTTTTCTCCTTTTGTTCTCATTTTGCATGGGATTAAAAAAGTACTGACCGCTTCTTTTTTGATTGGTCCTCTCTTACGCTCAAAAAAAGAAAGGCTTTATGTCAGTTTATATATTTTTTTATTGTTTTCTTTCAATATTATTCATTTTGCAGTTGTAAGATGTAAACGTCATTAATACATATAAATTAATAATATTTTGGAAAGGGTATCTGCACAGGATTCTCCTTTTAAGAAACTTATTGTACAATAGAAACAAGGGGGAGATTAGATTGAAGGCAAGTCTTTTACAAGAACAAAGCTTACGTTTGGCCATGACACAAGAGTTAAGACAAGCGATTACAATGCTCCAATATAACGTGCAGGAACTATCGGAGTTTTTGTATGAGCAATCGATGGAGAATCCCCTTATTGAGTTAAATGGCTTTGAGAGGGAGAAGAAAAAGAGCTCAAGCAAAAGTAAAAGTACAAGCAAACAAGTCGATAATCAAATGGAAATTTACAGTGTGGATTCGAAAACGATTCAGCAACATTTATTGGATCAAATACAGTATTACAAAATAGATGAGCTGGAGCGGAAAACGGCTTCTTTCATCATTATGAACATGGATGGAAATGGTTATTTACAAGAAACAAATGAAGAATTAGCAGAGTTACTTGCCGTACCTATTGATATAGTAGAATGTTCTATGGAGCTTGTTCAGTCATTGGAGCCAGCAGGGGTAGGAGCGCGTAATATTCAGGAGTGTCTATCACTTCAATTGAAGCGCTTACAAAAAGGAAATGCCCTCTCAAAAATGATTGTGGATGAATATTTCGCGTATTTTATTAAGAAAGACTGGCGAAAGCTTGTTCACATCTTAAAGTGTAGTAATGAGGAATTGCAGTTAGCTGTTGATTGTATTACATCGCTTCAGCCAAAACCAGGGCTTGCATTTTCTTCTGAGAAGCCGCTTTATATTGTTCCTGATATGGCTGTGAAAAAAGAAGGAGATCGTCTCGTTTTACAAATGAATGAACGCAACATGCCGAGAATTGAAATTCATTCAGAGTATAGCGCGCTTCTTCATAATAGTGAGAGGGACGTTGCTTCATATGTATCTGAGAAGTATCAGCATGTGCAGTGGATTATGCGCAGTTTAAAGCAACGGAAACAAACGCTTTTGCAAGTCATGGAGATCATTATGAAGAAACAAAGCGATTTCTTTTGGCGGGGACCAGAGTACTTAAAACCACTTTCCTTAAAAGAAGTAGCTGAAGAACTAAGTGTACATGAATCTACAATTAGTCGTGCTACACGTAATAAATATGTACAAACGCCGCACGGATTGTTTGAAATGAAGTCATTTTTTAGCAATGCAGTGGTGACAACAGAAGATGAGGCTGTTTCTACAAAGCGTGTCAAACAATTGATTCAAATGCTTGTAGAACAAGAAAATAAGAAAAAACCACTTTCAGATCAAAAAATTTCGAAATTGTTAGAAGAACAGCATGAGATCGTTATTTCTCGTAGAACAGTTGCAAAATATCGAGAGCAAATGAATATTCCCGCTTCTTCTTTACGAAAAACAATTGGATAGGTGAAGAAGATGAAAGTTGTTTTATATACGAAAACGGACTGTGGTCTTTGTGTGAAGGCAAAACAGGTTTTGAAAGAGGTTCAAAAGGTATATTCTTTTGAAATCGAGGAAATAGATATATACGAAGATGATGAGCTTTTAGAAAAGTATCAAATTATGATTCCGGTCGTGGAAATAGACGGAAAACAGGCGGAATATGGTGTCATTCACAAAGATGTCATAATAAACTATATAAAGAATGCAGTTAAGAGTTGAATAAGTTTCTATCTCCTGTTACAATAATACACGTAGCAGGGATTATTTTTTTTAACCTAGTGGGACATAAAATGTCACTACGGGACACAAAATGACCACGAGGGAAAATGAACCGATGCAGTGAGGAGAAAAGATATGCGCTCATGGATTCGAAATACAAAAAAATTATTACCTGATTTGCTACCTGTTATGCAAACGAGAATGCAAATTCTTCAGTACATTCGCCTCATGCAGCCGATTGGAAGAAGAAACTTATCTGCAAGTCTTGGTATGACAGAACGAGTATTGCGAAGTGAAGTGCAAGTTTTGAAAGAACAAAACTTAGTTCACGTCGCATCTTCTGGAATGACTTTAACAGAAGAAGGAACAACTGTGGTTCTTGCTTTGGAAGACTTTATGAAAGAAATTTCCGGGTTAAAGGTTTTAGAAAAACAACTTAAGGAAACATTAGACTTGGATGAAGTTTTCGTTGTCCCTGGTGATAGTGACGATTCACCTTGGGTCAAATTGGAGATGGGCCGTGCTTGTGTTACTTGTATAAAAGACCGTCTGACAGCGAATAATATCGTTGCTGTGGCTGGAGGAACAACGCTAGCTGCCGCCGCGGACATGATGCAACTGGATTGCAAAGACTTACATATGCTATTTGTCCCAGCGCGTGGTGGAATTGGAGAAGGGGTCGAATTAGAGGCCAATACCATTTGTGCGAAAATGGCACAAAATACGATGAGCAATTATCGCTTATTGTATGTTCCAGACCATGTAAGCAGCGAAGCATATGCGTCCATTGTGACAGAGCCTTCCGTGAAAGAAGTTCTTGAGTTGATTCGATCTTCCAATATCGTCATTCATGGAATTGGTGATGCGTTAACAATGGCACGTCGCAGAAATACTTCGGAAGCAGATTGGATGAAAATTAAAGCAAGTGATGCAGTTGGCGAGGCTTTCGGTTATTACTTCAATGAACAAGGTAATGTCGTTCATAAAGTACAAACAGTTGGCATGCAACTGAAAGATTTACAAAACGTATCTCACGTTGTTGCAGTAGCTGGAGGATCTTCAAAAGCAAAAGCAATACAGGCTGTAATTAAACAAGGGCACACTTCGATTCTAATTACAGATGAAGGTGCAGCAAAACAATTAACAAAGGGTATTACCCTTTAATATAATCCCCCAAGGAGGAAATTCAAATGACTAAAATTGGTATTAATGGATTTGGACGTATCGGACGTGTGGTATTCCGCGCAGCTCTTAACAACCCTAACGTGGAAGTAGTAGCAATCAACGACTTAACAGACGCTAAAACTTTAGCTCACCTTTTAAAATATGACTCTGTTCACGGAACAGTAAATGCAGAAGTATCTGCTAACGGTGACAGCATCATCGTTAACGGTAAAGAAATCAAAGTTATCGCTGAGCGTGACCCAGCTCAATTACCATGGAGCGACTACGGTGTAGAAGTAGTAGTAGAATCTACTGGACGTTTCACTAAAAAAGCAGACGCTGAAAAACACTTAGGTGGATCAGTTAAAAAAGTTATCATCTCTGCACCAGCTTCTGACGAAGATATTACAATCGTTATGGGTGTTAACCATGAGCAATATGATGCAGCTAACCATAATGTAATTTCTAACGCTTCTTGTACTACAAACTGTTTAGCTCCATTTGCTAAAGTATTAAACGAAAAATTCGGTGTAAAACGCGGAATGATGACAACAATTCACTCTTACACTAACGACCAACAAATTTTAGACTTACCACATAAAGACTTACGTCGTGCACGTGCAGCAGCAATGAGCATGATTCCAACTACAACTGGTGCAGCTAAAGCAGTAGCATTAGTATTACCAGAACTTAAAGGTAAATTAAACGGTGGCGCAGTACGTGTTCCAACTGCTAACGTTTCTCTTGTTGACTTAGTTGTTGAACTTGAAAAAGAAGTAACAGTTGAAGAAGTAAATGCAGCATTCAAAGCAGCAGCTGAAGGCGAATTAAAAGGTATCCTTGGATACAGCGAAGAGCCATTAGTATCTATTGACTATAACGGATGCACAAGTTCTTCTACAATCGATGCATTATCTACAATGACTATGGAAGGCAACATGCTTAAAGTCCTTTCTTGGTACGACAACGAAACTGGTTACTCTAACCGCGTAGTTGATTTAGTAGATTACATCGCTTCTAAAGGTCTTTAATTTTTGAGTTTATAAGCTATCAATGACAAAACGAGGGAGAGGGTTTGTTCCCTCTCTCTTCTTTCGTTTTAGAAGCAAATGTGATAAGCTTTTGAATGGGTTTTGTCAATCCTAACTAGTCGGAGGGAAATCCAATGAACAAAAAATCAATTCGTGACGTAGATTTAAAGGGTAAACGAGTATTTTGCCGCGTTGACTTCAACGTACCTATGAAAGATGGCAAAGTTACAGACGAGACTCGTATTCGTGCAGCTCTTCCTACAATTCAATATTTAGTAGAGCAAGGTGCGAAAGTGATTTTAGCGAGTCACTTAGGGCGTCCAAAAGGCCAAGTAGTAGAAGAAATGCGTCTTACTCCAGTAGCTGCACGTTTAGGTGAGCTTCTTGGTAAAGAAGTGAAAAAAGCAGACGAAGCATTCGGGCCAGCTGTACAAGAAATGGTTGCAGCAATGAACGAAGGCGACGTATTAGTTCTTGAAAACGTACGTTTCTATGCGGGTGAAGAAAAGAACGATGCAGAACTAGCGAAAGAATTTGCAGCTCTTGCTGATCTTTTTGTTAACGATGCATTCGGTGCAGCTCACCGTGCTCATGCTTCTACAGCAGGTATTGCGGATTACCTACCAGCAGTATCAGGTTTCTTAATGGAAAAAGAGTTAGAAGTATTAGGTAAAGCACTTTCTAACCCAGAACGCCCATTCACAGCAATCATTGGTGGTGCGAAAGTAAAAGATAAAATCGGTGTAATTCGTCATCTATTAGACAAAGTAGATAACTTAATCATCGGTGGTGGCCTTGCTTACACATTCGTAAAAGCATTAGGACATGAAATCGGACAATCTCTATGTGAAAATGACAAAATTGACTTAGCAAAAGAGTTTATGGCACTTGCAAAAGAAAAAGGCGTAAACTTCTACATGCCAGTTGATTGCGTAATTGCAGATGATTTCTCTGAAACTGCAAACGTAAAAATTGTAGATATCGATTCTATTCCTGCTGACTGGGAAGGCGTGGACATCGGACCGAAAACAAGTGAAATTTATGCTGATGTAATTAAAAACTCTAAGCTTGTTGTATGGAACGGACCAATGGGTGTATTTGAAATGACTCCATTTGCAGAAGGTACAAAAGCAGTAGGACAAGCATTAGCAGATGCAGAAGGTACATACTCTGTTATCGGCGGTGGTGACTCTGCAGCAGCTGTTGAAAAATTCGGTATGGCTGATAAAATGAGCCACATTTCTACTGGCGGCGGTGCGTCATTAGAATTTATGGAAGGTAAAGAGCTTCCAGGTGTAGTTTGTCTTAACGACAAATAAGAAGCAGCCAAAGAAAAAGGACGGTGCAAAGCATGCGTAAACCAATTATCGCAGGTAACTGGAAAATGAATAAAACTCTATCTGAAGCAGTTAGCTTCGTAGAGGAAGTAAAGGGTCAAATCCCAGCAGCTTCAGCTGTTGATGCAGTAGTTTGCTCTCCAGCTCTTTTCTTAGAGCGTCTTGTAGCGGCTACGGAAGGAACTGACTTAAAAGTAGGTGCACAAAACATGCACTTCGAAAAAAATGGTGCATTCACTGGCGAAATTAGCCCAGTAGCACTTAGCGACTTAAAAGTGAGCTATGTAGTACTTGGTCACTCTGAGCGTCGTGAAATGTTTGCTGAAACAGACGAAACAGTAAACAAAAAGACTCTTGCAGCATTTGAACATGGTTTAACACCAATCGTTTGCTGTGGTGAAACTTTAGAAGAGCGCGAAAGCGGAAAAACATTTGATCTAGTAGCAGGTCAAGTGACAAAAGCACTTGCAGGTTTAACAGAAGAGCAAGTAAAAGCAACTGTTATCGCTTATGAGCCAATTTGGGCAATCGGTACAGGTAAATCATCTTCTTCTGCAGATGCAAACGAAGTATGTGCGCACATCCGTAAAGTTGTTGCAGAAGCTGTTTCGCCGGCAGCTGCAGAAGCTGTTCGTATTCAATACGGCGGTAGCGTAAAACCAGAAAACATTAAAGAATACATGGCACAATCTGACATCGACGGCGCTTTAGTTGGCGGTGCTAGCTTAGAGCCTGCTTCCTTCTTAGGTCTTCTGGGGGCGGTAAAATGAGAAAGCCAACAGCTTTAATCATTCTTGACGGTTTCGGACTACGTGAAGAAACTTACGGGAATGCTGTAGCACAAGCTAAGAAACCTAATTTCGATGGTTACTGGAACAAGTTCCCTCACACAACGCTTACAGCATGTGGTGAGGCAGTAGGTCTTCCAGAAGGTCAAATGGGTAACTCTGAGGTTGGTCACTTAAACATTGGTGCTGGCCGCGTAGTATATCAAAGCTTAACACGTGTGAACGTTGCAATTCGTGAAGGTGAGTTCGACAAGAACGAAACTTTCCAAAATGCAATTAAAAGCGTAAAAGAAAAAGGTACAGCTCTTCATTTATTCGGTTTACTTTCTGATGGTGGTGTGCACAGTCACATGAACCACATGTTTGCTCTGCTTCGCTTAGCAGCAAAAGAAGGTGTGGAGAAAGTATACATTCATGCATTCTTAGATGGCCGCGATGTTGGACCACAAACAGCAAAAGGTTATATCGATGCAACAAATGAAGTAATTAAAGAAACAGGAGTAGGACAATTCGCGACTATCTCCGGTCGTTATTACTCCATGGACCGTGACAAGCGTTGGGATCGCGTAGAAAAATGTTACCGTGCTATGGTGTATGGCGAAGGCCCTACTTACAAAAATGCATATGAGTGCGTAGAGGACTCTTATGCAAATGGTATCTATGATGAATTCGTATTGCCGTCTGTAGTTGTGAATGAAGATGAAACGCCAGTTGCAACAATCAATGATGATGATGCAGTTATCTTCTATAACTTCCGTCCAGACCGCGCAATTCAAATTGCACGTGTATTTACAAATGAAGACTTCCGTGAGTTCGATCGTGGTGAAAAAGTACCTCGCATTCCAGAATTCGTTTGTATGACACACTTTAGTGAAACTGTAGATGGTTATGTGGCATTCAAGCCAATGAACCTTGATAACACATTAGGTGAAGTTGTTGCGCAAGCGGGATTAAAGCAACTTCGCATCGCGGAAACTGAAAAGTATCCGCACGTTACATTCTTCTTTAGCGGTGGTCGTGAGGCTGAATTCCCAGGAGAAGAGCGTATCTTAATTAACTCACCGAAGGTTGCAACATATGACTTGAAACCTGAAATGAGCATTTACGAAGTAACCGACGCTTTAGTAAATGAAATCGAAAATGATAAACATGACGTTATCATTCTTAACTTTGCAAACTGTGATATGGTTGGCCATTCTGGGATGATGGAACCAACAATTAAAGCAGTAGAAGCAACTGACGAATGTTTAGGAAAAGTTGTAGAAGCGATTCTTGCAAAAGATGGTGTAGCACTTATTACTGCTGACCATGGTAATGCTGATCAGGAGTTAACTTCTGATGGACAGCCAATGACAGCTCATACAACGAACCCGGTTCCTTTCATCGTTACGAAAAATGATGTTGAATTACGTGAAGGTGGCATCTTAGGAGATATCGCTCCAACAATGCTTACACTTTTAAATGTGGAACAACCGAAAGAAATGACAGGTAAAACAATTATTAAATAATTAAATTGTATATATAAAAGGAGAGAAATTATATGTCAACAATTATTGATGTTTATGCTCGCGAAGTCCTTGACTCTCGTGGTAACCCAACTGTAGAAGTAGAAGTTTACACAGAAAGCGGCGCATTCGGACGCGCTATCGTACCAAGTGGTGCATCTACTGGTGAGCACGAAGCAGTAGAATTACGTGACGGTGACAAATCTCGTTACCTTGGTAAAGGTGTTGTTAACGCAGTAAACAACGTTAACGAAATTATCGCTCCAGAAATCGTTGGTTTCGACGTAACTGACCAAGCTGGTATCGACCGTGCTATGATCGAATTAGATGGCACTCCAAACAAAGGTAAACTAGGCGCTAACGCTATCCTTGGTGTATCTATGGCAGTAGCTCACGCAGCAGCTGACTTCGTAGGTCTTCCACTATACCGTTACCTTGGTGGATTCAATGCAAAACAATTACCAACTCCAATGATGAACATCATCAACGGTGGTTCTCACGCTGATAACAACGTTGACTTCCAAGAGTTCATGATCTTACCAGTTGGTGCTCCAACATTCAAAGAATCAATCCGTATGGGTGCTGAAGTATTCCATGCATTAAAAGCTGTATTACATGACAAAGGTCTTAACACTGCAGTAGGTGACGAAGGTGGATTCGCTCCAAACCTTGGTTCTAACCGTGAAGCATTAGAAGTAATCATCGAAGCTATCGAAAAAGCTGGTTACAAAGCTGGCGAGAACGTATTCTTAGGAATGGACGTTGCTTCTTCTGAGTTCTACAACAAAGAAACTGGTAAATATGACCTTGCAGGCGAAGGCCGTAGCTTAACTTCTGCAGAAATGGTTGATTTCTACGAAGGTCTTTGCAACGACTTCCCAATTATCTCTATCGAAGATGGTTTAGACGAAAACGACTGGGATGGCCACAAGTTATTAACTGACCGTCTTGGCAAAAAAGTTCAATTAGTTGGTGACGATTTATTCGTAACGAACACGCAAAAACTTGCTGAAGGTATCGAAAAAGGTATCTCTAACTCAATCTTAATTAAAGTTAACCAAATCGGTACTTTAACTGAGACTTTCGAAGCAATCGAAATGGCTAAACGTGCTGGTTACACAGCAGTTGTATCTCACCGTTCTGGTGAAACTGAAGATGCTACAATCGCTGACATCGCAGTTGCAACTAACGCTGGCCAAATCAAAACTGGTTCTATGAGCCGTACTGACCGTATTGCTAAGTACAACCAATTATTACGCATCGAAGACGAACTAGGCGAAATCGCTGTTTACGATGGTTTAAAATCTTTCTACAACCTAAAAAAATAATTTAAACGTAATTTTTAATCGTTTAAATTAAATGATAAAAACCTCCTATTTGTGATAGGGGGTTTTTATATGTTTGTAATGCATATGAGTAAATGTTAATAAGAGAATCTAATATAATGAACCTGTGATATAAATAAAAAATATTTAATCGAGAGAGGGAATAGAGTGATGGGAATGTTTAAACTGAGTACAGCAATAGATAGTGAAGAATCTAACGAAATTACAGAATGGTTAGAAAAATATATCTTTCCAATTGATTTTATAGAAGACTGCTACTTTGATGTAAACACTATTTTATATTCAGTCAATCTAGCCAAACATTATACAACATTCTATTCAATTGTCCACAACCCTAAACCGGCGGCTTTTTGTCCAGAAGAGCTAAATGCAGCTATATTGGAAGGGTGTAGAAAAACAGGTATAAATGAAGGATGCTACTATTTTAACGTAAATGTTCACGATAATATTGCAAGGGTAGTAGAAAGTATTGGGACATATAGCTTAAAGAGAGCGGAAAAGAATTATGCACTATTTCCATTGTATTACTTATTAACAGAAAACAGAGCAGTTGAAGGAGGGACAAGTTACACTGGGCTTATTGGAAGAAATAAAGATTGGATGTTAACAATCGAATTTGCAAGCAAGATAAATTTCATAGTGCATGGGAGTAAAGAGTTTTGTGATGTAGTACATCAGGCACTATATAAAATATAAATCAAAACATAAAAAGAACAAGAAGACATTACTTCTTGTTCTTTTTATGTTTTGAGAACATCCAATTTGATGGAGATTGCTTTCTTAAAATAGCAACTCATAAAATTCAGAAAATAAAAACTTTATATTTTAGGTCAATGTTTTTGACGTAAATTCCGCTCAAAAACGCAGTCATATCAAGGGTGTAAGCGTGTAACATATGCCGTTTTTGTTGTCAAGTTGATAAATTGCAGGTTTTTACAATGTATACTATGATAAAGATATAAAACAGAAGATCGTATAAACATGAGGGATGATGAACATGAAATTTACAAAGATTATTGTCCAAGTTGCAGCTCTTTACGTGTTTTACATGATTGGAACATGGGTACAAGAAATGGTAGATATTCCGATTCCAGGAAGTTTGATTGGGATGTTTCTATTACTTATTTTACTCAGCATGAAGGTTCTTCCTGTGAAATGGTTTGATTTAGGAGCAGAAACACTCGTTGCTATTATGCCGTTTTTATTGATTCCGCCAACGATTGGCCTAATGAATTACGGTGCTTTTTTTATGAGTAAAGGAATTTCTCTTTTCATTACGATTGTAGCGAGTACATTTTTAATTATTATTGTCGCAGGACATACAGGACAATATCTTGCGAATAGAAAGGAAAAAGAAATGCGATGAGTCAAATATTAATCGGAATTGGTTGGGTTATTCTTACATTGTTATTATATCAATTATCTAAAAAGATTTATAAAGTATTACCAACACCATTTACCATTCCAATGCTTGTAGCGACAGCATTAATGATTGTCTTGTTACTTGTGCTGGATATACCATACCAAGCATACATGCAAAGTGGTGGCGGCTGGATTTCGAAACTGCTTGGTCCAGGTGTTGTAGCATTTGCAATTCCACTATATAAACAGCGTCATGTGTTGCAAAAATATGTTGTACCGATTGCGGGTGGTGTATTAGTCGGAACAACGGTTGCGATTGCAAGTGACCTAGTGATTGCAACGCTTATGGGGACAGATAAAAGCTTAATTTTATCTTCTTTACCAAAATCCGTAACAATGCCAGTTGCCATGAGTGTATCTGAGCAAGTTGGCGGCGTTCCATCATTAACAGCAGCGTTCGTTGTTGTAGCAGGGATTACAGGAACAATTACGGGTCCTCTTTTATTGAAATGGAGCCGCGTTACAAATTCTGTTGGTAAAGGAATCGGTTTTGGATGTGCATCACATATTATGGGTGTGATGAGAGCGATGAAAAATAATGAACATGAAGGTGTCATTGGATCGGTAACAATGACATTGACGGCTATTTTAACTTGTTTACTAGGACCGTTATTTGCGGGCTTGCTTATATAATATGGAAAAGTGAGAGTCATCGAACAGCTCTCGCTTTTCTATTAGATTTGTGCTACAGTTAAATTAACTGAATCTTTGTAGGAGGTACGCCGAGTGCATACGTTATTATCAGTTTTACTTATTATTGTATCGATTTTAATGATTGTTTTAGTAATTATGCAGTCTAGTAATAGTTCAGGCCTTTCAGGTGCAATTTCAGGCGGTGCAGAGCAATTATTTGGTAAACAAAAAGCACGTGGAATTGAAGCGATATTAAACCGCATTACAGTTGTTGTAGCTGTACTATTTTTCGCACTAACAATTGGAGTTACTTACTTAAGCATATAAGTAAAGGCCTTGCGTTTTACAGATATGGAAAGAGAAGAAGCGTTTGCACATTCGTGTGAATGGTTCTTCTTTTTTATTATCGAGAAAAAGTTTCTAATTAGATTATGGAAATGGAACTATGGTAAACTAAGGATAGAAACAATACGACTAGATTACAGAAGAGAAAGAGGAGAAGAAGATGATGAAATTAGCATCTCCGAAACCATTTACATTTGAGGGTGGGGACCGTGCTGTTTTATTACTACATGGATTCACGGGAAATTCAGCTGATGTACGTATGCTCGGGCGTTTTTTAGAGAAAAAAGGCTATACTTGCCACGCCCCAATTTATAAAGGTCATGGTGTACCACCAGAGCAGCTTGTTCACACAGGCCCTGAAGATTGGTGGAAAGATGTTATGGCTGCTTATCAACATTTGAAAGATCTAGGATATGAGAAAATCGCGGCTGTTGGATTATCGCTTGGTGGTGTATTCTCATTAAAACTTGCTTATACATTACCGATTTTAGGGGCTGTTCCAATGTGTGCGCCAATGTACATTAAGAGCGAAGAAATTATGTACCAGGGGATATTGGCATATGCACGTGAATATAAAAAGCGTGAGCAGAAGTCACCAGAACGAATTGCAGAAGAAATGATGGAATTTAAAAAGACACCAATGAATACATTAAAAGCACTGCAAGACTTAATTCGTGACGTACGCAATAATGTCGATATGATTTATGCTCCAACATTTGTTGTACAAGCACGCCATGATGAAATGATTAATACAGACAGTGCAAACATTATCTATAACGGTGTAGAATCCACGTTAAAAGAAATTAAGTGGTATGAAGACTCTACTCATGTTATTACGCTTGATAAACAGCGTGATGAGCTACACGAAGATGTATATAACTTCTTGGAGCAACTAGATTGGTGAAATCTGGTTGCCTCTTTTTTTCATGAGGTATGAAAACCATTCTTTTTAGGGTGGGAGAGGACCAGGTGATGGATAAGTGGTCAGCGCTTTTTTTCGCACCGTGCCGCGTAAAAATAGAAGGAGAAAACGAGTGGGAATCTTCTTTTATGTTCATAGCCGGAACTTAGGTTCAAATAAATCGAAGTTGATATAGAAAGAAAGGTTTAAGATGAGGATTCCGCAGCAGAATAAATGATGAAAAACGAGTGTTTATAGAAGTTTCACTTTATACATCCATCATCTTTCGGATACACTAGATAATATGAGGATTTAAAGGAGGTATTTGTGCTTGGAAGAGATTATTCAAGAACATATTGATAAGTTGTTGTTATTTATGAAAGAAGAAGCGTATAAACCGCTAACGATACAAGAATTAGAAGAGGCATTTGGTATTGTAGATTCCGCTGGCTTTAAAGATTTTGTAAAAGCCCTAGTTATGATGGAAGAGAAAGGACTTGTTGTTCGTACACGTAGCAATCGCTACGGCCTTCCAGAAAAGATGAACTTAGTGCGCGGTAAATTAATTGGACATGCACGTGGTTTTGCTTTTGTTGTCCCAGAAGAGAAGAAAACAGGGGACGATGATATTTTTATTCCGCCTACAGAATTAAATGGTGCACTTCATGGCGATACAGTATTAGCACGTATTAATTCACAATCTAGTGGATCACGCCAAGAAGGTACAATCATTCGTATTGTAGAGCGCGGTACGAAGGAGTTAGTTGGTACATATACAGAGTCAAAAAATTTCGGATTTGTTCTTCCAGATAATAAACGCTGGACAAGTGATATTTTTATTCCGAAAAGTGCATCTATGGGTGCGGTAGAAGGGCATAAAGTTGTTGTGAAAATTACAAGCTATCCGCAGGATCGTTTAAGTGCGGAAGGTGAAGTGATTCAAATTCTTGGTCATAAAAATGACCCAGGGGTAGATATCTTATCTGTTATTCATAAACATCACTTGCCACTCGCATTCCCAGAAGATGTAATGGAACATGCGAACAGTGTACCAGAAACGATTTCAGAAGAAGATTTAAAAGATCGCCGTGACCTTCGTGATCAAATGATCGTTACAATTGACGGCGCAGATGCAAAAGATTTAGATGATGCTGTTACAGTAACAAAACTTGAGAACGGTAATTATAAACTTGGCGTTCACATCGCGGATGTAAGTCATTATGTCCATGAAGGATCTCCGATTGATGTGGAAGCAGCAGAAAGAGCAACAAGTGTGTATCTTGTTGACCGTGTAATTCCGATGATTCCGCATCGTTTATCAAACGGAATTTGTTCATTAAATCCGAAAGTGGATCGTCTTACACTATCTTGTGAAATGGAAATTAACAATCTTGGTGATGTTGTTAGCCATGAAATTTTCCAAAGTGTTATTAAAACAACAGAACGTATGACGTACGCTGATGTAAGAAGTATTTTAGAAGATGAAGACGAAGCGTTAATTGAGCGCTATGAACCGTTAGTACCAATGTTCAAAGAAATGGGGCAGTTAGCACAAATCTTACGTGAAAAACGTATGAGACGCGGTGCAATTGACTTTGATTTTAAAGAAGCAAAAGTATTAGTAGATGAAGAAGGCAAACCAACAGATGTTGTTATGCGAGACCGTTCTGTATCAGAAAAGTTAATTGAAGAGTTCATGCTTGTAGCGAACGAAACTGTGGCCGAGCATTTCCACTGGATGAACGTACCGTTTATGTACCGTGTCCATGAAGATCCGAAAGAAGACAAATTAGAGCGTTTCTTCGAGTTTGTCACAAACTTCGGTTATGCGGTAAAAGGACGTGCGAATGAAATACATCCTCGTGCCCTGCAACAAATTCTTGAAATGGTACAAGGCCAACCTGAAGAAGTGGTTATTTCAACAGTTATGCTTCGTTCAATGAAACAAGCTCGTTACGATGCAGATAGCCTAGGACACTTCGGATTATCAACGGAATTCTATACGCATTTCACATCACCAATTCGTCGTTATCCAGATACGATTGTGCATCGATTAATTCGTGAATACATTATTAACGGTAAAATCGATAATGAAACACAAGCAAAATGGCGTGAAAAGTTACCGGATATTGCAGAGCATTCTTCTAATATGGAACGTCGTGCTGTTGAAGCGGAACGTGAGACAGATGAATTGAAAAAAGCTGAGTATATGCTTGATAAGATCGGTGAAGAGTACGATGGTATGATTAGTTCTGTAACAAACTTTGGTTTGTTCGTAGAGCTTCCAAATACAATTGAAGGTCTTGTTCACGTTAGCTATTTAACGGATGATTACTACCGTTATGACGAACAGCACTTCGCGATGATTGGAGAACGTACAGGTAACATTTTCCGCATCGGTGATGAAATCACAATTCGCGTTATTAATGTAAACAAAGATGAGCGTGCAATTGATTTTGAAATCGTCGGCATGAAAGGTAGCCCAAGACGCAAATTCAAAGATCGTCCGGTTGTGATTGAGCAGCCAAAAGGCGGTAGAAAGAGACGTAATGGTCGCGGTAGCGAAGAACGTGGTAATGGTCGCAAAAATGAACGCGGCAGCCGCGGAAAAGGAGCTTCTGGTCGTCCGGGGAAAAAGGATGGTAACGGTAAAAAGAAAAAGCCATTCTTTGAAAATGTCCCAGGATTTAAGAAGAAAAAGAAAAAGCGTAAGTAAGAAAGGGTGGCTTCGCTTGGCACATAAGCGAAGCCACTTCCGCTTTTTAATAATCCAGCTCCAGTGGCTAGAATGTTCGACGGCTTCGCTTCTTCCACACATTCTGAGCGAGCCACTTCCATCTTTTAATAACTTTTGTTAAAATAGTACAAATAGAGGAGGGACGTTAGATGCCAAAAGGTAGCGGTAAAGTTATTGCACAAAATAAAAAAGCATTTCATGATTATTTCATCGATGAAACATACGAAGCAGGGCTTGTCCTTCAAGGAACGGAAATTAAGTCTATTCGCGCTGGACGTGTTAACTTAAAAGATGCTTTCGCACGTGTACATAATGGTGAAGTTTGGGTACATAATATGCATATTAGTCCGTATGAACAAGGGAATCGTTTCAATCATGATCCGCTTCGCACAAGAAAATTACTTCTTCATAAGAAAGAAATCCAAAAGCTAATCGGTTATTCAAAAGAAACAGGTTATACGCTTGTTCCAGTTAAAATTTATTTGAAAAATGGATTTGCAAAAATGGCACTTGGTTTAGCAAGAGGTAAGAAACAATATGATAAGCGTCATGATTTAAAAGAGAAAGAAGCAAAACGTGAAATTGCTCGCGCGTTCCGCGATCGTCAAAAGATGTAATACAGAAATTTACATTTGTAAAATAACAAACGTATGATATAATAATTTTTGTAAGGCCAGTTGAACATTGAAAAACAGCTCATGAGTAGCTATCACGAATATACTTCGTATGCTCCATTTCTTATATGGGGACGTTACGGATTCGACAGGGGTAGTTTGAGCTTAAGTTGCGAGTCGAGGGGATCGGCCTCGTTAAAACGTCAAAGCCAATAACTGGCAAACAACAAAACAACTTCGCTTTAGCTGCTTAATACAGCTTAGCGGTTCCTCCCTCCATCGTCCATGTGGTAGGGTAAGGGACTCAAACTAAGTGGACTACGCCGGAGTTCGCCGTCTGAGGGCGAAGGAAGAGAATAATCAGACTAGCGACTTGGAAGCCTGTCGATAGGCCGAAGAGTTTGCGAAATGCCAATATATCGACTATGCTCGTAGAAGCTTAAGTGCCAATACTTTTGGACGTGGGTTCGACTCCCACCGTCTCCACCAATACATATTTGGTGGTTTTTTTATTTTGTGTGATAAGAACCATAAGTTTGCCGGAACGGCAAGCTTATGGTTCTTTTTGTTTGCGGCAAACTTATGGTTCTAAAAATGGAGTATATCTAATTATCTATAGGTATTAGTGGGTATGTTATGATTTGAAAATTAAATTTGGTTACACACTTGTTATTATTGAATTCATAAAACAAAGAAGATTTATTTTTGGACGAATATGAGATAATTGTTAATTTGTAACAAAGATTGATAATTTATATTTACGTTTGATAAAAATAGCCACTAAGTATAGTTTTATTCGGGATTTCAAACTGTTTTTTATCAATAAGTGAAAAGACAGAGTTTGAAGATAGGGGAACTTATTATAAACCTTTGTTGTTTGTATTTGTAATTTATGATAAATTCATAAAAGTAATATTGATATATATCAATGAAACACATTGTAGGAATTTAACAAAATAATATTGTAATTTTGATTTTATGTGTTTAGTAAATATCGGGAGTTGTTTAGGTTGAGCTCGAAATGGAATGAGGAATTAGAGGAGCAAAGAAATAAACGTCGTAAAGAAGTGCTGGCAGCATCAAGGAAATTATTTTTGGAAAAAAATTTCCTGAAAGTGAACATGAGTGATATAGCTAGTGAATCTGGAATTAGTAAAGTTACGTTATATAAATATTATAAATCTATTGATGAAATCGCCTTCGAAGTACATAATATGTTGTTTTTTGAGATGAAAGAGCTTTTTGTAGGTTTTTCAGATGATGTTCCAGCTTACGAACAGATTCTATTATTTTTAAAACGTTGTCTTGATTTTCTTAAAACAAAAAGGGATATTCTTCGATTTCAAGCTTACTATCGAACACAATATCCTGAAATCATAGAAGTCCGATCGGTGCAAGAGAAAATTTGGGGAATCGTAGAGGTTTTATATCTACTATTTGAGCGAGGGCAAAAGGAAGGAAACATTCGGACAGATATTAGTGGAAAAGAACTATTTATATGGACTGCTAACACTCTTATGGCAATGGCTCAGCGTCTTGCAACGAGAGAGCGCTATTTAGAAAAAGAAACATGCGTTTCAGCTGAACGGATGATGGAAATGACAATTGAATCGATTGCAAATTACATAAAAAAGAGCTAATTGATACTTTAAGCATCAATTAGCTCTTTTTTTATTTTTAAAAAGAATAAATTGCCAAATATTAATGATTTTGGTACTATTAACTTCGAGTTAACAGTCTTTTCTTGTAGTTAACAGAGTGGGACGGAGTGGAAAAATGAATAATACAGTATTTCCTAATGGTTTTTTGTAGGCATCTGCGACTGCAGTTCATTAAATAGAAGGATTAAATTTGAATAGTGATAGTTGGATGGAAGAACATACAAGTAGTTTTTCATATATAGTTCCTTTTGGTGATGGGATTGACCATTATCTCAGGTACAGGGAAGAGATCGGAATTTTTAAGGGTTTGGATTGAATCGTTATCGAGTCTTAATTAAATGTAGAAGGATCGCACCTGAAGAAGGATACCCTTCTATTGGAGCGATTAATCGAGAAGGTAGCGAAAGTCCAAAGTAATAGTATTGTAGTTTCGAATCCTAGCGGGAAATTAGCAGAGACATTTCCGAAAGAGTTAAACGATAATTCTTCGTACAAAAAATTCTTAGACGAAGCAGATAGAATATGATGAAAGTATTTTTTAGGAATATCATTAATATGACAAGAAAAATGTTGAGCCATTATTTTCATTTTAATATTGAATTCATATATAAATAAAAATTTAAAGGGTATTAATTGTAATAGGAATCTGATTTACGCCCCTTAAAGGTCGGACATCATACTTTTAAATGTAAAAACAGCGAGAATCATAGGATAGATAAGGAATACTTATATGGATGAAAGTGTTACTTTATCTAAACAGTAGCAGGATTCAAAAAAGAGAACAGACGGTAAGATTTATTGCTAAATCATTAATATATATCAGTGACATTGAATAATAGAATAATTGCTATAACGGAATGTACCCATAGCAACAATAGGAGAGAATGTATGTATTTAAAAAGGATAACTTCGATTTTTTCAATTATAATGATTTTTATGTTTACTATAGGTCAGAGTTTGTTGCCTATAATAGCAAGTGCACAAGAGTTAAGTACAACAGGATTTGTGGATAGTTTTACGATTGATAAAAAAACGATGAAGCAAGGGGATAAGGCTAAAATAAATGTAACCTTCAGTGATAAATCTGGAAATAATATGAAGCCTGGAGATACGCTAACATTAGCACTGCCTCGAGAGTTAACGGGATTTGAGGGAACGATTCCATTAAATGATGAGCAAAGGAATAATTTTGGTTCTTGTAAAGTAACTGCAGGTAAAGTGGTATGTACATTTAATGATATGGTGGAGAAACTTCAAAATATCAGAGGACATTTTTATTTTACTGTTCAAGCTAATGGTGTAGGACAAACAACAAATGTTGAAACAAATTTAGGTACGAATTTAGATAAACAAACTGTCACGATTATTAGCTCTAGCGGTGGTAGTACAGGGTCTGACCCATTTGTCGGCAAAACGGGTTATATCCAACCAAGTAAACCCGATGAAGTGCGTTGGGGTTTGAGGATAAACAACAAGAAAGAGTATTTAGGTAGAGATATTGTCGTGTCTGATAGTTTGCAGGAAGGTCAAACACTCAATAAAGATAGTTTTCGAATAATAGTTAATGACAGAGAGGAGTTAACTATTAAACAATTTCAAGATCAACGTTATGGATATGTTAAGTTTAATGACGACAATCGATCATTTCAAGTCGTGATTAACTGGAGTATGGGAAGTGCAAGGTCTTTTAACGTTTCTTATGCAAGTATTATAACAGAAAGCGGAAAGAGCCAAGAATCTTTCAAGAATAATTATAAGGCTGATTATCAGCTTCTACATAAACAACCGGTTTCTCAGTCGGGTACTGCTACAGTCGAAAATATAACATCTGGCAGTGGCATTCAAGGCGATTTACCTCCTAAAGGAACGTTAAGAATTGTTAAGCATCTTGAAGGTGATGAAGAAAAAGTAATACCGAACGTCTCGTTTAAGTTGTATAAAGAATCGGGAGAACAAATTGGAGATGTTTATAAAACAAATGACAAAGGGATAATTGAAATTTCTGATTTACAACCAGGTAAATATTATGTGCAAGAAGTTTCAGCCCCAAATTATATTGACTTTGATCCTCAGAAAAAAGTAAGTTTTGAAGTTAAATCAAATGAGGCAAATGGAGTTAAGTTGCCGATTTCAAATAAAGTGAAAACTATATCCATTTCAGGAACAAAAACATGGAAAGGCGATAAGGTAAAAGATCGTCCAGGAACAATTAAAGTAGACTTATTACAAAATGGGAAAATAATTACAACTAAAGAAGTATCGGCAGCAAGTGATTGGAAATATGAGTTTAACAATCTAGCGGCATACGACTCGGATGGGAAAGAGTATAAATATGAGGTAAGAGAACACCCTGTAGAGGGATATCAATCTAAAGTTAAAGGATATGATATTGTAAATACAAAAATACACGATGCACTACAAGACGAAGAAGTACCAGGTGGATGGGAAACGATTGGTGAATTAGAAGGGCAACAGGCTC
>NZ_FNQA01000013.1:0-91300 GCF_900107445.1 Bacillus sp. 166amftsu | reverse complement strand
TTATCCGGTATTAGCCCCGGTTTCCCGGAGTTATCCCAGTCTTATGGGCAGGTTACCCACGTGTTACTCACCCGTCCGCCGCTAACTTCATAAGAGCAAGCTCTTAATCGGTTCGCTCGACTTGCATGTATTAGGCACGCCGCCAGCGTTCATCCTGAGCCAGGATCAAACTCTCCAATAAAGTTAGTTTGTCTAGCATCTAAAATAAAAATTGACGTTTCACGTTGTTTGTTTCGTTCAGTTTTCAAAGAACTCGTTTGTCGCTCATTTGCGACTTCCTCATGTTAACATCTTTGTATTTCGATGTCAACTAAGTTTTTCAATTTCTTTTTCGCTTCCTGCTGTTTCGCATCAGCGACGGTTATTAATATATCATGCAGGTTATATACGGTCAATACTTTTTATAAAAAAATTTCACATCCCGCTTATCTCTTTTCCTTTTCATCTTTTTACTGACCGCCACTTCTTTTAAACGAAAAATTCAAAATTGTATGTTATATTATTGCTATAGGAGCGTGATGGGAATGGGGATTAAATATTCGAACAAGATCAATAAAATTCGGACTTTCGCATTAAGTTTAGTATTTATTGGACTCTTCATTGCATACTTAGGTGTATTTTTCCGGGAAAATATTATTATTATGACCATTCTTATGATGGTTGGCTTTTTCGCAGTTATCGCTAGCACCGTCGTTTACTTTTGGATTGGTATGTTATCTACAAAAACTGTGCAAATCATGTGCCCAAGTTGTAACAAACCTACAAAAATGCTCGGACGAGTAGATGCATGTATGCACTGCAATCAACCCTTAACGCTTGATCGTACTCTAGAAGGAAAAGAGTTTGATGAGAAGTACAATAAAAAGAACTACAAGGCATAAAATGGGTGCATATAATGAAAAAAGAGGCCGACGTAACCGTCAGTCTCTTTTTTCATTATATATTACGCCTTATGACACTCTGGACATACGCCATAAATCTCTAGACGATGACTATTAATAACGAAGCCTGTTGCTTGTGCAGCTTCATCTTCAAGTTTTTCCAAACCTCCATAAGGAAAATCAACAATCTTACCACACTTTTCACAAATCACATGGTAATGCTGACTTGTAACATAATCAAATCTACTTGAAGCGTCTCCATAAGTTAGTTCCTTTACAAGCCCTACCTCTTTAAATACACGTAAATTATTATAGACAGTTGCAACACTCATATTCGGAAACTTACCTTCTAGCGCTTTATAAATTTCATCCGCTGTTGGGTGCGTCATAGATTCCACAAGGTACTCTAAAATAGCATGACGCTGTGGAGTAATGCGTACACCCGTATTTTTCAGCATTTCTAGCGCTTCTTTTAATTCTTCTTTGACCACCGTCATGCACCCCGATTCTATACGGATTATTATTTTATAATTCTTATAAAGAGTGTACTCCTTTTCTTGTCAATCGTCAATATTTCAACTGTAACTATGTGGTTTATTTTTCACCTAACCTTATTTTTATGTATGTTTGTCCATCCTTTATACATTCACATAGAAAAAAGTGCGAAATAATCGCACTTGGAATACTATCTTCTGAGGAGGTATGCCCTACTCTTTTAATGTATGAGGCATTAGCAAAAGTGTATAGACACATGCCTCACAGCACTTACACCATAATAATTTTTTCAGTTCCTTCTTATACAAAACCTTAATTTAAATAAGAAAGGATGTCCTCAATATGCCCTTTCACTTTTACTTTGCGCCACTCTTTTACAAGTTCACCATTTTTATTGATAAGAAACGTAGATCTTTCGATTCCCATGTACTCTTTTCCAAAATTCTTTTTCAGCTTCCATACAGCATATAACTCTGCCACTTTATGATCTTCATCCACTAAAAGTAAGAATGGCAAATCATGTTTTTCAATAAATTTCAAATGTCTATTTGCTGGGTCTGGACTTACCCCCAGTATAATTGTATCTTTTTCTTGAAACAACCCGTATGCGTCACGGAAATCGCATGCCTCTGTTGTACATCCTGGTGTCATATCTTTCGGATAAAAATATAATACTACATTTTTGCCGTGAAAATCAGATAGTTTAATCTGTTCTCCATTACTTCCTTCTAGTGTAAAATCCGGTGCCATTTCTCCTACTGCGACCATCTTTATCACTCCTTGTCTTTTCCTTCTACTATAACAAATGTTATCTTATTTTTCATTGTCGATCACGGTTCGAACTACGAATGCAAACGGCAAAGTATATCCAATCAGCGCTTCAACAATTGCAATCCAGCGCCCAATTCCAATAGGGGTTACATCACCATATCCAACTGATAATAAAGTAACCGCACTAAAATATAAGCATACTTCTACCAGCTGGAAAGAATGAACATTTAAACTTTTCCCGTCTTCTCTTAAGACGGAAAATCCACTTTCCTCTAATACAACATAACTTAATCCAAATGCGATAAGTACTGTTGTATAAATTAGAAATAATACAGTCAGATTATACAAAGAAAAGAAACGCTTCGAATCTGGGTATGAGCTCCATAATATTTGAATACTTCTTAACACAGCCATTGCTGCAATGAATAAAATAAGTCCCCATAACATGTCCTCCACCTCATCTTATATGTATGAGGACAATACATAATTTATCCCATGGAAACCGATAATCCTCTATTTAGTTCCCGGCACCACGGTATCTTTTCACACCTTGATTCCAAAGTGTGATTGCAATCGCAAAACAAATCACACCAACAAATGGTGTCGCAAACGCATAACTATTCCATTCTGTCTTTCTAAGAAAATACGCCGCTGGATACACACCCACAAATGCAAATGGCAATACAAACGTTAACACAAATCGAATCACACGATTATAAATATTTACAGGATATCGCCCATAATTCCCAATGTTATACATAAGCGGCATAATAGAGCTTTTCGCATCTGACCAAAAGCCAATACTTGCAAGCGTTACAAATATCCCACCATACACAAGAGCACCTCCTGTTACCATGAACAAGAACAAAAAGTAATCATACCAATAAAAGGATAAATGCAGCTCTACTGCCCCATATCCCATTACAATGATCCCAGTAACTGCACCAATTAAAGACTCCAGTTCCATTCGCTCTAATATAATTTGGAATAAACTATGAATCGGTCTTGTTAAAACACGATCCATTTCTCCCTTAATAATGTAACGATCATTAAAATCCCATATATTAAAGAAAGCAGAAAAGATAGCAAACGGTACTAAGAAAAAGCCATAAATAAAGATAACTTCTTCTCGGTTCCATCCTTTTAACGCTTGTGTATGTCCGAAAACAACAAGAATAAAAATTAAATTAACAGCTTGTAATAGTAAATCAGATAATAATCCAACAATAAAATCACCACGATACTCGAGTTTCGTTTTTATATATTGGCTTGCATATTGCAAAAACAGTTTTATATACAGCATCCCATCATCCCCCTTGTACAATTAGGCGTTTTCTCGCCGTTTTCCACATCAGCACAATTGGAACAATAAGTACAACTGCCCAAATCATTTGAAATAATAAAGCCTGATACAACTTACTTCCCTGTATTCCCTCAGAGAAAATCATACTCGGAATATAACTGATTGCTTGAAATGGTAAAAATACCATTGCTTTTTGTGCCCATAAAGGATAAAAGCTAATGGGTAGTAATAAACCTGAAAATAAATCGATAACCACACGTTTTGCATACATAATCCCACTATTATTAAATAAGAAAAAAGTAAGCATGCCTGTCATTAAATTAATTTGCGTATTAATAATAAAACTGAATATTAACGATAGGAAAAACCACAGCCAGGTTTGAAAATTTGTTGTAATTTGCAATGAGAATAACAGTGTAACAATAATCATGCCGGGAATAGAAAAGAAGGCAAAACGGAAGATTCCCTCTCCAAGACCTTGCATAACTTTCATTCCTAAATAATTGTATGGACGAATTAATTCAACAGCTACACGTCCCTCTTGAATTTCCATCGCAATTTCTCTGTCAATGTTATTAAAGTAAAAAGCTCGAGCCATCCATGCAATAGCAATATAGGTTGTCATCTGAGAAATTGATAAGCTTTCAATATTCTCTTTCCCACTGTAGATGGCTTGCCATAAAAAATAATATGCTCCGATATTAATTGTATAAATTAAAATTCCACTATAGTAATTCGTTCGGTAAGCAAGCATCATTAAAAAACGAATCCGAATCATTTCAATATACTTACCCATGAATCATACCCTCTTCATAAATATTACGGATAATTTCTTCTGTCGACACTTCATTAATTTTCAAATCTTTAATTTGAAAAGCTTGGACCACTTTGGAAATGAGCATAGAAATTACAACTTCTTCATTCGGTATTTTCGCAATCCATGTATATTCTTCTTTCCCCTGCGACCAAACTACATGATCATCAGGCATTAGCGCTGATAATTGTTGATATGAAACAGGTGCAGTAAATTGAAAATGTATCTCTTTTTCTGCTCCCCACTGCGAACGAAGTTTTTCTAATGATCCATCATACATAATGCTTCCTTCATCCAGCATAATCACACGTTCACATAAAGCTTCAATGTCAGTAATATCATGCGTCGTTAATAAAATTGTTGTTTTATAACGTTCATTCATTTCCTTTAAAAACTCACGGATTTTTAACTTTACAAGAACATCTAGTCCAATGGTTGGCTCGTCTAAAAATAAAAGCGGTGGATTATGAATTAATGCCGCTGCTAATTCACAACGCATTCTTTGACCAAGCGATAACTTTCTTACTGGCTTATCTAACAAAGGCCCAATATCCAACGTTTCAATAACGTGCTCCATATGTTCATTATATTGCGCGTCCGATACACCATACACTTTCTTTAATAAACGAAATGATTCTTGTACTGCAATATCCCACCAAAGTTGCGAACGTTGACCAAATACAACACCAATTGTTCTTACAAATTCTTCTCGCTGTTTATGTGGGTTCATACCATTTACTATAATCTGACCAGACGTCGGTGTTAAAATTCCAGTTAACATTTTAATAGTGGTAGATTTACCCGCGCCATTCTCACCGATATAACCAACCATTTCTCCTTGTTTTACAGTAAAGGAAACATCATTAACTGCTGGTACGATTTTATAATTACGATTTAATAAATCGCGAAATGCACCTTTTAAACCAGAACGACTTGAATACGCTGTAAATTCTTTGCGTAATCCTTGTACTTCAATTACCGATTTCATAATCGGCCCCTCCCTTCCTCGATACCACAACGAATAGTTTACCCAACTCCCATTCCTATCACAAACAATACGTCTTTTTGAAAAACATGTTAGAATAATACATAGATTTTTGTAAGGAGATGAATTGTAGTGAAATTCACAAAATCAGAAGCATTACATAAAGAAGCGTTAGAACATATCGTTGGTGGTGTTAACAGTCCTTCTCGTTCTTTTAAAGCAGTTGGTGGTGGGGCACCTGTTGCAATGGAACGCGGAAAGGGTGCTTATTTTTGGGATGTAGATGGTAACAAATATATCGATTATTTAGCAGCATACGGTCCGATCATTACAGGTCACGCCCATCCTCACGTAACAGAAGCAATCAAAATCGCAGCTGAAAATGGTGTATTATACGGAACACCAACAGCTCTAGAAGTAAAATTTGCGAAAATGTTAAAAGAAGCAATGCCAGCTTTAGATAAAGTTCGTTTCGTAAACTCTGGTACGGAATCTGTTATGACAACAATTCGCGTAGCTCGTGCTTATACAGGTCGTACAAAAATTATGAAATTTGCTGGTTGCTACCACGGTCATTCAGACTTAGTTCTTGTAGCAGCTGGTTCTGGCCCTTCTACTCTTGGTACTCCTGATTCTGCTGGTGTACCACAAAGCATTGCACAGGAAGTTATTACCGTTCCATTTAATAACGTGGAAACATTAAAAGAGGCACTAGATAAATGGGGACATGAAGTAGCAGCTATTCTTGTAGAACCAATCGTTGGGAATTTCGGAATTGTAGAGCCTAAACCTGGCTTCCTAGAAAAAGTAAATGAGCTTGTCCACGAAGCTGGCGCACTTGTTATTTATGATGAAGTAATCACAGCTTTCCGCTTTATGTACGGCGGTGCCCAAGATTTACTTGGCGTAACACCGGATTTAACAGCACTTGGTAAAGTAATCGGCGGCGGTCTTCCAATTGGCGCATATGGTGGTAAGAAGGAAATTATGGAACAAGTTGCACCGCTCGGTCCTGCTTACCAAGCTGGTACAATGGCTGGAAATCCAGCTTCTATGGCGGCTGGTATCGCATGCCTAGAAGTACTAAAACAAGAAGGTGTATACGAAAAACTAGATGAGCTTGGAGCAATGCTTGAAAAAGGTATTTTAGAACAAGCTACAAAACATAATATCGATATTACAGTAAACCGTCTAAAAGGCGCATTAACTGTTTACTTCACAACAGATACAATTGAAGACTATGACGCTGCTCAAAATACAGATGGAGAAATGTTCGGCAAATTCTTCAAACTTATGCTTAATGAAGGAATTAACTTAGCTCCATCTAAATATGAAGCATGGTTCTTAACAACAGAACATACAAAAGAGGATATCGAATATACAGTCGAAGCTGTCGGCAAGGCATTTGCTGCCTTAGCAAACGCATAAAAAATACACATTCAAAAGAAAAAAATAGAGGATGCCCTCTATTTTTTTCTTTTTTCTATTTCATAAATCGCACATCAATAGTATAATTATTCATAATTATCTGTTTTATTTCGAATTTTATATTCATTTGTTGTCTATAAGGCAATATATGCCTTTTAAAAATCAGATTATTCACAACTTCACAACAGAGGGGGGATTGACGGATGCCTAACAATACAAATAAATGGTCACCGTCTTTATTTCGAGATTACGTAAATGCAGAACACGATGCGTGTGGAATCGTTTCCGTTATGGAAAAACATAATGTGCCAACAAAAGAAAACATCGATCTGTGTATACAATCACTTGTAAAAATGAATCATCGCGCTGGCTTTATTAATGGTGAAGGCGATGGTATTGGCGTTCATATCGACTTACCGAAAGCCCTTTGGAAAGAAAAATTAAAAAATAGCGGATATAATCCAGCGATTGTGGATCATCCCCACTTTATCGTTGGACATTTTTTTCTAAACAAAAAAGAAGATCCTACACTCTTAAAAAACAGTATTCATAATAAATTAAACAAGAAAAATCTCACTGTTATTTTCGAAAGTGATGATGTGATAAACTCTGATGCCCTTGGTCCTCTTGGTAAACAAGAAGAACCTTTATTTTGGCAAATTGCCATTCTTTCAGAAACACCAACTGAAGACATCAATCAAGTACTATTCGCTTTAACGATCGATATAGAGAAAAATACAGCAATTCATGTTGCATCGTTAAGCCACGACCATGTTGTGTATAAAGTTCTTGGTGCTGGCGATACACTTGTTGCCTATTATGACGATTTGCAACATCCACTTATTGCATCAACGATGACCCTTGGACATAATCGCTATTCTACAAATACATTATCTAATTTTTTTCGCGTACAACCATTTAGCATCCTTGGGCATAATGGTGAAATTAATACAATTTCCAAGTTACGTGATCAAGCCGAAATGATTGATGTACCACTTACTGCTGGAGGCAGTGATTCTCAAGATTTAAACCGCACCTTAGAAACTCTTCTCGTTCGCTACAACTACAGTCTATTTGAAGCAATGGATATATTATTTCCACCAATTATTAATGAGATTAAATTATACGAGCCACATATGCAAGATTTATATACGTATATTCGTGAAGCATGGGGACATTTCGCCCAAGGACCAGCCGGCATTATTTCACGTTATAAAGATGAAGCCGTTTTTAGTGTAGATTCACTTGGTTTAAGACCTGTTTGGAAAGTTGAAACAGAAAGTTCCTATGTCTTTTCTTCCGAACCAGGTGTTGTATCACCATCTGAATACGTAGCAGAACCAAAGTCACTTGCCCCTGGAGAAAAAGTAGGTTTAAAGTGGAACTCCCAAGGTGACCTTATTCTCTACGAATATGAAACATATCAAGAAGAAGTATATAAACGAATGAAACAACACATTCATTTTTCAGATTATCATTTCAACTTATCTACTCCAGCTGTGGAAAAAATTGAAGGGTTATCTAACCTTTCTCAAGTTGAAACAGAGCAATATGTAGCTTTTGGATGGGATCGTGAACATATCCAACTTCTTGAGCAGATGGCAACAAAAGGCGTTGAACCAATTCGTTCACTCGGACATGATGCCCCTCTAGCTGCACTTGATCCAGACAGACGAAACATCGCTGATTTTATAAAAGAGAGTGTTGCTGTTGTTACAAACCCAGCGATCGACCGTGACAGGGAGGTTGAACACTTCTCTACACGTACAGTACTGGGGAAGCGGCCTAGCTTATTTAGCGGTGGACAACAAACCTTTGTTACTGAACTTTTGTCACCAATTATAATAGAAGGCGCTTTAGCACAATCTGTATCAGAAGATTTAGAAATCACCTCATATGAACAATTGATACATCTATTTGCAACTCATAGCACAGTCTACAAGTTATCCGTTACCTTTCCAGCATCGGAAACTTTACATGATGCATTAAATCGAATTAGCGCCGAAGCTACAGCTGCTATCAAAAAAGGAGCTTCACTATTATTACTTGATGATGCAAAAGCTCATCAAAATGAACAATTATGGATTGATCCACATTTAGTTACAGCTAAAGTACACCAAGAACTTACTGAACATAAATTACGACGCAAATGCTCCATTGTTGTAAGATCCGGTGCTCTTCGTTCTTTACATGACATTGTTACACTATATGGATTAGGTGCTGATGTTATTAATCCATATTTAATGTTTGCAACCGTAAACGATGGGACAACGATACCAATTTCTAATTTATATAAAGCGCTAAACAAAGGACTTGAAAAAGTGATTTCAACTATCGGCATTCATGAACTGCGCGGTTATGGCCGTCTCTTCTCTTCAATTGGTTTACACGAAGAAATTGCAAACATACTGCAAATTACAAACTTTTTAGGATCACGTACTGTAGCGTTTTCACTTGAATCTTTAGCAGAAGATGCGAAAGTCCGGGCACTTGATTATAACAATCCAAAAGTTAGAATGCGAAAAACATTTCATGTATTCCCTCGCATTTGGAAAACAATTGGTGATGTCGCAAAAGGGAATGCTTACGATAATTATCGTGAGAAATTAGCGGAAGTAGAAGATAAGAACCCAATTGCAATTCGCCATCTTATCCAAATGAAAGCAGCGGAGCAACCAGTGTCAACTGAGCACGTTTCAATTAGCGTAAAAAATCATGACTTACCATTTATTATTAGTTCCATGTCATTTGGCTCTCAAAATGAAATTGCATTCCGCGCCTATGCAGAAGCAGCAGACCGTCTCAATATGATTAGTTTAAACGGTGAAGGCGGCGAAATTAAAGATATGATTGGTAAATATCCACATACACGTGGTCAACAAATTGCGTCAGGACGTTTTGGTGTGAATGCCGAACTGTTAAACTCATCAAATTTAATTGAGATTAAGATTGGGCAAGGAGCAAAACCTGGTGAGGGTGGACATTTGCCGGGTTCAAAAGTAACTTCCAAAATTGCAGAAGCACGTAACGCAACAATTGGTTCAGACTTAATTTCTCCGTCCAATAATCATGATATTTACTCGATTGAAGACTTGGCGCAAATTATTACGGAAATTAAGACAGCCAATCAACTTGCAAAAGTCGCTGTCAAAGTTCCAGTTGTCCCTAACATTGGAACAATCGCTGTAGGAATCGCAAAGGCTGGTGCTGATTTTATTAATATTAGCGGATTTGATGGCGGCACGGGTGCTGCACGTATTCATGCCCTTCAGCATGTAGGCCTTCCAGTTGAAATTGGAGTAAAAGCTGCTCATAACGCTCTATTAGAAGCAAATATGAGACAGAACGTAGAAATTTGGGCAGATGGTGGTATTCGGAGTGTAAACGATGCACTAAAAGTTATGCTTCTTGGTGCAAACCGTATTGGCTTCGGTACTTTATCCATGATTGCAATTGGCTGTACAACGTGCCGGGGCTGTCACTTAGATACTTGTCATGTTGGTATTGCAACACAAATTGAATCAGAAGCACAAGCAAAAGAACATGGACTACGCCGTTTTGTTCCACGTCAATTGGAAAAAGCTGTAGAAGGTTTATTACACCTATTTACTACTTTCGGAACAGAACTTAAACGTTTAACAAGTGAGCTCGGCTATACGAACTTACAAGAAATTGTTGGTCGTTCTGATTTACTAGAACAAACGCGAGGAATAGAACTATTAGACTTACAACATTTATTACAAACATTGGAAAGTACGTCTCACACGATAACAGACAGAGTACAGCAACAAGATTATGTAACAACTGACTCTTCCCAATCAAAAGAGCTAGTTGGTGTTGGGGTAGATCAACGTGTAATGGGTGGTCTGGAATCATGCTACCGCGTTCGCAGTAAATTATATGACAATCATACGCTTGAACCAATTACATTAAAATATACAAATGGCTCTGTTCCTGGAAACGGGTTAGGTGCCTACAATAGTGAAAACTTATTTATCCATGTAAATGGAGGGGCGCAAGATGGCATCGGAAAAACATCATTCGGTGGCGGCATTTATATTACAAAAGCAAAAGGAAAAGATGGAGCATATTATAACGGTTCTGTCGGAAAAGGATTTGGATACGGTGCACAAAAAGGAACTTTATATGTGCAAGGTAACGCCGATGCACGTGCTGGCATCCGCTTATCTGGAGCGGATATGATTATCGGTGGGAGAATCACAAAACCAATTCGAGAAAAAGAACATGGGAATCTTGGCGTTCATGCAAATATTAAAGGCTTCGCTTTTGAATATATGACAAATGGTCGCGCTCTCGTTCTTGGCGATCCTGGTCCATGGATTTGTGCAGGCATGACCGGTGGTGTCGTTTATTTACGCCATCAGCCTAAACTCGGTTTAACAGAATCTGCTTTGCGAAGAAGAATCGCAAAAGGAGCAAACGTAACATTACGTCCACTTAGCAAAAATGGAGAAACAGACATTACAGAATTATTATTAGACTACATTCGCGTATTAAATGAGCATGAACAATATGAAGAAGTTGCTCTCTTAACACCGTTATTAGATAACATTCAGCTTCACTTTTATGAAATCATTCCGAAAAAAGAACAAGCAGATCCATCTATTTCAACTGAATGATACAATTTCAATTACATTCGTTTAAAACCGATGAGGTGAGTATTCCGTAGTATCTATAATCATTTAAAAGCCTGCTAAATTTCAGCGGGCTTTTTTCACTAAAGTGCAGATTCAAAAGGAAGGATACATAACTTACCCTACTAGCGAAGCAACGAAGAAATGCGAAGGCTATTTTTACTCAGATTTTTGAATATGACTAAAATATCACTAAAATATCACTTGCTAACATATTGTAATGAATGTATAGTATCATGTTGTACATTCATTATGACAAGAGAGAAAGGATATTAAGTAGGGTATGAAACTTGGTGCTCGCATTTTAAAAACGGGTATTGCCATTACATTAGCTTTATTTGCTTGTACTTTGCTCCAACTACCGAGTCCCGTATTCGCGGGAATTTCAGCAATTTTTGCTGTCCAACCATCTGTATACCGTTCGTATTTGACAGCACTGGAACAAATTCAAGCAAACGTAATTGGTGCAGTATTCGCTATCGGATTTGCATTTACTTTTGGACACAATCCTTTTATCATTGGATTAACTTGTATATTAGTTATTGCGATTACACTACAATTACGTTTAGAAAATACAATATCCATTGCTTTAGTAACGGTTATTGCTATTATGGAATATCAAGGAGCAAACTTCTTTGATTTCGCCTTGCTTCGCTTTGCAACTATTATGGTCGGGATTATTGCAGCTTCACTTGTAAACTTAATCTTTATGCCACCAAAATACGAAACAAAACTATATCATCGCATCGTTGATGATACAGAAGAAATTGTAAAATGGATTCGTATGAATAGCAGGCAAGCTTCTGATTTTACAACACTAAAAACAGATATTGATCGTATGAAAGAAAAAATGATTAAATTAAATCATTACTACTTGCTTTACAAAGAAGAAAGAAGCTATACGAAAAAAGTACAATTTGCAAAAATTCGTAAGCTCGTTTTATTTAGACAAATGTTAGCAACAACCAGCCGTGCATTAAGTACACTAAAAGCATTACATCGCACGGAAAATGAATTGAGGTATATGCCTGAGTCATTTCAGGAATCCATTCAAAATGAATTAGATTCATTAACACACTATCATGAACAAGTTTTGTTAAAATTTATCGGTAAAGCAAAAAAACAACAGTCTGTTGAAATGCTTGATGAAGTAGAAACTGGTAAGCAAGAATTAATTGATATATTTATGGACTATCAAAATAAGGATGATGAAGAATCGTATAAAATATGGTTACATCTCTTCCCTCTTATTTCTTCCATTATCAATTACAGTGAAGAAGTTGAGCATCTTGATTTACTTGTAGATAGTTTTTATACGTATCACAAACCAGAGAATGAACTACAAATCGATGAAAAAAAAGATGATGAATAAAGAAACAGCCCATTTATTTCGAATGGGCTGTTTCTTCTATATGTTGAATTTGATATAAATTATAATAAAATCCTCGTTTTTGCATTAATTGTTCATGAGAACCTTTTTCTTTTATTTCACCATCTTCGATATATATAATTGTATCCACGTGTGTAATGGTAGCTAACCTATGAGCAATAATAATTGTTGTACGATCCGCAGCTAATATTTGAAGCGCCTCTTGAATATACCTTTCATTCTCTAAGTCTAAAGCCGAAGTTGCTTCGTCTAATATAAGTAAAGAAGGATTCTTTAAAAACACACGCGCTATCGCTACACGCTGCCTTTGCCCACCAGACAATTTTACGCCTCTCTCTCCAACAACTGTATCGTAGCCGTCTGGTAATTTCATAATGAAATTGTGAATCTGTGCTGCTTTTGCAGCCGCAATGACTTCCTCTTTCGTTGCTTTTGGATTTCCATATAAAATATTAGATTGAATCGTATCACTAAATAACAAATTATCTTGTAAGACAATACCAATATGACTACGTAAATTTCTTACATTATAATCTTTCACATTCACACCATCTACATAAATTGCACCACTAGAAACATCATAAAATCTTGGAATTAAGCTAGCTAGGGATGACTTTCCACCTCCACTCGCTCCAACAAGAGCGATTTTTTCTCCAGGACGAATTGAGAAAGAAAGATGGTGTAGTACATCTTTTTCATCAGTATTATACCGAAACGAAACTTGATCAAATACAATTTCACCAAAAAGCTTTTTTTGTTCAAGCGCATTTGGCGTATTTACAATATCATACTTTTCGTCTAAAAGTTCAAATACCCGATCCATTGATGCAAATGATTGTGTGAGTGTTGTAGAAGAGTTAACAAGGCGGCGTAACGGACTATATAAGCTATCCATATAGCCAATAAAAGCAACCATCGTTCCAAGTGTTAAGGAACCTTGAATCACTTCATACGCCGCAAACGCAATAACAAGTAATGGTCCCAAATCCGTTAACGTATTCACCGCAGAAAATGTTCGCGCTGTCCAGCTTGTATGTGTTAATGCTTTAGTTAAAAAATCATTATTTTTCTTATCAAACTGTCCCTTTTCATACTCTTCTAACGCAAAACTACGCGTCACTTGCATCCCTTGAATACGCTCATGTAAGTAACCTTGCATCGTTGCCAATGCTTGTGAGCGCTCCCTCGTCAATTTACGAAGACGCCCAAAAAAATATTTCACCGCAACTGCATAAATTGGCAAAATTAACAATGCAACGAGCGTTAATTTTATATTCATAGAAAACATAACTACGATTGCAATAAAAATCGTAGCTGTATCAAGCCAGACGTTCATAAGCCCTGTAATAACAAAATCCTTCGTTTGCTCTACATCATGGATCACACGCGAAATAATTTCACCTGTTTTTGTATTTGAATAGTAACGTAAACTCAACTTTTGCAGATGCCCAAAAATATGTTTTCGTAAGTCATAAAGTACCGTATTACCAATACGTTGCGCAAAGTATTGACGATAATATTCAACAGGTGGTCTCAGTACACCAAAAATGAAAAAGGCAATCCCGATTGCCGTTATCAATTGGGATGTTTTTTCACTAAGTGATCCACCACCTTGAATGACATCATCAATAATATACTTTAATAACCACGGCATAATAAGCGGAATACCAAACTTAATGAGTCCAATAATAATTGTAATCGTAATAAGCCACCGATATGGTTTTACAAATTGTAAATATCTTTTTATTCCCTGCATGTAATCCCCCCTCAATAGGACAAACCTGCCGGGAAAATCCCTGCAGGTTTGTTCTAATCTCTATACATTAAATACCGCTCATACCACATGTCTACAAAATCTGGCGCAAAAGGTCCTTTTCTTTGATGAATCCACTGCGTTAAATACTCTACGTTTCTCTTTAGAATTGTATCAATGACTGGAGGGTAGTTCATAATCTGACTATGTTTTTCATACTCATCTTCATCTAAAAGTGTATATGTCATATCTGGATACACCTTAATATCCAAATCATAATCAATATACTTTAATGCTTCAGAATCATATGCAAATGGAGAACTTAAATTACAATAGTAGTATACTCCCTCTTCTCTTAACATACCGATTACATTAAACCAATAATTTGAATGAAAATAACAGATTGCAGGTTCACGCGTAATCCATGTCCGACCATCTGATTCGGTTACTACAGTCCGATCATTTGCACCAATTACAAGACTTTGTGTACCTTTTAAAATTGTAGTCTCTTCCCACATTCTATGAATGGAGCCATTATGTTTATAACTATGTATTTGTACTTTTTCTCCTTCTTTGGGAAATCCCATACGTGCTCCCTTCTTTCACTGTGAACGCTCTTCTAAAGTTGTCTTAACTCTTATCGTTCCTGTTAAAAACGTATTGAGCCGAATTCACTTTTTTTCTATTATAACTTTTTTGTCAAAATTTTAAAACTAAACCGATACAATCCAACTTTCGTAAGCGCCAATGAATTGCTCTTCATTGGCAAATCAGGATGTACCAAAAAGCCCTTTTTCATGAATTTAAAAAGGACTTCTCCATCTAAAATATTAGAACACGTCACTTCTTTAGTTAGAAATTATTTTTTCAGCTTCAAAAGAATGAATCACTTCATTTGTTTGTCGCTCAAATTTTTCATGCAAAAGCTTCAAAGCTTCTTCCGTTTTGTGTATTTCTTGACGAATAAAATGTAAATCTTTTTTATCATACGTATCCTGCTCATTTGTTTCGATCTGTTGGTACTTCTCTAAATGCGCTTGTAATTTCAATAACTCATCCATTGTCTGTAACTGCTCTCCTACTAACTTATCAAATGAATTCATTATTTCCCCCCTGTTTCAAATAAATTCTCACTATCTATTAATACGGGATATATCTCTATTAACTATTTTCTAATTTCCCAACTCCTTCTCCTTTGACTACATTTGTTGACTTATTAGAAGTTATGTCGCCTCTCTCAACAAAATTCTCAAAGCAATCGATTTGAATAGTATGAGACCTTCACTAGTAACAAAACTTTGTCTTTCGTCACTACACTGCAAATAAAGAAAACACTTCTCTTGAATCGAGAAGTGTTTTTCTTTGTTATTGATTCGTGCTAGAAGATTGTGATTTTTTCGCTGCTGATTTTGCGTTTTGTTGTTTTACTGCTTGTACATCCGTATCAGTAGCAAACTCTGTACCGTAGCTAGCATTTGCACTTTGAACGCCAGCACTAGAAGCCTGTGCTTTTTTTGCTTCTGATTGCGCATTTTGTTGCTTTACTGCTTGTACGTTTGTCTCAGTTGCGAACTCTGTACCATAGCTAGCATTTGTACTTTGAATACTAGCACCAGAAGTTGCTTTGTTATAACCTTGTTGTTTTTTACTCATCTTTCTCACCTCCACAACCAATAATGTAACCAACCCTTCTAAAAGATATCCGTAAAATTATTTTTTTATTGGCGCATATATCTTCCTTGGCTCATTCAAACTACATATGATGGAGGTGTACACATGTACGTTGGACGCGATATGACGGAACTATCTATGATTTCGAAAGAAAAATGGAAACAAGATGAATTGGCTTATTTTCACCATTCCTTGCAACAAATCATGCCTTATTTAAATGTAGAAGGCCAAACGATTTATAAAGAAATCATAAAAGAAATTCAATCACGAGGCGGTCTTCAAAAAAACGAGGCGGATTGGACACACGGTACAAAAATTTCTTATGATTAAAAAACGTGTTCCCTAACTCGGGAACACGCTCCATCTCCACCCCTTTTTACCTGTTGTAAAAGACCAAACGGGTGAAGTTACTCGACCGCCATATCGATCTTCAGCTTTTATATACCAGTGATACGTCGTATTTTCCTTTAAGTTCTCCCATTTTACTTTTGCGTTGCGCCAATTTGCCACAAAATCATCTTTACCAATTACTTCATTCGTGTATACGTTTACTTCTACATAGTCTGTTGCAACTTGTTTTATCGCAGGTTTTAAATCAACGTCTAATTCAAATTCATCTTTTCCTGGATACTCTTCTGGTTTATAAAAATTATATTCATTTAAATATGGAGAATACGTTTTGACATACATTTTGTTCGCAGTTGTATCAAATTGTAAAAGTCGCATATATCCTTGTCCACCCTCTGGTCCTCCTTGATAATCCGCCAGCATTTGATATACTTTACGATCTGCGATGCCGTCTCCATTATCATCAATTTCATCAACTAGTGTCTCACTATCATGATAATGTCCACTTAACACAGCTAACACATTTTTATTTGGTTTAACTACCTCATTATAAATTTTATCGCCGATTGGACTACGATTACCTGATACAAGTAAATATTCATGGAATGATAAAATCGCTTTTCGATTCGGATATTTCTGTAACACTTCCTTCATCCATTGAATATCTTCATCTGTGACGCCCCATCCCATATACAGCATAATAAAGTCGTTTCCCTTTGCTGAAATCAAATCATAGTGTCCACGGTTATTCTTATAACTTTCACCGTAAAATGGCTTATCTTTAAAACGCCAGTCTCCAAAATATTTCGAGTATGCTGTATAGTCTTCGTCTTTATGATTTACATCATGATTTCCAGCCAACACACCATATGGTACTTTCGCATTCTCAAGCACTTTCATATATTCATCTGCACGCTGCCATTGAAATTCTTGATATGATTTATCAACAAGGTCTCCCGTATGGAATACATATTTAATATTTAATGGATCTTTTTGTGCAGCAATCCAGTCAACCTGACTTTTGTAAATATAGGGATAACTTTCAGAGTAATACTGTGTATCCGACATCCAGACAAATGTGTAATCAAACTTGTTTGGCGAACTTGGGATTTGGTCTTGCACAATTACACTTACTTTTTGATCTTTTACATATTCTTTCGCTATTACAGCACCTTTTAATTCAAAGTCCTTATCCCCAGCAATTTTCGATGTAAGTTCTGTCCACTTATTTGTCATGTAGTTCCAAGCATACATCGTAACTTTTCTTCCTTCTAGAGAATGTCCATACCATTTTATTTCTACCGTATCATCATTTTTCACATCATCTGCAACAGTTACGTCAAAGCGATGATATGGAAATTTCTCTGTTGATTCCGTTGTATAATATTCCCCATCTTTTTTACTAACTTTACTTAACTTCTCTTGATCGAAACTTTTCTCACCATTTACAGCAAAAGCTTGTGGTGGTTCTTGTTCTATCGAATTTTCGGTAATTTTCATATGTTCCGTATCATTCGGCTTATACGCATATCCCTTATAAAATGTTGCTTTCATTGCATCGTTTGTTGGATCGGTTACTTTTGCTTCAAGTGTCGGACTCGTACTCACATTTTCCTCTCCGTCTTTAGGTGCAATCGGAGTAGGGTCGGTTGGATTTTCTGCCCAAGTTTCAAACATAACTGTTTTTTCTTGACGATTTCCCACTTGATCCTCCGCCTCCATATGCAGCTCATGCTTTCCTGCTGCTAATTTCCCAGAGGACGTTTCATATGGAGTTTCAATCTCTTTCCCATCTAAAATCACTTTTTTACTCTTTATTCCTGCTATATCATCTGTAACTGTTACATCAATTGGAATTTTCCCTTTATATTTCTTATTCTGTATTGTAGTAGAAATCTGTGGCGGTGTATTATCAACTTTTACATTCGCAACAGTTTCTTTATTCACACCATCTTGCACTGCAATTCGATGTTTCCCGTCCTTCACTTGCTTTGTATCCCATAAGTACGCATTCGAAATAAATTTTTCTTCTGGAACTTTGAATTCAAACGTAAATACTGGTGTTGATGTATCTCCATCACCAACTGATAACTCCTGAGTTGGATTTGCAAAGTTCGGATCATATAAAGTCGTTCCATCTGCTAATACAAGGCGAACATTTTTTAAATAAAAATCATCTTTGTTCTCTTGAACTCGATCATCAAATGGAGACGTTTTTGTGCCAGAGCGAATATCAATTTTGAACGGTTCATTATATTTAATTTTTGATTGATCAATTTTTACAGTTAATGTGACATAGTCACTATACGTATCGTCAAATACACGCAATACGTCCTTCCCAATCGTAACCGCGTTTTTAAAATACAAATCAGTTTGTTTTACATCGAAAGCAAAATAGGCAGGCTTCTCTAAAGCGCGATATGTATTCGTCTCTACTTTCTGTCCATCCACCAAAAGAGAAAGTTGTTCAGATCCAACCGACGATGAAGTTCCTTTTAATAAGACTTGCTTTGCAACTACCTCATCATCTTTTACATTAAGACGAAGAGGGCCTTTATCTTTCTCACCATCTATTTGCACTGAGTACATATCACTTTTTACCACATTTAAGCCATCAGAGGCTTCCAAGTAATATGTTATTTTCTCTTTTCCAATTAGTTCAGGTGAGTAAACGGTATAATGATATTGTTTATCTACATGATTCTCTACTAAATTTTCTACTTTATATTCTGCATTAGAATTCATTTTGTAATATAGTTTCACACTTTTTACTTGTTCGTTATCAAGAACAGAAAAACTCAATTTATGATCTTGAAATTCAGAAATTAGCCCTTCTGCCGGTTTATGTGAAATTGTCGGGGGAATTGCATCTGCCTTCAAAGCAACCCGCTCAGTCGGTACTTGCCCTTCGAATACAGTTCCAGGAGATGCATTATGCTCTGCACTACTAATCTTTTGCATAATTTGTGAGCCATCTTGAGGATAGCGATATAAAATCCCCTTATTCGCTTTCACATCAGCTTGGTTTGCTTGATCATTGTAATAAGCAGCTGCTATTTCTTTCCCCGTCTTTGTTGCAACGACAATGCCACGGGCACTTCCATTCGCCATTCCATTTGAATATACTCTAACAATATTTTTATTTTCTACTAAGTTCGCTCCAAATTGTTTATTAAAATCGGCTACATTCTTCTCATTATTTTCACCATTTATAACCCAAAATACGAGAGACTGCCCCGATGGAATTACAACATCATCGGGAGTGGATCCCCAAATGAGATCCCCCTCTGGTCCTTCAGATGGATAACGATATCGAATTGTATAATCCTTAAAATTAAGATCCTGCTCGCTATTGTTATACACTTCAATAAATTCATATCCATCTGCTTTCCCAACATTCGTCGTATCTGGCGTCACTTCGGTAATCAAAAATGGCGATGCGCTTTGCGGATCTATTTTTTTATGTTCTACTTTTGTTTCATAGGATTTTTCAATTGTTTCTTGATTCCCTTGCACGACAATTTTATAGAATAATGAGTTCCCCCATAGCTCTTTTTGAGGAATTGTCACCTTATAAATATCACTATTTCCTTCTTTGTTCATCTGCAATTTTTTGTGTGTTAATTTGCCATCTTGAGTATACAAAACAGCTACATTTTCCCCACCTTTAATCGTTGCAGTAATAGTTAAATCTTCCGCCTCTGTATGAGTAGGTGATGCCGTATGCTCAATCGTAACGCCAACTTGATCTGTTTGTTTTACTGGCTCTAACGGTACTTGAAATGGTATTTGCACACCAGGTGTTCCTTTTTCAAACAAACCTACTTTTTGCATTCCAACACTTTCGGGCTTGTATGTATAAGTAACACTCTGCCCAACCTTTACATCCGATTTCTCATATGTTGCAGATGATAAAACTGTTCCATACTGATCAACCAATTGAATGGTTCTTCCAGCGCTATTAGACATTCCGTCTGATTCAATTTGAAGCACTTGTTCTTCCGTTATATTTCCACCGTATGCTTGAATAAAATCTTGTTTTGATAACTCTACATTTCCTTCATTTTTAATCCAAAACACTTTCGTTTCTTTTGATGGGATTGTCGCATTTTCTGTAAAATGCCAATCTTCACTTCCTGCTTCTGAGTACTTATAAATAAGTTTATAGTCTTTCAGTTGCATTGCTTCACTTGAATTATTGTATATCTCTATAAATTCATATCCATCTTTCCCATTCACATTTATCGTATCTGGCATGAGCTCAGTAATCATAACTGTCCCATTTTTGGTGTAATCTTCAGTTTGATGTTCAATAGTACTCTTAAATTGTTCTTTTTCTGGAAATGTGATCATTTTCCCATCCTGTTCAATCTCAAACCAATATGTAAACGTATCAGACCAAACATCTAGATTTGGAACAACAGTAGAATACAAATTATTCTCACCTTTGTTCATTTCCAGTTTTTTCATTAACAAACCGTTAGCACTACGATATACTAGGTTTACTTTTGCTGCATCGTATACACTTGCTAACTGAAGTTCAATCGGTAAATCTTCATGTGCATTAATTTTCGTTTTAGGTACATGCGCTGTTTCTTGTAACAGCTTTTCTTTTTGTGTGGGTTGCTTTTCTATCGTTTCTTTAGAGTTAGGTTGTGTAGGTTCTGTAGGTGCAGCTTTCGGTGGTACTGGCTCTAGTTGTTTTGGATCTGACTGAACTGCCTTTTTTTGTGGAGATTCTGTAGATGCTGGTTCTTTTCCCTGCGATTGGAATGTAGTATAAGTTCCTGGCGATGGTATTTCATTTTTTATTTCTTTCTTTGTTTCATTCCAAAAAGAATGAATGGATATATCCTTATTCTCTTTTCTTGTCTCAATGACATCTACCGTTTTATTTGTCTCATTCGTTACTTCAATTCTAATTTGTTCATCACTTAAATCCTCAGTAGCAAACAAAACTTGATCTTCTTTTATTTCTGTCTTATAACGCTCATTAATCTTATTAACTGTATTATTTCCAAATAAGATTAACTTCGTTTCTTTTGGTTGTACAGATTGCTTTTCATTTTCATCTTTAAATTTTAGCACTTTTCCATTGACCTTCAGTTGAACATTCCTCATGTCCATAACTTTCTCTGATGAGTTATACAATTCGATATAGCGTAGATCATCTGTATAATGCACTTCTGAAATGAGAACTTGCTGATTTTGTTCCTTCTCCTCAGCAAAAGTGATATAGCCTGACCCAGCTACTGTTTGAAGCAAAAAGGTCGCTATAACTGCTGAACTGATTACTTTTTTTAGCATTTCCTATCCCCCTTTAAATTTTTTCATTACAACTTCCATTGTATTTGTCATTTGTTAAGGGGATATGAAATATTTGTAAGTAATTGTTATGTTTATGTCGAAAAAACTTCAACCATTAAGGTTGAAGTTTTTCCACACATTCTTCATAAATCGTACGATGCGATTTAGAAAAAGGTAATTTCTCAAATTCTTCTTTAGATACAACTTTTAATGTATCTGTTTCTTTAATAGTACTTGTTACTTTTCCATAAAATACAAATACATCCCATGTACGATGTGTGAACGTATGTTGGACATTCATTGCATATTCATCAATGGAAATAGATAAGGCAAATTGTTCCCTCATGTAATCAATGAGTTGTTGTTTTTGATTCCGAATCCCGCCATTGATTTCAACATTCGGAAATTCCCACATGTTCGCAAGTAATCCTGTACTTGGTCTTTTGTTAATTACATAATTTCCATCCTCTGTTTGCAATACCCCCGCAACAAGTGGTACCATTTTAGGAGCTTTCGCCTTACTTTTGACTGGCAACTCTTTCTGTACACCTTCTGCATAACCACGACAGTGTTCCCGAACTGGACAAAGTAAACAAGCTGGATTTTTTGGAATACAAATGAGCGCACCTAACTCCATTAATCCTTGATTAAAATAGGATGGATTTTCCTTTGAAATAATTTCACGTACAATTTCTTCAAATACTTTTCGTGTCTTAGGTTTCGCAATATCATCCCAAACCGATAATATACGGGATAAAACGCGCATTACATTCCCATCTACAGCTGGCTCTGGTATACCGTATGCAATACTTAAAATCGCACCTTTTGTGTATGGACCAACGCCTTTTAATTTTTCAATTTTCTTTACATCACTTGGTACTTTCCCGCCATATACTTCCTTTACTTCCTTAACTGCTGCATGTAAATTGCGAGCTCTAGAATAATAACCGAGGCCTTCCCATGCTTTTAATACCTTTTCATCCTCTGCCGATGCCAATGCTTCTAATGTCGGGAACTTTCTCATAAAATTTGCGTAATATGGTTTTACAGCTTCTACTCTTGTTTGTTGCAGCATAATCTCAGAAACCCACACACGATACGGATCTTTATTTTTACGCCACGGTAAGTCACGCTGTTCTTTCTCAAACCAACTAATTAAATCATGTTGAAACTTCTCTATGTTAAAATTATCTAATATTTCAAGTGTCAAACTTGATCCCCCTCATTTTTTTGCATATACGTACTATTATAAAGATTTTAGGAAAAAATTTAAGTAAGATGATATAGGAAATTGAAGGCAAATGCCTTGAGATATCGAATAAAAAGAGTTACATTAATAAAAAACGGAGGTGTGTTTTCATGGACACAGCCACTCACCTTGTTATGGGCGTCACATTAGGTGGTTTAGCAACGTTAGATCCGGCCATTAGCCAGAGTGATTTCGGACCACAAGCTGTTATGCTTGCAACGATTGCCGGTTCCAATATTCCTGATATTGATACCGTCTTAAAATTACGTAATAACGCAAAATATATACGAAACCATCGTGGAATTACTCATTCCATTCCTGCTGTTATTATTTGGTCTTTCCTTATAAGTGGAATTGCCTTTACCTTCTTTACAGAAGCTCCATATATCCATCTACTACTTTGGTCATTTATTGCCGTCTTTCTTCATGTGTTTGTTGATATTTTTAATGCTTATGGTACACAAGCATTACGGCCTTTCACAAAAAAGTGGGTTGCATTAGGTGTAATTAATACATTCGATGCCGTAATCTTCTTTATCCACATACTCGCTATCGCCTGCATGCTCGTCGGCTCACATAAAGGATATACTGCTTTAGCTGCATATGTTTTAATGTTTGTCTACTATATTGGTCGGATTGTAATGAGACAAAATATCAAAAGTGTCGTTTACAAACGATTTGAAAATGTAGAGGAAGTCATCATTTCTCCTTCCTATCGTTTTTATCATTATCATTTGGCAATTACTACAAGAGACAAATACTATGTCGCGCGTTGGCACCGCGGCCATATTATGGTACATGATAAATTTAATCGTATTCCACTTCCAGATAATAAAATTATGCAGGCTGCACAAAAAGATGAAAACATTTCTGCTTTTTTATCTTTTTCACCTGTATATCGCTGGGATATTTTTGATTACGACAACTATTATGAAGTGCGTTTTATCGATTTACGGTACCGTAGTAAAGACTATTACCCATTCGTTGCAATCGTCCAACTGGATCAAAATTTAAACATCATTAATTCCTACACTGGATGGATTTTTAGTGAAGAAAAACTTCGTAAAAAATTAGAATTGATTCCGCATTAAAAAAAGCGACCAACTTCGGTCGCTTTTTTTAATGCTTTAAATGATCATCTTGATTAATCAAATGACTGTATTTCGGATTATTCGTACGAATTTCATGAAGACGTTCGCCATGATTATTAATCCATGCTCTTACAATTTGTTCCGTCATTTCTTCACCTTGATAACGACCAGACTTTGCATACGTGACTTGGAAGTCCTCCCACAATAGCTCAATCCATGCGCGTGCCTGAGAATAAGACAGAAAGCTATTTTTTTCAAGTAATTCTTTTGTTAATACTTCATATTTATCATTCATTATTTATTTCTCCTTTAATTAATTTCCTACTTTCCCCTGCAGCCTCACTGCCACAGCAAAATTATAAATAAAAGCATACACTCATTCATGAACTTCTCCCATCGCCAACAGAAGTTTCATTTTATGTTCAAGCATAATTTTCTCTATTTTGCACATTCTATTAACGATACTTCTTAACAAGTATCATTAATAATGAGGGGGCGTTCTTCTTGGGTAGACAAGCTGAATTTTGGTCTGAATCAAAAAACAACAGCAAAATCGATGGTCCAACGAAAGCAAAAGCTCGTTTTGCTTCGAAAAGACCTAATGGCACAATTAACACGCACCCACAAGAGCGTATGCGTGCCGCAAATCATCAGGAAGAGTAAAAACAATAGTAATTTCTAAAGAGTTATTGCAATTAACTTCCTATATGAGGTGATAAAGATGAGCTACCGTAATCATTTAGATCGTCGTTCTGAATTATTCAACCCTACCTGGGCGCGTCCGAAACATGCAAAAGCGCAAGTAAACGGACAAACGCAACAAACCCAGTCTCTCATTATTTTAGCGAATGAAATGAGAAAACGCCAAATTTAAATGCCTATCTCCTTTAACAACTACCAAAAATGAAAACCAGAGCAGCCAAGGCTCTCTGGTTTTTTATCTCTCTTGTAATAGCGAAATAGGAATACCAATCTCCTCTGTGTCATTTTGTTTACGTCCCCAAGCAAATACTCCATTGAAATACGTAATCGTAAATAATACCCCCGGTTCCTCTATCAGTTCATACGTTTCGCCAATCTGAAATGCGTTTATATCTAGCATGTAAGCACGAGCCATTGCTATTTTTCTCATTAATACATCAAACTCATTTACTATACCCAGTTGTTCTGCCTTCACAGCCTTTTCTTTTAAAATGCCAATTTCCTCTCTTAGCTCATGTTTTGTCATTTCACTATAGCGTTTTGGCACATTCATCATATTCTCTCATCCCTCTTCACGTTTCATTTGTAAAAATGTGTCTATCTCATCAATGGAAAAACCTTTTCGATATAATGCTTGTTTCATCTTATTTTCATATGTCCATCCATCATGTTTTTTATGCTTCTCATGATACTTATTCCCATGATATAACAACGCCTCTTGTTGCTGTGCGCTATCCTTTTCCTCTTTTAATTCTTCTAGACAAATTTGAATCACATCACGATTATATCCTTTACGGACTAACATTTCTTCTAGCTTCAGTTTCATTTGTAAAAAAGAATGCTTTTGATAGGACTTTTTCTTTTTCTCTACAAGCTCAAAGGCATTTTCAATTTGCTTCTCTTTCGGATATTCTTGTAAACTATGAGTAATAATTATATCTTGAATACCTTTACCAAGAAGTTCCCGTCTAATAGTAGTCGGTCCTTTTTGATTCACATTGCTATGAGTTCGTACATATGAAATGGCATACTCTTTATCGTTAATATAGCGATCATGTAATAACTTCGAAATAACTTCAGAGATGATGGCTTGTCCAATTTCTTTTTTTCGTAAGTATTCTTCTACTTCCTGTTTCGTCCGCATTTGATAGGATAAATAAGAAATTGCTTGTAAATATGCTTTTTGCACTTCTTCATTGTACAAAATATTTGCTAACTCTACTTCATCAATTTCTAACCCCTTTTGCAAACCATGCTTGATTAAGGTGACTTGATTCACACTAAATCCGTATTCTTCACCTTGACCTTTATCAATATAAATATTAAATCGTTCTTTCATTCGTTTTTGTACTTCTATTTTTGTAATGACAGCCATATTCTTCACCTCGCTACTATTTTAACATAGTTGTGGAACAATTTTGCTTTTCATGAATATATATAATGAGGAGGAAGTTCAGTTGAAAATCGCAATTTCTGGGGGAACTGGTTTTATCGGTAAAGCATTAGCTAATTTTTTAAGCCTAAAAGAAGGATACACAATTTACATTCTTACCCGAAAAAAAAGAGAGAATCCTCTCAATTCTAACATTCAATACATCCAATGGGATGCACATTCACATAAATTCCCTCTTTCTTCTATTGATGTGCTTGTGAATCTAGCTGGAGAATCCATTAATAACGGTCGATGGACAAAAAAGCAGAAAGAAAGCATTATAGCGAGTCGTCTTCATACAACAAATAGTCTCATTAAACAATTACAAACATTACAGAAGAAACCCCATACTTTTATTAACGCTAGCGCAATTGGTTATTACGGGACTTCTGAAACAAAAATTTTCACAGAACAGAACAAAGAAAATGGCAGTGATTTTTTAGCAGCCACAGTAAAACTATGGGAAGAAGCAGCCGCTCACGCAACCTCTCTCGGGATTCGAACCGTCTATACACGCTTTGGAATTGTTTTAGGAAAAGATGGTGGTGCCCTTCCAAAAATGTTGCTTCCCTATCAATTATTTATTGGTGGAACAATCGGCTCGGGCAATCAATGGCTATCTTGGATTCATCTAGATGATGCCATCCGCATGATTGATTTTGCAATAAATACAAAAGAAATAGAAGGACCTCTTAATATTACGTCTCCAAATCCTACAACAATGAAAGAGTTTGGAAAGGCACTTTCAATTGTCATGCATCGCCCACACTGGCTTCCCGTCCCAGCATTTGCACTACACGCTTTACTTGGAGAAATGAGTATGCTTGTTTTGCAAGGACAACATGTATTGCCTAACAAAGCAATACAGTATGGATATCAGTATTCTTTTCCTACATTAAACCATGCATTACAAAATATACTATCGCATACACTGTAGTACTTCTAAAATACGTCCATTAAAATTGTTCTATTTACTAATTATTTAAAGGTTATTAGCCAATGGAAAAGAGGTATCTATGAAAACCCTATTTAAGCAAGCCATTGTATATCCCATTACTTCTTCTAAATTTCAAGGAGATGTATTGGTTAAACACAATAAAATCGCTGCGATAAAGCCACATATTGAACCAACTCAAGATATGACCGTTATCGATGCAAGAGCCCTTCACCTCTTACCAGGATTTATCGATGTGCATACTCATCTTGGCCTATACGATGAAGGGACTGGATGGGCTGGAAATGATGCTAATGAAACATCCGAAGTATTAACACCACATATCCGTTCTTTAGATGGCATCCACCCTTTTGATATTGCTTTTCAAGATGCGGTTCAAAATGGTGTTACAACTGCCCACGTTATGCCTGGAAGCCAAAATATTATTGGCGGGACAACATGTGTAATTAAAACTGCCGGAACCTGTATCGATCATATGATCATTCAAGAACCTGCAGGGTTAAAAATTGCATTTGGAGAAAATCCAAAACGAGTTCATAGTAATGGCACAAAAGAATCGATTACCCGTATGGGGATTATGGGCTTGCTTCGAGAATCTTTCTACGAAGCACAACATTATGGAAACGAAGCCGATTTTCGAATGCTTCCTATTCTAAAAGCACTGCGCCGAGAAATCCCAGTACGTATGCACGCTCATCGGGCGGACGACATTCTTTCCGCTCTTCGCTTTGCAAAAGAATTCAATCTTGATTTACGCATTGAGCATTGTACGGAAGGACACTTCATTGTAAATGAGCTTGCCAACCAAAACTTAAAAATCTCTGTTGGTCCGACATTAACACGCCGCTCAAAAATTGAACTAAAAAATAAATCATGGGATACGTACCATACTTTATCAAAATATGGGATAGAAGTTTCCATTACAACAGACCATCCCTATACTCCCATTCAATATTTAAATGTTTGTGCAGCCATCGCTGTCAGGGAAGGGTTAGATGAAAAAATTGCATTAGAAGGCATTACAATCCTCCCTGCTCGAAATCTACGTTTAGAGGAAAGAATTGGAAGTATCGAAACTGGAAAAGATGCTGATCTTGTGTTATGGACACATCATCCATTTCATTATTTAGCCAAGCCCGTATTAACTATGATTGATGGAAAAATAATTTATAGAAAAAATAAAAAAAACTAGTTTATTTTTTTGACTAGATAAAGTATTATACGATTATAAACTGAATGAAACCATAATCAATTTGTGTCGTGATATTCATTTCAAATTGATGAATGGGGAAGGCAAATGGTGCGCCACCAGCGTTATAGACTGGTTCTAGTGGGTTCGATTCCCACCCCGAAATTTTTTAAAGTTTGATATAAAAATTTCGAGGGTGGGGTGTTTTTTCGTCATGCTACCCTCATGTGAGGAGGAGTTAGTATGTTAAAAAAACGCGACTTACACGACAGCCACGTTCTATACGATTTGATGGTGGATCCTGCTGTCTTCCCTTTTGTGCGTCAAAAAGCTTATTCATACGAAGAATTTTTATTTTTAACAAAGCAAACAATAGAAGCTGAAGAGCGTGGTGAATTAATTTCACGCACAATTTTAGATGAATGGGGAAACCCTATTGGCACGATTACTTTATTTGATGTGCAAGAAAAAGCTGGTTTTCTTGGCACATGGCTTGGGAAACCTTATCACGGACAGGGTTATAATAAATTAGCAAAAGATGCGTTTTTCAGCGAGCTGTTCTATGAATTGGATGTTGAAACAATTTTTATGCGCATTCGTAAAGTGAATATTCGTTCGATTAAAGCAGCTGAAAAACTACCATATATAAACCTAGCGAATGAAACTAGAAAAGCTGTTTATGATCAAATTAATGCAAATGAAGAAGTGTATAATTTATATGAAATTGTTAAAGATCAATATACACTTACTACAATGCGTGATACTGCATTTCAAGATACACATCATTTAAAAGAAGCGTAATATATAACGAATTATAAAATGAATATACTTGTTTATTATGTATATCTCCTTGTGTCATTGGAAACGATAGGTAATAACTTTATGACACGAGGTGATCTGTAATGGATAGAAAGAAACGTGAGAAAGCAAGAAATACATTAAATAGTACACAAGAGGTCCTTTATCAGCGAGAGTTTCGAAGAGCAGATCGTGCAGCTGGGTACCGTCCTAAAGGTGTATAATCATAAAGTGAAAATTGAGGAGATCTCCAACTCTCCCATACCAATCCATACCATTTACTTTATGGATAACAAAGTAAAGATTTACTCCTTATACTATAAGGAGTATTTTTTGTGGAAAACTTTATCCACAGAATTAATGGAATTGTGCATAAATTAAGTAATTCTTTTGGATTACTATAACGTGAAACTTTAATCAGTGGGGGTTCTTCATCCCCCGCTGATTATTAGCCCTCACCAATCGGGCCTTTACGGGCAGTTGATCTCCCCCCTATCTTTTTTATTTCTCTCTGAATCTTGAGACGTAGGGTCTTACTGCCTGTTAAGACCGGATAAAAGTAATCACATATATGATGTTTAATTTGTGGATATTTTTTCTGAAAATTGTGGATAATGTGGATATCATTGTTAATATTCCGATTTTACCGGCTATTAAAATCTTTTTCTTTTGTGGATAACATACAACTTTATTAACCATCAATGGATGGATACATTCTTACTAACTCTATTTACTATACGGAATTCACACAAAACAAAAACCCCCTTCCAAAATAAAAAGAGGGTTTCATTCTACGTAAAAGATTGAGCAAGAGCCGGTGACTTAATTGGTATATGATTAGGCTGCACATGATTTTCTTCTAAAATTGTATCTACAATGTGACAAGCCGGTTCTGGATGGTAGATACTTTTCATCGCTTCTTTCATTTGCAGAAGCTTCATATCATCTTCTAATAGTGCCTTTGTTTTCGCAAAAACATCCTCATCTTCGCGAATGACAAGTGCAGCTCCTTTTTTTTCAAAATACATTGCATTTTCATTTTCTTGTCCTGGTACTGGTTTATATAAAATGACAGGTACTTGTAAAGCTGCTGCTTCACTTAACGTAATGCCTCCTGGTTTTGTAATCATACAAGAGGTAATACGGAATAGTTCATCTATATTCTCTACATAGCCAAATACTTTTAATGCCTCAGGATTTTGTTCCTTAATTCCTAGTAACTCTTGTTTTAAAGTTTCATTTTTTCCACAAACAACAGCTACTTGAAGATTAGGGACTGTCATAAATGATTGACATAATTCTTTTACATTTCCTAATACACCGTGAGCACCTGCTACAATAAGTAAAATCTTTTTCTCACGAGATAACTGATATTTACTATATAGGATTTCTGGGTTAATGGTTAACTCAAAGTTTTTACGAATTGGAATCCCAGTTTCTACGATTTGCTCTGAAGGTACACCAATTTCAACCATTACTTTTTTCACCTGATCTGTCGCTACAAAATAACGATCTACTTCACGATGAATCCATATTTTGTGTAAACAAAAATCCGTTAACACATTATAAACAGGAATTGAAAAACCTGTTTGTTTTTTCAATTCTGGCACTGCAATAATTGGAAATGTATTAATAACGATGTCTGGTTTTTCTGCATGTAATAATGCTTTTAAACGTTTTCTTCCAAAATTCGCATACCACGATGCAATCTTCTTATCGTAAATCTTTTCTACACCATAATAAAATAAGCGATATAGCTCTTTTCCTATTGTATAGCTTTTTAAGTATAAATATTTTGTAATATCTGTTATGACCGGATGTGACTCTCCGAATAGATCACACACAATCACATCTTCAATTCCTTTTTGACGAAATGTTTGTGCTAATGTTTTTGCTACTTGCACATGACCATTACCGTAATGTGCAGTTAATATTAAAACCTTGGGGTTTTTTATCAAACAAATCCACTCCTAGCTTTTTCGCTTTCCCATATTGCATATACGACAATAGGAAAAACATTTTCCTAAAAAAAATTACATGTTTGGATTCCAACACTTTCATGTTAGCTATGTACCTGTCGTGGATATGCAAAGCATATAAGATTGACCCCTTAATCCTATCTGTGCTCATATCTTTATATTATACTTTCCTATAAGGGCTTTCGCAATAACTTACAAATGATCACATTTCATGATACTCGCCCTGCTACTTCTTAATTCTTGGTACTATTTGGTTTTCCCTTTACAATTATGTAAATTTATCCTCTTATTTCTTTACAAAAATATGGATATTCTACTTTCAGTATACTCTTTTCTTCAGATATACTCTAGATTTTATTAAAAGAAAGCAAAAAGTCTAATCCAAATGGATTAGACTGCTTGTAAAATATTTTTTGCATTTTGAACACTTTCTTCTGTTGGAGGTTCTACCCCTTCAAGAGGATACTTATGTCCAAGCGCTTCCCATTTATATACACCAAGTTTGTGATATGGTAAGACTTCTACTTTCTTTACGTTAGAAAGGCTTTGAATGAAATTAGATAATCTCTGCAAATCTTCTTCACTATCAGTAACACCTGGAACTAATACGTGTCTTACCCAAATTGGTTTTTGTTTATCAGATAAATAACGAGCAAATTGTAGAATGTGTTCATTCGTTTTACCAGTTAATTTACGGTGCTTTTTAGGATCGATATGTTTTAAATCTAATAATACTAAATCTGTATAGTCCATTAAAATATCTAATTTCCTTTGGAATTCTGGCTCTTCAGAGTAGCAACCACCCGAAGAATCAATTGTCGTATGAATGCCGATCTCTTTACATTTCTTAAACAGTTCAATCAAAAAGTCTAACTGTAATAGCGGCTCACCGCCACTTACAGTAATACCACCGCCGGAAGCTTCCATAAAAGGAATGTAACATGTAACATCCTGCATCACTTCTTCGACTGTTATTTCTTTCCCTTTACCAATTTCCCACGTATCCGCATTATGACAATATTGACAACGTAGTAAACACCCTTGCGTAAAGATGATATAACGAATCCCTGGGCCGTCAACAGTTCCACAAGACTCAACAGAATGAATTCTTCCTTTTACCATGTTACTTCCTCCTCTATTAAAACAGCTCCCCTCCGCCCTACGAAAAACAGAGGGAAACTTTTTTACTTACATGCTTTCATGCATTGTACGGTTAATTACATCAATTTGTTGTTCACGAGTTAATTTAATGAAGTTAACAGCGTAACCAGATACACGAATTGTTAATTGTGGATATTTTTCAGGATGTTCCATTGCATCCATTAATGTTTCACGGTTAAATACGTTAATATTTAAGTGATGTCCTTCTTTTACTGCATATCCATCTAACATAGATACTAAGTTTCGAACTTGTACATCTTCTTCTTTACCAAGTGCTTTTGGAATAATTGAGAATGTATTAGAAATACCATCTTGTGCATCTTCATATGGTAATTTCGCAACAGATAATAATGATGCTAGTGCACCTTTTGTATCACGTCCGTGCATTGGGTTTGCACCTGGTGCGAATGGTTCGCCAGCGCGGCGGCCATCTGGTGTGTTACCAGTTTTCTTACCGTATACAACGTTAGATGTGATTGTTAAGATTGACATTGTATGAACAGAGTTACGATATGTTTTATGTTTACGAAGCTTGTTCATAAATGTTTTTACAAGGCTTACTGCCATTTCATCTACAAGGTCATCGTTATTACCGTATTTAGGGAAATCGCCTTCGATTTCAAAATCAACAGCAATACCATTTTCATCACGAATTGGTTTTACTTTCGCATATTTAATTGCACTTAAAGAGTCAGCTACTACAGATAATCCTGCGATACCTGTTGCCATTGTACGAAGAACTTCTGTATCATGAAGTGCCATTTCGATACGCTCATAGCTGTATTTATCATGCATGTAATGAATTACATTTAAAGTATTTAAGTAAAGGCCTGCTAACCATTCCATTGTCACATCGAATTTACGCATAACTTCTTCATAATCTAATACTTCAGAAGTAATTGGTGCATATTCAGGTCCAACTTGTGCTTTTGTTTTTTCGTCTTTACCACCGTTGATCGCATATAATAATGCTTTCGCTAAGTTTGCACGTGCTCCGAAGAATTGCATTTGTTTACCAATTCTCATTGCAGATACACAGCAAGCAATACCGTAGTCATCACCATATTCTGGACGCATAATGTCATCATTTTCATATTGAATTGCAGATGTTTTGATAGACATTTTCGCACAGTAGTTTTTAAAGCCCTCTGGTAATTGTTTAGACCAAAGAACTGTTAAGTTTGGTTCTGGAGCTGGTCCTAAGTTGTCTAATGTATGCAAGAAGCGGAATGAGTTTTTCGTTACTAATGGACGACCATCAAGTGAAATACCACCGATAGATTCTGTTACCCAAGTTGGATCACCAGAGAATAATTCATTATAATCAGGTGTTCTTGCGAATTTCACAAGACGTAATTTCATAATGAAGTGGTCAACAATTTCTTGTACTTCTTCTTCTGTTAATGTACCGTTTGCTAAATCTCTTTCAACATAGATATCTAAGAAAGTAGATGTACGGCCAAGACTCATTGCTGCACCGTTTTGCTCTTTAATTGCTGCAAGGTAACCAAAATATAACCATTGGAATGCTTCTTGTGTATTTGTTGCTGGTTTAGAAATATCAAAACCATGAGAAGCTGCCATTTGTTTTAATTCTTGAAGGGCACGAATTTGCTCAGATAACTCCTCGCGTAAACGAATTGTCTCTTCGCTCATTACACTGCTTGTTAAGTTTAAATCTGCTTTTTTCATTTCGATTAAACGATCAATACCGTATAATGCAACACGGCGATAGTCACCAATAATACGACCACGGCCATATGCATCTGGAAGACCTGTAATAACGCCTGATTTACGAGCTGCTCTCATTTCTGGAGTATAAGCATCGAATACACCTTGGTTATGCGTTTTACGATAGTCTCTGAAAATACGGCTTAGTTCTTTGTCCATTTCATATCCGTAAGCTTCACAAGATAGTTCTGCCATACGAACACCACCGAATGGTTGTAATGAACGTTTGAATGGTTTGTCAGTTTGGAAACCAACTACTTTTTCAATATCTTTATTTAAATATCCTGGACCATGTGATGTAATAGTAGAAACAATTTCTGTATCCATGTCAAGGACGCCGCCATTGTCACGTTCTTGTTTCGTTAACTCCATTACTTGATCCCAAAGTTGTTTCGTCGCTTCTGTTGCTTCAGTTAAGAAGGAATCATCACCTTCATAAACGTTTATGTTATTTAAAATGAAGTCGCGAACATCAATCTCTGCTCTCCACTTTTCACCTTTAAAGTTTTCCCATGCATTTTTTACATTTTCTAATACTTCAGTCATCCTAATCTCCTCCATTTTTTGATTAGTACAGGACTAAGATTTTTTATATAACAGCTTACACATTTAGAATACTACTTTTTTTAAAAAGCGAACGGAATACTTGTGACACATTTGTGAAACATTGAGCATATTACTATGTACACAGTGTTAAGTACGATTTAAACTCTTTTAAATTAAGTCTTTCCTTAACTGTATTTTTTTGGTACTCTTATAAACGAATCCTATTCTGTAGTATAAAGAATCATACCCGTTTTAAACTGTAATACCCTTACCTCCTATTCTGTTATAGTTTTTTTAAAACAGAATAGAAAAAAGTGTACCTGTTTGGTACACTTTTTTTCGTAATAAATATGCATTACTTTTAATGCCTAATTTACAATAATAACAACATCAAGATGGAAAAGACTCTCTCCTACAATTTTTCTACCCGAAAAAGATGCCCCAAATTATAGTACCTTTCTGTTTCTTCCTCCATCATGGAATCCTCCTCTAATACCTTTTACCTCCACCAATTGATCTATCCCTTCTATATGATCACCTATGATTCGTAATACAGCTGGAGGATGTCCTATTGATGAGAAATGTTGATTGGGACGAATACGATTCATTCCATCTACATCTATGCGGCTTACACATGAAATCTCAAAACCAGAGAGAATTACTTTTATTTGTGCTACACATGGGGATAATAAAGAATCATATCCAATACCTTCTAAACACTTACGACTAAATGCATTCGGAACAGCAATAAGAGAACCCACACCTAAATCCTTTCGATTACATGCAAGATTTATTGCATATTTAAATGCTGTTACAAGATGAAGTGGAATTCGTAAATCTAAATAATGATTTAAATCATTTAATGTAACATCTTTTCCATCTGCAATTGCTTTAGCAAAGGGATATAAATCACGTGCCGGGATAATAAAATCTCCATCTATAAATAGAACAATATCGCCCTTAGCAAAATATGCTCCCATCGAACGACCTACATCATTCCCAAGCGCCTCTTCATACACAATTGTCTTTGCACCATTTTTTCTAGCAATGTTTGCCGTCTCATCTGAAGATCCATTGACAACAACAATAATTTCTAATGGCTCAATTTTACGCACTTCCTCTATAACCTTACTTATCGTGCTTTCCTCATTTTGTACAGGAATAACAATAGATAACTGTTTTCCTTTATATAATTTCGATTGTACTCCCCATCCCTGATAAAACTTTGCAAACTCTAAAGTATGATAAATGCTCTCTCTTCGTCTTTTCCCATCACAATACCCACCACGTTTATCTCGTGTTTCCATCCACTCTGCTATTGCCTCTATATGATCACCTATCATTCTTTGTTCTGAATGAGAAAGATTTGTTCCGTACGCATCATGCTCAACTGGCCGAAACTTATTTGGGGTAATTACATCTATTTGATGATGACGGCTAATCCTCCATTTGTTCTGCAATAAACGAACATGGGCTACAATCGGATTTACAAAAGCATCATACCCTATGCTCTGTGCTACCTCTCTTGTAAATGCATGAGGAACCGATAAAATGGAATCAATTTTTAAATCTTCTCTCTCCAACATTGCATTCAAGATTTGACGCCATACAGTAATAGAGTGTGGCCTTTGTTTTTTTGAAAATAATGCATCAAAATTATTTAACACCACATCTGTTTGATCATACAAAATTGGATTGAGAAATAATTGTAATTGGGAAGTTTTTATCACAAAATCCCCATCTAAAAATAATAAGACATCGCCCTTTGCACATTTCGCACCAATCGCACGTCCAACATCATTTCCAAGCGCTTCTTTATATACAAGAACTGTACACCCTAGGTTTTCAGCTATTTTATCCGTACCATCTGTACACCCATTCGCTACTACAATAATTTCTAATGGTTGTAAAAGTTGGACAGAATGAATAACATCAGTAATACTATCAATTTCATTATGAACCGGAATAATAACAGATAGTGATTTAGCCATGATATCCCTCACGAAACCACTCAATGGTTTTCTCCAATCCTTGTTCCCATGACACACTAGGTTGGAATTGTAATACTTCTTTTAATTTTGTTACATCCGGTTTTCTATTCGGGATCTCCTCAAAGCCATGTGGATATACTTTTTCAAATGGAACATGCAAGATTTTTGAAGAAGAATTCGTGAATCTTTGAACATCTTGTGCTACTTCCTGTATACTTTTTTCATTTTCGGAGCCGATATTAATGATTTCTCCATTTACTTTCTCATCCATTGCACAAATTGTTGCTTCTACCGCATCACTTACATACGTAAAACAGCGTGTCTGCTTTCCGTCCCCATAAACAAGAATATCCTCACCTTGCAATGCCGCACGAACAAATCGTGGAATTACTCCAGCATATGGGCCATCCTTTGCTCTTGGACCATAAATATTAAAATAGCGAACGATTGTGACAGGGAGCCCTTGTAACGCATACCCTAAACACAGCGTTTCTTCTAATGTTTTACAAAGTGCATAACTCCAACGTATTTTTGATGTTGAACCATATAAGCGATCACCTTCTTCTAAAAAAGGTGGTTGTCCTTTTCCGTATACTTCAGAAGTAGATGCAAAAATAACTTTCTTTTTTCCTTTTAATGCAGCTTGTAAAATATTACGCGTTCCATCAAAATTCGTTTCAATCAATTCTATACTTTTTTCCATTGTCGCTTTCACACCTAAAATGGCTGCTAAATGAAATACAACATCATGTTGACCTACCAATTCATAAATTTCACTTTTAGCTAAAATGCTAATTGGAATAATTGGAATAGACTTCATTAGCTCTATATGATATTTATTTTTTCCTTTATAAAAATTATCAACTATTGTTACTTGATGCCCTCTTTTAAGAAGTTCTTCTGCTAAATGAGATCCAATAAACCCTGCTCCACCTGTAATTAAACAACGCTTACTCATAAATTCACCTTCTTTACAGTACCTCGTGTGTCTACTACATGATGTAATCCTTCAAATAACTTCCAATCAATACTAGAATGATCTGTTAAAATTAAAACACAATCAGCTTCTTTTAATACTTTTTCTTCTAATGGAACAGACTGATAGATGATCTCTCCAATTTCTGCAGATGAAATATGAGGATCATAATATTGCACCTTATACCCCTCTTTTGTTAATAACTGGATAATCGGAAGTGCAGGAGATTCTCTTAAATCATTCACATCTTTCTTATAAGCAACGCCAACAACAAAAACTGTCGCAGGAGGCTCCGTCACATCTTTCACTTTTTTTACAATTTCTCCCGGCATCTCTTCATTAATAACATGGGCTGCTTCAATCAATTGACTTGATAATCCCAGTTGGTTTATTTTCCATTGAAAATATAACGGATCAATAGGAATACAATGTCCACCAATTCCTGGCCCAGGCCAATATGGTGTGAAACCGAACGGTTTTGTCGCAGCTGCTTCAAGTGCTTCACGAAAATCCACTTTCAAATTCCCACATAATATATCCAGTTCATTCACAAGCGAAATATTAACCAAACGTTGAATATTCTCAAATAACTTGCACATCTCCGCTACCTTTGGAGAACTAACTGGAATCACTGTATCAAATACGTGGCTATACAAATTTTGTATTTTTTCTCTACACTTTTCTGTTTGACCACTAATTACTTTTGGAATTGTTTGTACTGTATATTGATCATTTGCTGGATCTATTCGCTCAGGAGAATAGCCAATATAATAATCTACGCCGGCCTGTTTACCTGTTTGAGAGATAATAGGAATAATAACTTCTTCTAACGTACCTGGATATGTGGAGCTTTCAAAAATGAAGGTTTGTCCTGCTTGAAGATTTTCTTTTATATAATGTGAGGCAGCGATGAGGGCAGTCAAATCTGGTTCTTTATTTTCACTAATAGGTGTTGGTACAGTAACAATGACATAGGTACTGTTTTGAAAATCTTTTATACCGTTATTCGGTGTATATGCTACTAGTTGATTATTTTGTATTAAACTCTTTAACACACTTGAAGGGACGTCGGGAATATAACTTTCCCCTTTTGTAATTAATTCTATTTTTTGTTCATCTTTATCTAATCCGATTACCGTATATCCTCTTTCAGCAAAATGAATTGCCAAAGGAAGACCTACGTATCCTAAGCCAATGATTGTTACAATGCTACTATCATCCATTTGTATTTTCTTCTTCCTTTCTCAGTTGCTGTATAATCTTTCTATTTCTTTCTCCATCGGTAAAACTGCCTCGCTCATTTGTATTTTGTAATAAATAAGAAATCGCCTCCAACTGGTCACCAAAAATACGATCAAACGCCTGAATGCGACCGTTCACAATTTCATGCTGATCAGGACGAATACGGTTTGTTTTTATTACATCTACAAATTGCACTGCTTTCATAGTAAATCCCGCTAAAATTGCCTTCATTTGAGCCAACGGTGGAATAATTAAGGAATCATACCCAATCTCTTCTATTACCTTTTTATGCATAGCATGCGGTACTGCAGTTAGTGAACTATTCCACAAATCCGGACGCTTTGCGACCAAATTCACAAAATATTTCCCCATACTAATTGGGTCAGCTGGATAAAAGGTATCTAACAAGATTTGCAAATCATTTAATGCAACATCAGTACCAGCTTCAACAGCCTCTAAAAAAGGAACGAGTTTTTTTGCGGGAATAGCAAAGTCACCATCTACAAATAAACAAATATCAGCTGTAGCATGCATCGCCCCAATCGCTCGTGCAACATTATGCCCAAGCGCATTTGGAAATTGAATCACCGTAGCATGTTCCAATTCCGCTTGCCTAATCGTCTCCTGATCTGCTCCATTTGCAACAACAATAATTTCATCAACGCCGGCTTTTTTCACTTCTTTTATAACTGATCGTATCGTCATTTTTTCTTCTACGACGGGTATTATTGCACTATATTTTGCTTTCTTATTTTTTAATATCATAGGTTCATAGTTCTTTATAAAATCTCTATCCCGCTTTCCTTCAGAAAAACCTCCACGTGCACCATACATTTCAATTACATATTGTAATGCCCGTAAATGATCTCCCATAATACGACTTGTAGCTTTTGGAAAAGGAGAACTCGGAGAAGCCCCAGTATGAACAGGACGAATTTTATTTGTATGAATAACATCGACTGATGCAGTATCAACAATACAGATCCCTTTCGATACAACCATTGCTTGAAATAATGCTGGGTCCGCTAAATTCCACCATCCAATTTGTTCTATTACTTCTCGCTTCATTGCATGAGGGATTGCAATTAAAGAACCTATAACTAACTCTTTTCGATTTAAATAACGATTAAGCATATATTTTCCAACTGTTGTATAATGAGGACGCATCTTTAAATACACAGACCAGTTTAAATTGTTCACGATGATTTGATGTCCCTGCTTAATTCCTTTCACAAAACACTGTAAATCATAATTACTGATTACAATGTCACCATCTAAAAACAATACAATTTCTCCTATTGCTTCTCTAGCGCCAATTGCTCGTCCTACATCATTACCTAATGAATGTTTATAATGAATTACATGACATTCATAATCTAATGCAATTTCCTTCGTCCGATCTGTTGACCCATTATCTACGACAATAATCTCATATGGATGCAATTTCTTTACTTCTTCTAAAACTGCCCCAAGCGTTTCAGCTTCATTATGCGTAGGAATAATAACCGATATCCTCATAATTTGTCCTCCTTAGCTCTCCAAACGAACATACGCAATAACTGGAATCCGTACAAGCACATCTTCTGGTGGACCATAAGATGGAGACGTACGTACAATTACCACCCCATCTGTTACTGATAAAAGAATTCCCGCTACCACTTCTACAACTGTTACAACTTGCACAAGTTCTCCAACATGTTTACGTAACTCATTGACAAATAACATAAAGAGCTCTCCTTTCTTATATTTCATAAATTGAGATAATACTTGTAAATGGTAATAAAACTGTCGTCCCTATACTTTCTTGAAGCGTCAGGAAATCATCCCCTACTTCTATAATCACACCCGTTAACTGACCAACCGTTGTCACTATTTCTACCTCTTTTCCTAAGAGTTGTTCAGCGATTTCTTTAAAAGGTGAAGTCGCACATTCTTTTAAAATCGCGCAAATAATAGATTGAAATTTATTTGATTCTATTATTTCTTCCGTAGCTTGCTTAGAGCTTCTCTGAATAAATTCCGAAAATTTTCTCGAAAATAAAATCTTTTCAAGGGCAGGCACTAGCTTGCGATCTAAAAAGTAATCCAATTGTCTATTAAAAATCGTCTCTAACCTCTTCCAATATCCTGTAAATAGACACATATTTCTTTCCTCCTACTAATGTTAGATTTTATAGGTATTAAATATATATATTTCAATATATACAATTACCATTTTATTGTGATAGATAAATAGTACATTTTATAGAAAAAAGTAGATGAGGAATCATCTACTTTTTCTATAAATATCTTCTTTCTCGATTCACATGAAAAAAAGACCATCTCAAAAGATAGTCTTTTACACTTCAATATGCTGTAACATCGTATAAATATCATTATTCAAAGAGCCAAATGATTTAATGTTATTTTGAATATTAGATAATAAAATAACATATACATTGCCACTTCTACTAAATCCATTTAAACAATTCCACCCTGGCATTACACCGTGATTAGAGTAGCTTCCAGGGTTTACATACCATCCAAATCCATAATCTTTTTTAAATGTTGTAAACATTTGATCATAGCTCTCTTTGGATATTAGCTTACCAGAAAATAGTGCTTCATTAAATAAATATAAATCATTTGCACTCGTATATATATCGCCATTCCCATATAATTGTGACATGCTAGGAATAGGAGGTACTGTCATATTATTATTTACAACCTTATAACCCGTAGAAGGATACTTTGTTTTCTCTAATTCAGTACCAAAGCCTGAATTTTTCATGCCCACAACATCAAAAATATGTTGTTTAATGTATTCTTCTAACGGTTGCCCACTAACTTTCTCAACGATGTAACCAAGTATTGAATAGTTTGAATCCGAATACTTCCATTTTTCACCTGGGTTAAACAAACGTTTTTGCTGTCCAATTCGCTTCAACAATTCCTCATGAGAAATATCATCTGTCCCTGTCTCATATTCAGGAATTCCAGATGTGTGTGTCAATAGATGAACCAGCTTGATTTCTCCACCTCTTGGAAAATCAGGAATATATTTCGCTACCGTATCCTCTGGTTGAATTTTCTTTTGATCTTTCAGCTGCATAATTGCTGTTGCTACAAATGCTTTTGAAATCGAACCGATGTAAAATGTTGTTTCTGCATTATTTGGTATATTTTTCTCTCGATTTGCCAACCCATACCCTTTATTCAGGAGTACTTTTCCATTTTTTACAACAACTGCTGTTCCACTAAAACCTTTGCTCTTTAAATACTCATCTAACTCAGCATTCTCATTAATTTCTTGTGGGGGGCCTTCGGCTGATTGTTCCGCCGCCTTAGCTTGCTCCGGTACTTTTGGAAGCTGTTCTGGCTGTTTTTGTACCGTTTCTTTCTTTACTTCTGTAGTTGCTTTTGAGGCATTCTCTTTCTTACTATGTGAAGTGATTTTTGTATACCCTAAATATACAAGTGAAAACAATACAAAGAAAATGGCTGTTCTTTTTATATATGTAATCGGTCCACGTCTACGTCTACGACGAGCCACCATACTGACACTATCCTTTTCTTCATTCATGGTTGCTTTCCCCTTATTTACCAATAATTTAATCAATTTATAAAAATATGTTCCCTAGTTTTCTCTAACTAATGGAAATTTCATTTTATATCATCCTTACTTTATCATGTGCCGAACGTATTACCAACCAATATGTACAAAAAAGAAAAAGAATATTTTCAAAGGTAAGATTCCAGATAAACTTCTCATAAAAAAAAGAGGATGTCCTCAAAAAAATCAATTTTACCGATCTTTTTGAACATCCTCTTTCACAATCATTTATACGTGTTTTTTCATATCATCAGCTACAGACTCAACGTTTGTACCTACGATAACCTGTACGCTTGTATTACTTAACTTCATAACACCTTTTGCACCGGCACGTTTTAATGCTGGTTCATTTACTAAGTTTGCATCTTTTACTTGTAGGCGTAAACGAGTCGCACAGTTATCAATGACTGTTAAATTGTCTTTTCCACCTAAAGCTGCTACGTAAGTTTCACCAATCGATCCTGCAACTGGTGCATCATCTTCTGTCACTAACTCTTCATCGTCTTCACGACCTGGAGTTTTCAAATTAAATTTCTTGATTAGGAAATAGAATACCACGAAGTAAATTACTGCATAAATTAAACCAATTCCCGCTAATAATAACGGTTTTGTTGCAATACCTAAGTTTAAGAAATAATCAATCGCACCGGCGCTAAATGAGAAACCATCATGAATGCCAAGTGTTGTTGTAACAAATAAAGAAATACCCGTTAATATAGCATGGATACCATATAATACTGGTGATAAGAACATGAATGAAAATTCAATTGGTTCTGTAATACCAGTTAAGAATGAAGTTAATGCAAGTCCACCTAACATACCTGTAACCATTTTACGTTTTTCCGGTTTCGCAGCTGCAATCATTGCAAAACATGCTGCTGGTAAACCAAACATCATGATTGGGAAGAAACCTGTCATAAACATACCTGCTGATGGATCTTGCGCAAAGAAACGTGCAATATCACCATGAACAACATCACCTGCTGCATTTGTAAAGTCACCAAGTACAAACCAGAAATATGTGTTCATTACGTGGTGTAAACCAATTGGAATCAATAGACGGTTTAATAAACCGAATAGTCCAGCGCCAATCGCACCTAAGTTTACAATACCGTGTGCTACCGCATCAATACCACTTTGAATTGTTGGCCAAATTTGACCGAATACTAATCCTAAAAGAAGCATGACAACAGAAGTAATAATTGGTACAAAACGTTTTCCCGCAAAGAACCCTAACCATTCTGGCAATTTAATTTTATGGAATTTGTTATATAATAACCCGGCAACAACCCCAGCAATAATACCGCCAAGTATAGCCATATTTATCTTCGGCGTTAAAGTCGCTGCTTTTGAAACTTTTGTCATTGTATCCGCTAACTTACTTGGATCAACTGTTCCTAATAAATCTTGAACACTTTTTAATTTATCATTTAATTCTGCTGTTGAATAACCAATACTTAAAGTATTCGTTGTATTCTTCATAACTAGATAACCAATCGCACCTGCAAGACCTGCGGCACCACTACCATCAACAGACAAACCGATTGCAACACCAATTGCAAAAATAAGTGCTAAGTTATCAAAGATTGCTGCACCGGCCTGTGCCATAACAGGAATATCAAATACGTCTGGTTGACCTAAACGAAGCAACAGTCCTGCTGCTGGCAGTACTGCGATTGGAAGCATTAACGCTTTACCAATACGTTGTAAAAACTGCAACATTGTAATTCCCCCTATTCAATTTATGAAATCGTTATCATTAATAAGTATGATTTAGAAAACGCTTTCTATTACATAATCATGATAACATATAGTTGTATAGATGTGTAGTTTTTATTTTTGAGCTTTTTATAGATATCTTTTCTATTTCCAAACTGTTATATAAAAGGAAAATTCTCCGTTCTAATAACGAATATGATTAAAAACTAGGTAGCCGGAACCTATGTATCCATTTTGATTGTTTAATATATAAGCCGTTGCTATGTAGAACAAATGATGACCTGCACTCGTTCTCAGAGGCTCTAACTGCTTCTCTACCATCTAAAAAGAAAGATTTTATTCCTGTTTTGCAATTTTTATTAAAATGGAAGTTTCATTTTATCATTCCACTTTTTCATGTTATTATTTATTTCCAAGTCTATAGGGAACAGTAAACTTATTGAAAAAGGAACAGGAGCGTTGGTATTATGCAGTGTATCGAGACAAATAACTTACAACAACTGTTAGATCAAGTAAAACCATATACAAAAAAAGGTAAACTTGCTACTTATATCCCCGAACTAGGAAATGCAAATCCAGATGATTTAGGGATTGCTATCTACCATAGAGAGACAGAATATATCCATGCTGGTAACTCACAAACACTCTTCACCCTTCAAAGTATTTCAAAAGTAATCACACTTACACTTGCTCTTCTAGATCGTGGTGAAGAATATGTATTCTCTAAAGTTGGGATGGAACCCACTGGGGACCCATTTAATTCTATTATTAAGCTAGAAACAACTAGCCCTTCTAAACCTCTTAATCCAATGATTAACGCGGGTGCATTAGCTATTACAAGTATGCTTACAGGAGATAGTAACGAAGAAAAGATGGAACGGATTCTCCGCTTTGTACGTGATATTACAGATAATCCTACAATTAATTACTCTTCAAAAGTAGCCATCTCTGAACTAGAAACAGCTTACTTAAATCGTTCTCTTTGCTACTACATGAAGCAAAACGGCATCATTGATGGTAATATCGAAGAATTAATGGATTTATATACACGTCAATGTGCTATCCAGGTAAACTGTATTGATTTAGCACGTATTGGTTTAATCTTCGCAATGGATGGCTACGATCCATATAAGAAAAAACAAATTATTCCAAAACATATAACAAAGATTTGCAAAACATTTATGGTAACATGTGGCATGTATAACGAATCTGGTGAATTTGCAATTCGCGTTGGTATTCCTGCAAAAAGTGGTGTAGCTGGTGGTATTTTCGGCTGCGTAAAAGACGAAATGGGAATCGGTATTTTTGGACCGGCTTTAGATGCAAATGGAAATAGTATCGCTGGTTTTAAAATTCTTGAGCTTCTTTCCGCTCAAGAAGGCTGGAGTATTTTTTAAATACGAAGTTATCCTGTTCGCTTTTGGCAGGATAACTTTTTTTATTATGCATATTTCTTCCCCCCTCCCGAATAATATAGTACAACCTAACGCTATTCGGTGGAGGTGTAAAAAAATGAAACTTATTTTTCAAATGGAGGACCAGCCTGTCCTAGAAAAAACCATTCTTCTTTTTATACTCAGTATTGTAGAAAGCTTAAAGTTAAAAGTTGTTTCCCCCGATGAAGCTTATCGATACATATTCAATTTAGAAGTATTAGAATTACTAATGGATCGAAATATTGATGATCAAGTGCTAGAGCTTATTCATTTTGGAATGGGGCTTGAAGACATTCATCATGTCCTCCCGGAAGAACTTGAACCAAGTATTGAGGAATTAAAATGGCGTTGTATCCAAGTTCTAGGGGAATATGGCATGTATGAAGAATCAAAGCAATTAATTGAGGACATACGCTAAAAAGCACCTATATAGGTGCTTTAATGTTTTTTCAAACTATTTTTGTACGTTTCAATATTAACTGGTAATTCTTCCTCTTCTAACGTATGCTCATTTACATCCTTATGAATAAATGCCCCTTTAGGCGGCTGATGATCATGACCTTTTTTCTTATGATCAAATGCTTTACCACGTCCCATACTTATCCCCCTTTCTTTAAAAGAAATCAATGTTAGTATGAAGAAAAACATATCGATATATGCAGTATTTTGTTGTATTTCCGAGGAAATATGCGAATATTGTTTTCCAATCTCCTCTCACATCAATTGATCAATTCCGATAAGAATGAGTAAAATGCCAGCAATAATCGTTGCCCATTTTCCTAAGTATTCCGCTAAAAACCTCTTCCCTACATATGAAAAACCACTAATACAAGCGAAGCTAAAAACTCCAGAAACAATTGCAGTCCACCAAAGATTCAAATTTGTTATTCCTGCATCAAATCCTCCTGCAATATTATTAATTGATAATGCGCCCCTAATACAAGTGCTTCGGAAAGGCTAATTGTTTTAGAACCATCGAAATCAGCATTCTCCGGATTACGCAGTACCCTCATAAACATATTCCCTTTCTTCTTATGCGTATCATCTTGTTTATTTAATACTGGCTGACATAAGGCAAATACTCCAATTACACTAAGTACAATTACACTAAGTACAATTGCTCCAATTAGATTTGCATTGAACTACCCCCACCTACCGTTACACGCTTGAGGTAAGGGTCTTCTCGCTAAATATGATAAAATCTGAAATGAATAATGCAATCCAATTAGCTATTTAGACGATGCAATTGCATTGAATTTAGCAAAAGAAAAATTAGCTGATATAAAGACGAAAACTTAGATGGCTTTATTGAAGACAAAAGGGCTATTCCAAAATTTCTAGTTTCACTAGTATTTGAAATAGTTCTTTTCTAAAAAAAAAATCGTACAAACATCAAAGTTTGTACGATTCCACGACAGGTACTTTTTATATTACACGATGAATCTTATCTTTTTCTGATGAAAACCTTAATTTTTCTTATTTTTGTGTATGACGCCATTCGTATTTAAAAACAGTAATAACTTTCGTAAACTCAACTAACTGGCTAATTTTTAAATTAGTATATTACAAAAAATGGTAATTTTGTGCTACAATAAGGGTATTAAATAATAGAGAGGGCTGAGTACATGATGAAAGATAAACGACTAAAGCGCCTATATTATCTATATCTTTTCCCTGCAATCCTATGCATAATGTTTTTTCTCAATAGCGACATGAATAGCCTTCCGTACGCTAAATTAATAGGTACAATTAGCGGCTGTATCGCAGCCATTATGCTTGCTGCTTTTTGGACGGTGAAACTAAAAATAAAAAGAGAGCAATCCTCTTAGCCAAGATGTATTTTTCAGAAAAAAACGAGCTATCTATTAGATTAGAGCTCGTTTTTTCTTTTGATTTTATCCTACCATTCTCTACATATATGACCTCGTATAACGCAATTACTCGCATACGTAAAGTAAAACGTTAATTAGTGAGGACTTTACTGATTATGAGCCCTCACTAATCAAGCTTTTACCGGTAGTTCATCCTCCGCCTACCTACTTTTCTTTCGCTGAATTTGGAGGTGGGCGTGTTACTGCCAGCGAATAGCAGGATAAAAATCATACCTAAATATTCATCATAAACTTTGTGCCCCTGTTGTGTTGGCCTTTTCGATATGTTCCATTTTACTCTTCTTATTTTTTGTAACACGGTAAAACAGTAAACAAACAAACATAAATGGAATCCCGCAATACAATGCCATGCGTTGTTCCGGAATAAACGCCATACCAACAATTACCGTTATATTTAATACCAAAGCAAGAAGAGGGACAAGCGGATACAATGGAGTTTTAAATTGTAGATCCTTAATATCCCCACCTTGCTTTAAGTATGTTCTTCTAAACAAGAAATTAGATAAAGCGATAGATGCCCAAACCAATATTGCACCGAATCCTGCAATGGAAAGAAGCCATAAATAAACTGTATCCTCTGCATATATACCACATAATAAAGAGAGACAACCAACAATAGTACTTGCAATCAATGCATAAATTGGAACACCATTTTTAGATAACTTACCAAAAATCGGACTAATCATCCCTTGATTAGACATAGACCATAACATACGAGAAGTTGCATATAATCCAGAATTCGCCACTGATAGTACCGCTGTAATAATAACGAAATTTATAATATCTGCCGCATAAGGGATACCAATTTTATCAAATACAACTACGAATGGACTTTCTATCACTCCAGCTTGTTGCCAAGGGAATAGCCCAGCAAGTATAAAAATGGAAAGTACAAAGAAAACAAGGATACGCCAAACTGTATTATTAATAGCTTTCGGAATGGTTTTCTCTGGATTTTCGCTCTCTCCAGCCGCAATACCAACTAGTTCTGTTCCCTGAAAGGAAAAATTAACTGCAATCATTGTAACTAAAATAGCTGTCAGCCCATTTGGAAACAGTCCTCCGTAATCAGTAAAACTAGAAAGCATTGGTGCTGGCTCATTCCCTTTCATATCAAGGAAACCAAACATAGCTGCCCCGCCTAAAATAATAAATGCAATAATCGTAATAACTTTAATGCTCGCAAACCAAAACTCGACCTCTGCAAAACTTCTTGAAGATAATGCATTAATAGCAAAAAGTAGAACAGCAAAAACTATGCACCAAATCCAAGAAGATACATCTGGAAACCAACGTTTCATTAAGATACTAACTGCAATCAACTCAATCCCTATCGTAGCCGACCAGTTTAACCATGACATCCATCCCACTACGTAACCTACTGCAGGTGAAATCTGCTTTGTAGCATATGTTTGATAAGACCCTGCATCAGGCATGGCAACTGCTAGCTCTCCAAGACAGAGCATCGTTAAATACATAACAAATCCTCCAACAAGATAAGCTACAATCGCTCCTCCAGGTCCCGCCTCATGAATTGTATAACCTGATCCTAAGAAAAGTCCGGTACCAATAACTCCCCCAAGTGCAATCATAAATATGTGTCGACTTTTCAGCTCTCGTTTTAACTCCTGGTTTTGAGTTGCCATATAAATCCCCCTTTTTGTTTGCAAATCCTCATGAATGTAAACGCTTTAAAAATAAGTTAAAAAAGAAAGTTAAACTATAAAAAGATAATAGCTTGTATTTTTATTAAAGATTCACAATAGGAGGGAGATCTTTCGAAAGTCAATCTCCCAATCCAAGAAAATAAGGTGAAACTTCCATCAGTGTGGCTTTTGTCTCCATTCTCACTGATGGTTAGTTGAACGAATCGGGCTTTTATGGGCAGTTGTCCCCACCTATCTTCCCTGTTGCTCTCTAAATCTTGAGGTGGTGGTCTTACTGCCCGTTAATGTGGGATAAACCATAACACGATAACCCACCCTTAACCTTTCCTATGACTTAATTGGCATTAGCATAAATAAACATGATTATTTAAAAGCACGCTAGAAAACGGTACATACTCCATACAGTTTATATTAATCACTACCTGTTATTAACAGGTCATCCCTTACTGTTATTAATCGTGTTTTATCAGTGATAACTTGTCCCTCTTCCACTTCTAGCAATTCAATATATCCACTAATTCCCACTTTAATTTCTACTTTCTGTTTATCTATCGTTTCAATTAATGCTAATTTCTCCCACTCATATACATAAGAGCTTTCAGTAATAAATAATTTTTCTACTTTCCCATAGCAAGGACTGTACACGTCTTCTATAACTGCCTTCATTTTGTAACCTCCTCTTTTTTATTAAGAAAAGTTATACACCCTATAAAGTTTCCAACTCACCTCTAGTCTTTAAATTTAGAGCTTTCACTTACTATGAATGCAAAATGCATACCAACTTCAATTCCCCCTGTAAAATTAGAAATGCTTGCAAAAAAACTTAATAAGCGCAAAATTTTTTCTATCATTTTTAATCAAAAAAGCGCAAAAAGTTTTGCGCTTTTAATCGAATTTTAATAAAATTAAAAAAAGTCAGTCTTCATAGGGTATAACAAGGAGAAGATGATACATGCATACAGAAGAAATCAATTTCAAAAAATTAATTGAAATGAATATGCTATATGAAACTTTGCTAAATGAACTTGATATTGGAATTCATATTATTAATGAAGAAAGTAAAACAATAATCTACAATCGTAAAATGATGGAAATTGAATCCATGGATCCTAAAGATATATTACATAAAAATCCTTTAGAGGTATTTGTATTTGAGGAAAACCGAAGTAGTACACTCATAGAGGCACTAAAACTAGGAAAAACAAAAAGAAACATAAAACAAACTTATTTTAATAATAAAGGAAAAGAGATTACAACAATTAATGATACCTTCCCTATAATAGAAAATGGAAAAATCAAAGGTGCGATTGAAATTTCAAAAGACATTACTCAATTAAAGCAAACGATTAAAACAAGTCTTCCTCGAAAACAAAATACTAAATTTACCTTTAATCATATAATAGGTAATTCTAGGGCGGCCCAATCTATTATTACAGAAGCAAAAAAAGTAACACGTACATCGTCCTCCATACTTATCGTGGGAGAAACGGGAACTGGTAAAGAATTGTTTGCACAAAGCATTCATAATGAAAGTCACCGTTCCGCAAAGCCTTTTATTTCACAAAACTGCGCTGCTATACCAGAAACCCTAATGGAAAGCCTATTATTTGGAACGAACAAAGGGGCTTTTACAGGTGCAATAGATAAACCTGGTTTATTTGAAGAAGCGAATGGTGGGACTTTGTTATTAGACGAAATCAACTCATTAAATCCAGCTCTTCAAGCAAAATTATTGCGTGCTATCCAAGATAAAACAATACGAAGAGTTGGAGGCGCACAAGAAAAAGAAGTGGATGTCCGAATCATAGCAACCATTAATGAAGACCCTATTGAAGCCATAACACATAATCGATTAAGGAAAGACCTATATTATCGGTTAGGCGTTGTGACTTTATTTTTACCACCTTTAAGAGAGCGAAAAGAAGATATCTCCATTCTTGTTCATCACTTTATTGAAAAGTATAATATCCAATTTGACTTAAAAGTAAAGGGGATCGATTCTAGTGTGAAAGAATGTTTTTATAACTACGAATGGCCTGGTAATGTAAGGGAGTTAGAACATATGATTGAAGGCTCTATGAACTTAATAGAAGATGAAGAAATCATTACAACGTTCCATATACCTACACGCTTTTATGAACTAACTAAAAGAGAATATGACTTCCAACTACCGTTAACTATTCGGAATACAGATGATATCCCACAACCTTTAAAGCACACAATAAAAGAAATGGAAAAAGAATACATCAATCAAATTCTTAAAGAAAATAAAGGTAATATCTCACAAACCGCAAAATTTTTAGGGCTGAGTAGACAAAACTTGCAATATCGACTTAAAAAATTTAATTTAAACCGTTGAAAAATCTATACATTATTTTGATTTCTTTTTCGTTTCTATTAGTACAATCAAAAGAGGAAGAATTATCAACTCTTCCCCTTTTGATTTATAGTTATATCAACTACACAATAATCCCCACATATCTCAAGTGTATAGGAACTAGTGAATTTACACATCCAGTTGCCTAAAAATCTACCTTCTCCAAATACAATCCACTTGCATCCGCGAGACAATTAATTTGGTTTCGTTGTTTTTCTTTTAAAATTTGTGGTATTACTTCAGAGTCTAACTGCCCTAATCCCACTTCGATTAACGCCCCAACAATCTTTCTTACCATATTATGAAGAAATCCATTTCCGCTCACTCTAATTTGAATAAAACCTTCACTTTCCACAATATCAAGCATATATACTTCTCGTACCATAGACTTTTTCTTAGATTTAGCGTTTGAAAAAGCTGTAAAATCATGTGAACCAATTAAGTATTGAGCTGCCTTTTTCATACTTTCAATATTTAACTTTTTCTGAACGTGCATGCTGTATTTACGCATAAAGGGATTCGTATGTTCTTCATTCCAAATCTTATATACATACGTCTTTGCTTTCGAATTGTAACGAGCATGGAAACGTTCAGAGACTAACTCCACATCCTTAATACTAATATCATTTGATAAGTATTGATTTAAATACTTTTTAATTTTCGGTTCTGCTAATTTTTCATCGACCTTGAAATTCGCTATTTGATTCAAAGCGTGTACACCGGCATCTGTCCTGCTACATCCGATGATTTCTATTTCATGTCCGACCATTTCTGATAATACACTTTCGATTTTCCCTTGAATCGTATTATCATTATTTCCAAGACGTTGCCAGCCTTTATAGCGGCCGCCGTCATATTGAATTGTTAATTTATAGTTGTTCATTGTTTTCTGCTATTAAAAACATAGACATTTGCCTATTCATGTTTTTATTAACAGACTCACCACCTTTCTTTTTCCGTTACATAAAACAAAAATTGTAAGCATTCTATGATATTTTTCGTAATCTTCTTCCCATAGTAACACAAGAGAGCCCATTTAGTGTCTACTTCTGCCAATAGACTATACATGTTAAACCAATCATTTACAATCCAGTTCACGTACGCCATCCATGTTCCTGCAGGAAATTCTGCAACTCTTCTTCAGGCTGTATATTTTTCTTCCACTCTTCGCACTCCTTTAGAAACTTCTCTATCTACTGGTTATTAACACGTTCATTCTATTGACACAAATCCAAATTTAACTGACTCAACACTGTAAAATTTGGTAAAAAAATAGTGAAAATTTAAGAATAATAAGGTAAACTAATCAATGGTTTTAGATACAAAAACATTAGTTTAAAGTCCGTTGTCGTTGATACCGGGGCTATATTAGGTATGTGGAGGAAATATTTATGAATAACAACACAATAAATGAAGCAGTTGAAGAAGTTGATAGAAAACGAGCACACTCAAGCAAACGTTTTAAAAATTGGAAGCTTATCACAGCGGGTGGCGGCGTTATAATTGCACTTCTAATTGGGGGAATGAGTTATTATCAGGCAACTCGTTTCAATTCACAGGTTACGATTAATGATACAAAGGTCGGCGGTCTGACTGCTGATCAGGCAATGCAGAAATTAAAAACATCTGGATTAGAAAATAAAGTCTATGTCGGCCAACAACAAATTTTAGATGAAGAAGATACACAAACTGAACTTACGGAAAAAGATTTGCCTCAAGTTAAAAAACTATTAAAAAGCCAGTGGACGTTTTTCCCTTCCTCAAAGGAAAAAAATTATTCATTGCTACCAGAAAAGGCGGATCAGTACCGAAGTGAAACAATGAAAAAACTTGTAGAAGAAAAGCTCATCTCTATGAATAAAGGTTTAAAAGCGCCTCAAGATGCTATGGCGAAGCTCGAACAGGGAAAAGTTGTTATCTCAAAAAGCATTGATGGAAAACAGTATGATGTTGCTAATCTATTAAAGGATTACGACAAGCAGAAGTATAAAAGTGAAATCCATCTGAAGCCTGTATACATACAGCCTATTAAAGAAAACAATCCGATTATAAAAAAAGAAGAGAAAGCACTACAGAATCTTCTCCAACAAACCATTGATTATAAGGTACAGAATGAAGTTTACTCTTTAAAAGCTAAAGATCTAATTAAAAACGCCTCTATGTCAAAAGATATGAAGGCTACAATCGACTCGAGCGACATTAAGAACAAGATTACTGAAATTAACAATTCTCAATCGACATTAAATAAAGACTTCACATTTAAAACCCATTCTGGTTCAGTTATATCAGTAAAAGGACAAGGCTATGGCTGGGCAATAAATGTTGAAAAAGAAACAAAACGAATCCAAGAAGCCTTCGAAAAAGGGGAAAAATCGCTTTCTGCTTCTAACATTTACGGAAATGGTTGGAATAACGAAGGCATCGGTTATGAAACAACAGCGAATAATGGCATTGGAGACACGTATGCGGAAGTGTCGATTGCGGAACAACAAATTTGGATTTACAAAGATGGAAAATTGGCAGTTTCAACGAATGTAGTAACAGGTAAACATAGCACGAGTGAAGATACATCACCAGGTGTGTGGTATATCCTCTATAAACGATCACCGTACACACTCAAAGGCAGCGCAGTAGGTAAACCTGATTATTCCGTTAAGGTAGATTACTGGGCTCCGTTCACAAATAGCGGACAAGGGTTCCATGATGCCGGCTGGCGGACAAACTGGGCCAATAATGCCTATTTAACTGGAGGTTCAGGCGGATGTGTTAACCTTCATCCTAGTGTTGCGAAAACTGTGTATGATAATCTCAGCACTTATGAACCGGTTATCGTGTACTAGCATATCAAGTATTTTCTTTATAAAAACAAAGAAGCAGGAAATCCCAAGTGATTTTCTGCTTCTTTGTTTTTATTATTTATTTAACTTTAGTACTAACTCTAACTTTTTTTAACCTCCTCTATAAATTCCCACGTCTCTCCTTGATCTTTTGACTGATAAAGTGCACTACTATCGCCATTGTAGTCTCCATCTGCCCCTTGTCCAACTAACATATTAAAGACTCCATCTTTCTCATAAGGCATACCAGGAGAATCAAAAGGACTTATGGTAGACTGTGTATGATCCAATTTCACTTCATGCGGGGGATAATTTACCTGTTTGAAAGATAAGCCCCCATCATCTGTACGATATAACTCTCCCTCATTACCAGAAGGTCTAATTGCTCCTAAAAACCCAAGTTTATCATTTAGAAAGGTTACTCCTGATACACTACCAATCCCTCTATTAAATGGGTCCGTATTGATAACCTCCCATGTTTTACCTCCATCACTAGTCTTGCTTAGTGAATAAAAAGCACTCCCTAATGCTTTTTCTGTCATATTTAGTTTATAACCAACTTCTTTTGATAGGAAAAACTGCTCCTTTTCATTCGTTGAATCTTGTCTCTTCTCTTTAAACTTATCTTTATTTGGAGGAGTCTTTGATTTACTCCAACTTGCGTCACATATTAAATTATATCTAGCAGGTACTAGCTCTTTCTCTTTTCCAGGAACAAATATAGATACAGTATATCCAATGATTTCAGAAGCTGCTTCTTTAAGATTTTGCTCCTTACCATCCTCAGTAATATTAATAATTCCCTCTGTATTGTATCCCCAATTCCTTTTCCCATAATAGATCAACCCATACTTACTTTCATTCCACTTACTAACCGTTCGCTTAACTGGAATAGCCTTAACCGTTTTAATTAGAGGTTCTACTAGTTTATCCTCATCATAATCGGGATTTGCATACCCATCTCGTATTACAGTAATATCTTCTGATTTCTTCTTATTATAAGATATTAAATAAGTTTCCTCTTTCCCATCAGCATTTTTCCCATAAACAAATGTATCAAACGCTGTGATTGTTCCATCTGAACGAAATGTAAGATCAAAATCAGTTGCCATATATAATTTCTTTGGCAAAGTATATTTTTTATTTATATCTTCAAAAATACCTTCTACTCCATATTCATATATGTTATTATGTTTAAATTTAACTGATCTTTCATGTTTTAACTTTTCTATAAACCATGCCAGTTTGCCATCATAATTTATTGCACTTTTATAAATCTTCACACCATAAAATGATGTGATTACAACAATAATGATAATAGAAATGTATTTCCATGCAGTTGAATTAATTAATTTTTTAGATTCATATTCTCTATCTTTTATCACTCTCATTGTAGTAAATGTAGTTATAGCTACAAAAAACACTACACATAATAATAAAATATAAATATTATAATTCATTCTTCCATACTTACAGTACAAAGCTAACTCATAGCAAAAAATCCAGTATCCGATTATTAATATTGGGTTTGTTAATAATAATATAAGTATCCTTTTTGCATTTTGCCTAAATATAAAAATCACTCCTAATTAAATTAATTATATTCATCTTTATTGAGTATACTTCGTTTCACCCAATATTTGTATAATTATCCCACTATTTAATTACATGCGAATTAAAAGTGATCGGAATTGATATAGCAATAAAAAAGCACTCCATCATACAAAGATTAGTGCTAATTTCTTAATTCCAATTTTTATTTAAAATTATTTTGATAAACCTAAAATAAACAATTCATTTTTAAAATCAAATCACTATCGGTTTACTTATGACGCGGTTTAGGGTAATTCATCATAAAAATTAGGCCTTATCGATTTTTCGATAAGGCCTATCACTGTCACATCTTTACTTTACTTTTCTAACAAGCTTCACTACATTCTCCACATGCGCTGTATGCGGGAACATATCAACCGGTTGTACATATTCCACTTCATAACTCTTCATTAATGCTTTCACATCACGCGCTAATGATGAAGGGTTGCAAGAAACATAAACAACTTGCTTTGGTTGTACTTTTAAAATTGTTTCGAGTAGCTTATCGTCACAACCTGTACGAGGCGGATCAACAACGATTTCATCTGGACGCCAGCCTTCTTTCACCCATTTTGGCAGCCATTCTTCTGCTTTACCAGCTTCGTACTTCGTATTTGTAAATCCGTGGCGCTTCGCATTTTTTCTTGCATCTGCAATCGCTTCTGGAATGACATCCATACCGCGAACTTCATCGGCATCATTTGCAAGCCATAGTCCAATAGTACCAACACCGCAATAGGCATCAACGATTTTTTCTGTACCTGTTAACGCAGCTGCTTTTTTTGCTTCATTGTAAAGAACAACCGTCTGTTCTGGGTTCAGCTGGAAGAATGCACGTGCTGATAATTCAAATGATAAATCACCAAGTGTCTCTTGAATAACTTCTTTCCCAGCTAAGCGGAATGTTTTATCACCAAAGATAACTGATGTTTTACGCCAGTTCACGTTTTGCATAATCGATTTAACAGTTGGCATCTGTTTTTGTACTTCTGCGATAAATTGCTCTTTATTTGGTAACTCTTCTTTTGTTGTAATGAGTGTAACCTGTACTTCTCCTGTTTGGACCGCAGTACGTGTCACAATTGTACGTACTAAACCTTTTTGTTTTTTCTCATTGTAAATAGAAACATTTAGTTTTTCTAATATACGTTTTACAACCTTTGTCGCTTCATTTGTTGCCTTATGTTGAATCATACAATGGGAAATATCAATTAATTGATGTGAATTTTGTTTATATAATCCTGTAATAACTTTTTCGTCTTTACGCCCTACTTGTAATTGGCTTTTATTACGATAATGCCATGGATTTCCCATACCAAGTGTTGGACGAATATCAACTTCCATGCTTCCGTTCATATACTTTTCAAACGCTTGTACAACAATATCACGTTTTTGATTTAACTGTTCTTGATAATCTAAATGCTGCAGTTGACAGCCGCCGCATTCATCATATACCGGGCATGGTGGCTTTACGCGATGCTGCGATGCTTTACGAATTTTTTTCACTTTTGCTTCAGCGAAGCCACGCTTAATTTTCGTTGCTTCCGCAACAACTTCCTCTCCTGGTAATGCCCCTGGAATGAAAACAACTTGTCTCTTAAAATAACCAACGCCTTCTCCGTTAATCCCAAGACGCTTAATTGTCACAGGAAACGTTTGACCAACTTCCAACTTACTCTCATGTTGCTTTTGCATTATTGTTACACCTCTACTCTATACTTTTCCATAAATATAACGCTGCATAACTGCAGTATGGATCACATTCTTGTTTTACTTTTTCTAACAGCGCATCATCCGGTTTATTCTCTAGTTGAAATAACCCTTGAAGTGCACGCTGAATCCCGATATCTGCTTTCGGAAACATATTTTTCCGACCAAGTCCAAATAATAAAAAGTTTTGTACTGTCCATGCACCAATACCTCGCACTGGTAACAATTGTGCTGAAACTTCTTCATCTGTTTGTTTTTCTAGTTCCACTAAATCCAGCTTTCCTTCCACGATACGTTTTGCTAGTCCTATCATATATTCGGCCTTTCTTTGACTAAACTTCTGATTTCTGAGCTCTTCTATTGAAATATTCACCACTCTTTCTGGTGTTGGAAAAAAGAAAACGCTATTCTTCTCTGTTCCATACTGTTTTACAAATTGTTCTGTAAGTGCAGTAGCAAATTTCAAATGTACTTGTTGATGAATAATACAACGAAGAAGACACGCAAAATAATCGAACTCTAAAATAAGTGGTGTATAGGCATATGTTTCAAAAAGTGGACGTAATGATGTGTTTCTAAAATGAGTTTGTATATCTTGAAAAGATTCATTCCATTGAAAAATCGAATAGACGCGTTTCATAACTTTCTCTTGTTCACCAGTCTGGCTTGAAACCCAAAATTGTGGATTTTGAAGCGTACCAATCCCTTGTACCCGAACAACAATCTGTTCTTCATCTATGGAAAGTGGAACATAAACAATCTTTTCTTCTAACTGAACAACATTTAGCGGATCAAAAGATAAACGCCTTAATACTTCTTGAAAATGATACGGATACTTTAACGTAACATGTTCGCTCCACATACGTTTCCCCATCCTTTTTACACATCATTATAGCATGAGAAAGCCGTAAGCATACATGCTTACGGCTGATTGCTTTTTACTAAATCATCTAGGCTTTTAAAATGATACCCTTTCTCGCGCAAATCATCAATGATTTTTGCAAGCGCCTCTGCATTATCTTTTGATATCGCATGAAGTAATAAAATAGATCCTGGATGAATCATAGTCATGACATTATTATGAGCGTATTGCCATCCTCTTTGCTGATCTACTTTCCAATCAAGAAATGCAAGGGACCAAAATACGTTATAATATCCCATTTCTTTCGCAAGTGCTAACGTTCTTTCACTAAACACCCCTCGCGGAGGACGTACATATTTTACTTCTTTTTGTCCAGTTACTTTTTTAATTTCTTCCGTTACACTCGTCAATTCTTCACGAAGTTTTGCATCATTTACCGCTGTAAAATCTGGATGACTCCAAGAATGATTTCCAATAATATGCCCTTCATTTTTCATCCTTAATAATAAATCTTTTTGCGTTTTTATATAATGCCCTGTCACAAAAAAGGTCGCTGGTACTTTCTTCTCTTTCAGTACATCTAAGATTTTCCCTGTATACCCATTTTCATATCCATTATCAAATGTTAAATAAATATCTTTCTTCTTCGTATCGCCTAAGTAAAAACCACCATTTTTTTGTAGTAATTCTGTATATAATTTCCCTGCATCTGGCGCCGTTTCATTTTTAGGTCGCGGAATTCCCCAGTTATGTGGTGTATTTGTATAAGCAAATGCTGAAACCGGAACAAGTGCCATCATAAGTGAAAAAATGAGACCTATATATAACCATTTATATTTCATAAATAGTCTCCTTTCCATATATAATCGTACCTGTAGTTTCTGTGCTCAATACTTGTTTCATGCTGAACATGTTTTTCCATATATACCAACAAAAAATGCATCTCAAATTATTTGAGATGCATTTTTCCTATTATTTAAATACCGGTTCTTTAAAGCTTGCTAATTTTTCAAGTGATGTTTTATCTACATCTGCATGTAGACTGTTTCCATGAGAATCCATTGTTACAACAGCTTTAAAACCATCAATACGTAAATGCCACATCGCTTCTGGAATACCAAATTGTAAGAAGTCAACATCTTTCACTTCTTTAATACATTCTGCATAATACTGCGCAGCACCACCGATTGCATTTAAATATACGCCGCCATGTTCAGCTAGTGCTGCTAATGTTTTCGCTCCCATACCGCCTTTACCGATGACAGCCCGAATACCAAATTTCTTCATAATGTCCCCTTGATATGGTTCTTCACGAATACTTGTTGTGGGGCCTGCCGCTTTAATTTCCCAATTTTCATTTTCATCCTTCACTACAACTGGTCCGCAATGATAAATGATTTGTCCATTTAAGTCTACTGGACAATCGTTATCCATTAAATGCTTGTGGATTGCATCACGACCTGTGTACATCATGCCATTAATTGTTACAACATCACCAACGCGAAGTTCACGAATTTGCTCTTCTGTAATTGGCGCCTGCAGTACAATTTCGCGTTGTTCACTTTTGTCTTGTTCCTCTTCTTGCTGAAGCGTATTTTCACCTTCTTGATATAACCAATCAATAATCTCACCCGTTTCAGGATGAATTGTTATACCAAGACGACGATATGCCCAGCAATTATATGCAACAGATACATAGAAACTCGCCGGCAGACGATTGTATACACCAACTTTACAACCAAGTAAAGTTGTTTCACCGCCAAATCCCATCGTACCAATACCAAGCTTGTTCGCATTCTCTAATACGTATTCTTCAAGCTTTTGTAATTCTGGAATTGGATTCACATCATCTAATGTACGAAATAGTTGATTTTTTGCCAATTCATAACCTGACGTACGGTCTCCCCCGATACCAACGCCGATTACTCCTGCACTACACCCTTGTCCTTGTGCTTGATATACCGCATGAAGAAGACATTTACGAATCCCTTCTAAATCACGGCCAGCTCGTCCAAGTCCTTCCAATTCACAAGGTAAGCTGTACTGAATATTTTTATTCTCACAGCCACCTCCTTTTAAAATTAAACGAGCATCAATATAATCTTTCTCCCACTGCTCAAACTTAATGACAGGCGTACCTGGTCCTAAGTTGTTACCACTATTGTCCCCGAAAAGAGAATCAACAGAGTTTGGACGAAGTTTTCCGTCCTTTGTCGCCCGCTCAAGCGCACTGTAAATTGCTTCTTTCATTTGTAATTGATTTACGCCAACTGGTGTATAGATTTTGAAAGTTGGCATTCCTGTATCTTGGCAAATTGGCGAGATGTTTTCATCTGCCATTTTAATGTTATTTGTAATCGTGCCAAGTGCCATTGCAGAACGAGTCCCTGCATTTTCTCGTTCCTTTGCTTGTTGAATAGCACGACGAACATCTTTCGGTAAATTCGTCGATGTTTCAACAATCAGTTGATACATACTTTCTTGAAGCTTTTCCATTGTTACTTCCCCCTCAATTGTGAACGCTACCAAAACGCTTTAAAATCTTTCATCAATTGATTATACTCTTTTTTTCTTATTCCTTCTATTTCAATAGCGTCTGAACGGGATTATATTTTTTTATATCTTTTTAAATATGCTTGTACATCATCGTATGCGCCGCTCTCATTTGCATATTTAATATAATTTTTAATCGTACGAAACCACTCCAACGTAGACGGCTTCGTTTCTGCTATAGCATCGGTTATGTCCTTCATTGTAACCGCTCGCTCCACACCTGTTGTCATAATTTCTCCTAAAACATTTTCTACGGCCAGCTCTACTACATTTTCAATGTCAGCACCCGAATACAGTTCTGTTTCTTTAGCTAACATATCGTAATCTATTGTTGAAATCGGTTTTCCTGCCAACTTAATTTGAAAAATACTGCTCCGTGCTTCTAAATCAGGTGGGGAAACGAAAATCATTTTATCAAAGCGCCCCGGTCTTTTAAATGCAGGATCAATGTCCCAAGGCATATTAGTCGCACCAATTAACAATAGTTTGTCTGTATTCGTATCAATACCTTCAATCTCTGTTAACAATTGATCTATAACTGTTCTTAGTGTCGGATTTCCCGACGCTTTGCTCCGATTAAATCCAAGCGCATCCATTTCATCTAAAAATAAAATACATGGCTTTTTGGAACGAGCATATCGAAAAATTTCCCGTACATTTTGTTCACTCACTCCAACATACGGATCAAGAATATCGGTAATGCTCATCGTTGCAAAATGTGCTCTGCACTCCCCTGCAGTTGCCTTGGCAATATATGTTTTTCCGCAGCCAGGAGGACCGTATAATAAAATGCCGCCGCCAACTTTTTTCTTAAAACGCTCAAATAATCCTGGTGAAGTAAACGGTTTGATAATTTTCATTTGAATCGCTTTTTTCACATCATGCAAACCGCCGACATCCTCAAATGTAATCTGCTCTTGTTCCCGTTTTTGCTTGCTTCTTCCGCCTTGAAGCACGTTCATCGAAACCACATTTTCTTCCATATTTTCATTTGCATAGACTGCATGTAGCTGTTTTTCCTTTTCTGGATCTTGCTCTATTACGTGACCCTCATTGTTTTCACACTGGCTTTCCTCTTCTGTTACATATATTGTTTCTTTCGGACTTGTAAGCACTTGTGATAAAGCTTCCAGTTCAGCCGCAACTTTATTCTTCCATTCTTGATCACCATACTGAAGAGCTTTCGATAAAGCTTGCAGCGCATTTGCTATATCTCCCTGTTCTTTGTACTCGACTCCAATTAAATACCAAATTGATCCATTTTCTTCATCTTGTGCTAGCACTTGCTTTAATACATCTATTTTATTCACCGTATTCTCTCCCTTCATGATTTTTTTATTTTTTTATACAATTTGTACATCGGTGTAGATAGCCAGCTCCATATACAAATGATGAGATAAAATAAAATAGCAAAACTAGCCATATTTCCCCAGTCTAATGCAGAGAATAAACCTAATGTTCCAAAAGATATTGCCCAAAAGATAAGCGGACCACCCACTTTATTCACAAGAACATTCGGAAAGAAAATCGGATGAATCAGTTCTTCTGCTTCTTCTAAGATTTCAAGTAATTCTTTATTATTAGGTGCCAACAAAAACGCTTGTCGGTAATATTTGTATGCTTCCCTATACCTCTTCCTTGTTGCTGCATGGATTCCTAACTGTACTAAAAAGTGAACTTCGTTAGTTGATCCATAATAATTATCTTTTAAGGATTCCTCTATTTCTTGTTTCGTTCCTGTTGCAAGTAATAAAACAAATTGATAATGAAGAACGGTAGGATGATTGGGGTTAATTTCTACTGCCTTTTGCATGAGTTGCTTAGCTTTTTCAATATAACCTGTTTTTAATAAAATAAATGCATATTTCGCCATTGCTTGCGCATGGGAAGGATCTGAATACAGAACGCTCAAAAAGCTTTGCTCCGCTTTTTCAAGTTCATTCGTATATGTATATATATGTCCAAGTGTATAATACACTTCTTCTGGCTCAAAACCATGCTGCAACGCTGATATGCAAAGCTCTTTTGCTTCATCATATTGTTCTGAATCTGCATAGCAGCATCCTAAACTGTACAATGCTTCAGCATGCTGTGGATTATAAGAAAGCAGTGTTTCTAATTTCTGCTGTGCTGTTTCAATATGACCAATCCCGTAATAATGCAGTGCCTCTTGTAACAACATCGTTTCACTCTGTGAAGTTGACATACAGCATCTCCCCTCCTACCAACAATGCCGTTTGGGCCATGATCCCAACTATTCCAATGATTAAACCTATCCACCGTAATGACTCCGTACTTTCATTTACTAAATTATGAATTCGAAACCGTTCCCGCAGCGCATATATATACACACCTGTTACAACTGCAGCAGCTATTCGAGAAGCAATCTTTAGCACATATATATCACCAATTAGAGCGGCACAGATGAACATTGCTAATAAAGTCATTATTCCTATCATAAGAAGTATGTATATTTTCTTTTTGGGCTCTTTTAACCAAATCGCATTGCAAGTTCCTAAAATCATAATCGGAATAATCCCAAAAATAAGTCCGATTATGAAAAAATTATAAATATTGTACGTTTTTGTTTCTCTTGCTTTTTTTCCTTGTAATACAGGCTTCACCAAATGATATTCCATATAATTCCTCCTCCCTACCTTCATATTATAAACTATATTTTCTGTCTATTCACACTGTAAAGTAGCAAACTGAAACAGGCTTTCTTGAAGATTATCCCAAAAGATTGTTTGTAGCGCTCTGTTAGGATAGTTTGGCCATATAAAAAGCGGCTACCAAGACAGGATTGGCAGCCGCTTTAAAAATATATTATTGATCTTTTTTAAATTGCTCACATTTTAGTTCTAACTCATCTAGCATTGAAAGAAGACGATCTACATCTTCTAATTCCACTTCTTCCGGTTCAATTGTATCAATCACTTCGATGAACATATTTAAACGTTCTTTTAAATATACTAGTTGTGAATCTTTATCTTGAATTGCTTTTCCCACGAAGGCACTCTCCTTTTTATTCGAGTTACTTTTATTATACCGCAAAAATGAGCATCACGAACATGAATTTTTAGCAAATTTATCATACCTTTTATCTTGAAGCAATTACTACTCCCTACCACATTTTATAGATAGAGAAATCTTTGTTACAAAAAGTTTCACTTTATAAATAGCCTATATTCTTCTATTATAGAGAATGGACAAATTGTTATTTCAATAGTCAAAGGAGTATTTCATATGAGTATATCACAAACAATGAAGCCGATTACTCCTTCTTACGATCCATGGGAAGCGTATATGGACCTTGAAGAGTACGGCAAATTACTATTAACAAACGTTGAGTTTACAACGACAACGTTATGCAATATGCGCTGCGAGCATTGTGCTGTTGGTTATACATTACAGCCGAAAGATCCAAATCCGCTTCCGATGGAACTTTTATTAAAACGATTAGATGAGATTCCTCATTTACGTTCTTTAAGTATTACTGGCGGAGAACCAATGCTCTCAAAAAAATCCGTCGACAACTATGTAACACCACTCTTAAAATATGCTCATGAACGAGGCATTCGCACTCAAATTAATTCAAACCTAACTATAGATTTAGCCCGCTATGAACAAATTGTTCCGTATCTAGACGTGCTACATATTTCACATAACTGGGGAACAATTGATGATTTCGTTGAGGGTGGCTTTGCAATGATGGAGCGCAAACCTACTTATGAACAGCGCGCAAAACTATTTGAACGGATGATTACAAATAGTAAAGCTTTATCAGAAGCTGGTGTTCTCGTATCAGCAGAAACCATGCTAAACAAACGTACATTGCCACATATTGAACACATTCATCGCCAAATTGTAGAAGAAATGGGTTGTAAGCGTCATGAGGTACATCCGATGTACCCAAGTGATTTTGCTAGCAACCTTGAAATTTTAACAAAAGATGAAATTCGCAGTGCAATTGAGCACTTATTAGAGATTCGTAATGAAAATGTGTGGATGTTATTTGGTACGTTACCATTTTACGCATGCAGTAATGATGAACGTGATTTAGTTACATTAAAAAAACTACACGAAAGTAAAAACGTAACTGTACGTAATGATCCAGATGGACGTTCTCGCCTAAATGTAAATATTTTTGATGGTAACATTATCGTAACAGACTTTGGTGATATTCCACTGCTTGGCAACATTCAAACAAATACATTGCAAGAAGCATATGACAAATGGTGCAACTCGAAAACAGCGAAATCATTAAGCTGTCACTGTCCTGCTGTAAAATGCCTTGGACCAAATATTCTTGTAAAAAACAGTTATTATCCAACTGAGGACTTCTTAACAAAAGAATCGAATATCACACTGTAACAAAAAACGTCAGCATATTTAGCTGACGTTTTTTATGTTATCGCGGATAAGGTGATGAAATAAATTTAAAGGATACATAATCTTGTACAGGAATAGATGCTCCAATTCCTTGGGAAGTAATATTTTTAATTACAAGCCTCTTTTGATTCCCTTTTAAAACAAGATATACTTCTCCAAATGTAACTTTTCCTTTTTCATTTACCGCTGGTGTATATGCATATAAATACCCAAGTTGTTTCGGGCTGATATTATATATACGTTCATTCCCAGTACCATAACCAATTGTTGTTTTAAAAGACAGGGGTAGCTGTACTTTCTCCATCGCCTTTAAAAGAATCATCTTTTTCACATCATCTGCATCTTTAATATAAGCTGTTAAACCACCTTCTATCGTTTTTTGTGATTCTTGTTTGTACCGAAGCGGATACAACCTCTCCACACCGCGGTTATCATACACATTACGATTTACTTGCTTATATTCCCAATTTATCGTTGTATCTGTTGATTCATAATTCAACGGCCATTGACCTAAATAAATTTTCGCCCTATATCCGACTGCAAGAGGCGCATTTGAAATCGAAGTTTCGTTAAACATCCGAATTAAATCTGGGTTTTCTATTCGAGTCGTTGACGTTTTCAGTAGTTCTTTCGCAAATTCACTTGGCTGCAAACGCGGTAAATCTTGCGTTGCATTCGGATACGTATTGTCTTTTGAAATGTTCAAAACAGATGACGGCATCTTTACGTTGATTGTTGTCTTTGCAAAACTACTATAAGGAAATAATAAAATAAACGAGACCATAGTTGAAAAACATATGCTGCACACTCGTTTCATCTGCTTTACCCCTTCCTAATTTAAAAGTATATAAACCATTTAAATAGCAATTAACTATCCCTATTGTTTTCCCTCCATGACATTGTTATCCCATTTTTTATAACAAGTAAAAGCCAATTCCCATAATGAAATAGGCAGCTAATAATGTTCCTCCCTCAAACCAGTTCGTATCTCCGTCATTTGAAATTGCAATTGTTAAAAATACCGCCGTAATCATCGACACAAGTTCCGGCATTGTAAATACAAGGGGCATCTTCACTGTAAAAAACATCGAAAGTATGATGAGAACAGGGGCAACAAACATAGCAACCTGCAATGTTGAACCGACTGCAATTTCAACTGCAATATTCACTTTATTTTTATAAGCCATAATAATTGCAGAGGCATGCTCCGCGGCATTACCAACGATCGCAACAATGATAACCCCGATAAATAGTTCCGACCATCCAAATGATTTCGCTACCGTTTCAAATGTATGAACAAGCGCCTCGGATACGTAAGCAACAGCCGCTGTTGCAATCGCTAAAATAAGTAGCGCTTTTCTCTTTGACCATTCAGGTTCCTCCTCATGTTCTACTTCATCACTTTTATGCTGATATACACCGCGATGTGTAACCAGTTTGAAAAATAGTGCTGCTAAATACATGACAATCATGATGATTGAAACCCCAATGCTTAATTGATATGTCTTCTCTATACCCATCTTCATTGAAAAAACTTCTGGAATAACAAATGCTACAACAACTGCAAATATTAGAAGAGCAGAGTTATGTCTTGCATCGTACACATTGAAACTTTGTCTTTTATACTTAAGCCCTCCTACAAAAAAGGAAAGACCTCCAACTAATAATAAGTTTCCAAGAACAGAACCAGTTAATGAAGCAAGTACAACTTCAGTTAACCCTGCTTGCAATGCAAAAATTGAAATAATAAGTTCAACCGCATTCCCGAAGGTTGCATTTAATAACCCACCAATTCTTGGCCCAGAAACAATAGCTAAACTTTCTGTCGCTCTTCCCATAAAAGCAGCGAGAGCAATAATTGTAATGCAATATACAGCAAACATGATTGTTTGTGGCCAATGTAGCGTATTTCCAAGAATCGAAAGCGGCACTCCAACCAGTGCAAGTATTAAGAAAATTTTATTAAACATATTTTCCATCCTTCCATCGTATGCATTTCTCTCTACTACTATTATTATTCTTCTCCTAACTTGTCCCATTTCATCACAAATACGTTTAAAAAGTGGGATTGAAGAAAAAAGTATAAAAGATCGTAAAAAATTTTAAGGGCAAGTTTTTACAAGGTGAAATTACGGATAACTGAAAGGAGCATCAAAAATGCATTTAAAAGAAAAAATTGCAACTATTATTCAAGGACAAAGAACAGGTGTATTAGCTACCGTTCGTGAGAATAAGCCACATAGCTGTTTTATGATGTTTTTTCATGAAGATTTTGTATTATACGCACCAACAGATCGTAATTCAAAAAAGGTAGCAGATATTGAACAAAATTCAAACGTGCACGTACTACTTGGAAGAGAAGGAAAGAAATGGGATGAAGATTATATTGAAGTAGAGGGCATCGCTTCAATTGAAGAAGATCAAACATTAAAAAATAAATTTTGGAGCAACAACTTAAAACGCTGGTTACTCGGTCCCGAAGATCCTAACTATATACTTATAAAAATCAATCCCAATACAATTTACTACATTGATAGTGCTGGTACGACTCAGCCAGAGTTTTTACGACTGTAATCCAAAAACAAGCCCCTTCAAAAGGGCTTGTTTTGTCGAAAAGTTCTCATCAAAAAAAACACAAAAAAGGTGGAACATTCTAAAGATTCTGTTATATAATAGTATCAACTTAAATAAACTGTATTAAAACAGAATGGGAGGAGAAATAACAATGATGAAAAGAGAAGAACGGAAGAATATGATCGAGTTTATTGAAAAGAAAAAAGGAATGGAGCGTGAAGAACTTTTATTTATGACAGATGATGAAGTTGAACATATTTATAATGTAACGTACTTTTTATATGAAGAAATTGCAGAATAATAGATGCAGCACTTGTGTTCATTTTCGGGAAAGTTGGATTGGAAGGGATCGATACCAATGTAGCGGCAACTACCCGTTCCATCATCACGGCACTATTCATGATAGGTGTAATTATGATACAAAGAAAGTTTCAAAATATTAGTGACGTTCTATTAAATAAAAAAGCACCAGCTATTTTATTCTCTCTCCTTAAAAACAGGAAATGTTTCACAAGTTGCTCCTGTAGATAAATTAAGTGTTATATGTATTAAATCAGATGTTTTCTTCATTGCTTTCAGCTAAAAAACCGCTAAATAGCGGTTTTTTTTCTTCTTATGTAGACCCATACAATAAGTATGACTACTACTGAGATAATTAAAATCAACATTCCATAATGATGCAGGCTATATTCAACAAAACGCCACTTCTCTCCAAGTTTCCATCCAAGCCCAATAAAAACGCTAATCCAAATGAAAGCACCACCGTATGCGTATAAGCAAAATCTCCATAACGTTAAATTAGACATACCAGCAAAATACGCAGTTAAATGACGAACTCCTGGTATAAAGTATCCGATCATTAATAAAAAGGGGCCATATTTTTCAAATAAAACATGCGTTTTATCAATTTGCTGTTCTTTAATTCCTATCTTTGGACCATACTTTCTTAATACAGGTAGTCCAAGTTTTAACCCAAGTATGTAACTTAAAGTAATTCCAAGTACCGAACCAGCCATTCCACTTAGAAAAGCAGCTGTCCCTGACATAGTTCCTTTCGAAATATTATAACCAACAAACGTCAGCAAAAACTCATCTGGTATCGGTAGACCAACTATTCCGCCTGCAAGAGCTATAATAATTCCTAAATATCCATAATGTGCGATTAACTCACCAATATGCTGTTCCATTCGGATGACACATCCTATGCACGATCGTTATTCCATATTGTGCCCTCTCTATCCTTTAAGCAAACATGGTATACATATTCACTATACATCGTTTTTATAATGAACTCTACTCCTATTCATCTGATCTGTAATGAAACTTTTCACTGCTTTTAATCTTCACTTTTCAGAACCTTGAGATGTGGATACATATTGTCTATACAAAGTGGAATAACGTAAAACTTCCATAAATATTTTTTCTTCATCCTCCACTTATATAAAACCCTCGCCTCTCTTCCTTGCTTCTCACCGAATCTTGAAGTTGGAGTCTTACTGCCCGTAAATAGTGGGATAAATCCATACTTTGCCTCATAATTATAAGAAAATCCGCCTTCACAAGCAGGTTTTTTGTTACAATAAAGAAAAGTTACATTTAGCATCGGTTTGACTCTCAAGAAAAATGATATAGGTAGGAAAAAATATAATTTAAAACAATAATATGCATCTTCTATCCATGTAGAGTACTATGCACCCTTTTACATAATAATCATTTTTCTAAATCATACAGGGGGAAAAAACATGACCATAGAAAAACAATTGATTCAAAAGGTATATTACGAAACATTCTTAACTGAACAGGGTTCTGTTCAAGCTCCTCAAACGCTTGGGGAAGCATATGTAAATGAAGCTGAAAATGAATTTTCCAATATCGCTAATATTCGTTTCGCACAAGGAGAAGTTTACTATCATCATAAAGATTTTGAAACAGCTATCTTCAAGTGGGAGAAAGTAAACAATGACCTCTCTCTATGGGCAAAAAAAAATATAGCAGATGCTTATTTTGAATTAGGATTGCTTTCAATCGCAGAAGAAATCTATACATCAATTCAAACGGACGATATAACACTGACAATGGAAGTGTCATTACAACTTCTTTCTCTGTACATTGAACAAAATCGTTTAGGACTTGCTTTTAAGGTCATTAGTGAAGCAGTTGCATTCCAACCAGACTATCCAAATATTACTGCCATTGCCCGCTCCTTTTATGAAAAACAGCAGGATTGGAACAACGCTATTGATCTTGCTATTCACGAAGGAATTCGAACAAAATCATTACATTGGTTTGAAATTTTAACAAGTTATGTGAACCAAGGATTCACAAAACAAATGAAACCAAAATATTTTTATGAGGCACTAAAAGTTTTATATACAATCGATTCAGACCAATTTAAGCAACTTATCTCATCATTTTGGAAAATCTATCAAGATGAGTCAACCAACTTAGTATGGATTCAAACAATCAATCACCTATTTTTACATATCGAGGTAGATTCTTACGACTCATGGGATGAAATCGTTACTCTTTATCAAGAAACATACTGTGAATTAATTACAGGAAAATACTTGATGCATGAACTACAGGAACTTATTCCAGACTTGTTAACGAATTGGTTTAGCTTAACAAAAGCAGAACATTCTCTATTTGTTTCCGCTGCGACATTAGCATGGAATGAGATTTCACCTAAGAGCCTTGATACATTACTTGTAAAAAGCGCTGAAACGCTACTTTCTAGCTCAACAATATATAACACAGTTGAACTAGAAAAGACTGCAAATCTTTTTGAAACTATTGTTGTATGGGCAGAAAAGAATGATGTAGACTTAGGTCATTCTTACACATGGCTTGTTCGAGAACTTTCCGATATAAACGTACAACAAATTCTCGTTACGGGTACGAATGATGATAGTAAATCAGCCTTTATCAATTCTATATTAGGGGAAAGGATACTAAAAAATACTTCTAGAGCTGCTATCGCTTTTAAGGATAATGCACAGACAGAAATTACGGAACTCACAGATTTAACAATAAGAAATACTTCTAATTTAGATGAATTTTATGAGATGATAGCTGTCCCTCCAAAATCAGAATCTGAACAGAAATGTATTGAATTTAAACTACCAAGTAGATTTTTACGGAAAAACAAATTCTCATTTATCGTTACACCAGGTTTTGATGGAAATGACAATAAAGAAACTACAAATCTTGAATACTTACATGTATCCGATAATCTATTATATATTCTTAATGTCTCCTCACCTTTACTTGATGAAGAAATCAATACACTATTGTACATACGTGAACAAATACCGACTTTACAAGTTCATTTTGTTTTAAATACAATCGATACAATTCTTACTGATGAAACAGCAAATAAAACGCTAACTGAAACTGAGTCTAAAATACGTGTACATTTCCCAAATGCAAGAGTATTCCCTTACTCATCTTTAGATGAGAACAACGGGCAACTAAGTGATTTAACAGAATCTATTACTTCAAGCTTTACGAATAGAGATATAAAAACAGAGCGCATAGAAAAACTATTATGGTTTATTCAAAAGACCATTACATATCTCTTAAATGAACGCGTACAATTAGAAAATACATTAGTAAAGTCAATCCGTTGGAACAAACACATTTTAGTGAAACTAAAGGGCTTTATTAATAACCTGACTGCTATTGAAAAAGATAAGACTCGTTCTATCACAGACTCATATCGTTTAACAAAAGATGAAATTATACATGATCTTCATAATCAAATTCCTGAATTATTGCAGAGCTGTTCTGATTTAATTCAGGAAGATAGTGACTTTAAACAAGTTCATGAAGAACTAAATGCAGCAATGAATGAAAGAATCCAAAAGCATTTACAACAAATGATATTACCTAAGTTTACGCATTCTATTCAGGAATGGATTGAAAAAGCACATAATGAATTTATTCAAAGTCAATCTTATTTAGATGAAATGAGTGAAACATTTAATAACTTATACGAAGAAGAGCGAATGAAACTGCCGTGTGATTTTCAATTACTTGATGATTGGCGCCGAGATGTTGCAAGAATGACAAACCGAATCAACGTTGGTGACGTAAATATTTTACTACGCTTTACACCAACACAATTTCTATTAAAAAGTGCTGGGAAATTATTCGGTAACATGCAGAAGAATCAATCTATGCTCTATAACAAATATAAAAATTATATTGAGACCGAAGACTATACAGAGGTAACAACAACTATTTCTGAACAGTTCTTCCTTCAATTTGAATTATTCGAAAGTGCATTAGAACGTGATATTATGATGTTCTTTAAAGAACCTCTTAGTATCTTAAAACAAACTGTAGAAGCAGCACATTTAGAGATAGAGCAGGACGAAAGTACATTAACAAAACTAAGAACAAACCCAGAAACGTATCACGATCCTTTAACACTATTTAAATTACAGTTATTACAATACAAATTCATGTTAAATAAAAATAGTAACAATGACTCAACTTCCTCATCAAGATTAATAATTGACGAAACACCAATAGTTTAAACAAAATGCATGCCATTAAGACGAGTTACAAGCAAAAAACCAAGCAACTTAATCATTGCTTGGTTTTTTCCCTCTCTTCTCTTTCACACACATATCCCAAATAACATCATCAACCTTCGCATCAATTCTCACACGCTTAATGAAGTTCTTTCTCTCTGCTTCATTATGAATTAACTTATGAACATATCGGCGCTTACTTAATAACTTCCTACATGCTTCATTATAATTTAAAACTTCCTGGCAGCTCTTATTCTCATGTAAAACTTTAAACCATGTATACTGTTTCAGCTTTTCTATATGCCGCTGTATCCTTTTCTTTTTCCGTTCTTCTCGCTCAGCTAATCTTTCTAACGCTCCCTCTACTACTTCATCTAACATAAAGTCCCCAGCTACTTTTACAATACTGACTGTTCCTCTAACAATTCCTTTCCCTGCATCAGCACATAGTTCACCTAATGCAATTGCTCCGCGACTAACTCCTACTAGAATATGTCCGATAATATCCTCCATATTGTCCCTTCTTTCTAGTTTATAATTTTCATATGATCAAACGGATAATAAATTGCTTTTAGCGTTCCAAGCACTTCTGTTTTATCGATAAGTCCTAAGCCATTACGACTATCTTTACTTACTAACCGATTATCACCCATAACAAAAATCTTATCCTTTGGAATTGTAATAGGACCAAAGTCTTCAGTTAAATTAATAAGAAGTTGTTTCGCATGCCCTCTATTCTTATCCAGGTAAGGTTCACTTTTCACTTGATGATTTACATATAATTGATCATTCTTCATCTCAATTACATCTCCAGGTAACCCAATAATTCTCTTCACATAAAAATTATCAGTCTTTACTACAATTATATCTTCACGCTCATACGTCTCAAATCTCTTTGCTAACTTATTAATAATTACTTTATCCCCATCTTGCAATGTTGGCCTCATAGATGCTCCCTGCACAGTTGTTGGAAAAAACACAAAAATCTTCACTAAAAAAAACAACAAACACGCAATAGCTAGTATTTCAAAAAGCTCACGAAAGCGATTTTTCTTTTTCATTTATTTCCCCTTTCTCTTGTCCTTCTATTATAGAACTCATTTGTAAATAAATTCTATATTATCTGTCAATTATTTGTATTATTTATCGTACATTAACAAATGGTAATTGCAAACTCAATGTCCAGTATGAATAAAAAAGAACCGCCCTCACAAGCGGTTCTTCATTTCCTATATTTCAGCATAAATAATACACATCTGTGCAGCAACATACGTTACCCAGATCCAAAGTGGATCATACTTTACTTTGCGACCACCAATATCCGTTATACCAATAATAAAATCAGAAATCACAAATAACAATCCACCAACTGCCGGAATCCACCACATTCCGTTGTGTGCATAGTATAATGCAAAGGCAAAGCACGCCATTCCCCCAACCCATAAACCATATACGAGCGCACCAATTGTAAATAGCCTATCTTGTTTTTGATTCCGAATAAAAAAGAACCAGCCAATTATTAAAAATAAACCGTATGCTGCTACCCCAATCCAGAATCCGCTCCATGAAATACCTGTTTGCAAAAATGCTGTTACATAAAAACAATGCGCAATTGCAAAGGCAACCATACCGCCGATTAACCGATGCCCAAATGGAATGAGCCCCGCCATAAATAAATCACCAAGCGTAGATAAAGTCATACCAATTGCAGCCCACTGACGATACTCTACAGATGGATCTTGTAACCAAATCCAGATTGCACCACCTGTTAAAGAAAAACTAAGGATAAGACGGATGAACAACGGTAATGGCTCATTTTTCATAGTTTGCTTTGTCTTTTTCATGGCAAAAAGCGCACCAACAATAAATAAAATAATCTGTCCAATTAATAATATGTAAATTTCATTCATAACATATACTCCTTAATGAATAGATAATAATGTTTCTTCGTGATATAACTTGCTTTTTCCTGTTTTTATCTTACCAAATAAAAAAAAAAAGAAGAACACTTCTTTTTTAAAAGGAATAATTCGTTTCCTTTAAGCTACTTTTTTCTCTTGTTCCGTTTTTTTTACATTTGGTGTTCGATTTACTACGATAATACCAGCTGCTACACATGCTAATCCAAATAAAACGAATGAATGGATTGCTTCTCCTAAAATCAGGCTAGATAACATGACACCAAATACCGGTATAAAGAACATATACATCGATACTTTTCCAACCTTGTTATATTTCATAACTGTATTCCAAATACAGAAACCTGCCGCTGATAAGAAGGATAAGTACAGTAACATAAATAGTGCTTTCGTATTAAATACAAAAGGCATAAATCCAACTTGAAAAATACCAATACATAATAATCCGATAGATCCAAAAATCATCTGGTACGCTGTCATATACCCAACATCTAATGTTTTACTTCCTTCTTTCGCTAATATATTTCCATATGAATACATCATCGCGGCCACCAAAAGTAATAATTCACCAATTCCAAAATGAAACGCCATACTCCCATCACTTGGAACATTCACAAGAATCACACCACAGAAACCGATAGATACACCGATCACTTTGCGAATATTTAATGAATCGTCTTTATACAAAAAATGTGCGAGTATGATTTGGAAAAAAGATGATGTCCCAGAAATAATAGCACCTTCAATTCCTGAACTGTAACTCATACCAATATAAAAACACACATATTGTAGGAATGTTTGAAACAAACCAATTTGCACTAATTGCTTTCCTGTTTCTTTTTTGAAGTGCATATCTTTTCCTATTGCTTTAAAAAAGAATAAGAGCATTACACCTGATAAGAAGAAGCGATAGCCAGCAAATAAGATTTGCTCGCCAACTTCATGTGGCTGAATTCCAAGCTCAACATAACTTAATTTAATAAAAGGAAATGCGCTTCCCCATAGAAATGTCGCTGCTAGTGCTGCAACAAATACACCAATCGGATGAGTAAAAAATTTCTCTGTTTTCACTTGCTGTCTTCCTTTCCGACCTTTTTATGAACAAGATTCATATATACCAAAGGAAGAGCAAAAAAACAAGTTTTTCAATTTTTCATATACGTAAAAACATATCCTCAAGTAGCAACATATGATATGATATAATATGTAATAATTACAAGATAATAACTGATAAAATTTTTCAATAGAAATGCTGCTATCCTTACGGATGGCAGCTTTCGTCGTTTTATAGGGGTTTCGATTTTGATTCTTTTTCTCAATAAGAAATTGGAAGGAGCGAGTAATAATGAACTCAGAAGTAAAAACATTACCATCAAAAAATAATATGTCTAGCCCATCTTGGAGTCAGTCATTTCAAAAACATTATGAACTAATCTTTGCAATCCTATCGGGGATTTTCATTTTATCCGGCTGGTTACTCACAAAAAACGAAGCAACAACTGCTGGAGTAGTTTTTTATATCCTCGCCTATATAATTGGTGGATATGCAAAAGCCAAAGAAGGCATCCAAGATACGATCGAAGAAAAGGAATTGAATGTGGAAATGTTAATGCTCTTCGCTGCCATCGGTGCCGCTATTATCGGCTACTGGGCAGAGGGTGCAATCTTAATATTTATCTTTGCACTAAGCGGCGCAATGGAATCTTATACGTTAAGTAAAAGCCAAAAGGAAATTTCAGCATTGCTGGATTTACAGCCTGAAGAAGCTTTACGCATTTCACATGGAACAGAAGAACGCATTCCGGTAGGTCAGTTAGAAATTGATGACATCATTTTAATTAAACCAGGTGAACGCGTACCTGCGGATGGTACAATTCATAGCGGTGAAACGAATATCGATGAAGCAGCTATCACTGGGGAACCTATCCCAAATGAGAAAAGATTGGGTGATGAAGTATTCGCTGGAACCGTAAACTTACGTGGAGCCATTGAAGTTAAAATTACAAAACGCAGTGATCAAACACTGTTCCAAAAAATCATTCGTCTCGTTCAAAATGCGCAAAGTGAAAAGTCACCATCACAACTTTTTATTGAAAGATTTGAAGGAACATATGTAAAAGGTGTACTTATTATTGTTGCTCTAATGTTGTTTGTTCCCCACTTTATACTAGATTGGAGCTGGAACGAAACATTTTATCGCGCTATGATTTTACTCGTTGTTGCTTCTCCTTGTGCACTCGTTGCTTCGATTACACCAGCAATATTATCTGCCATCTCTAACGGTGCGCGAAGCGGTATTTTATTTAAAGGTGGTATCCATCTAGAACGTCTTGCCTCAGTGAAAGCAATTGCCTTTGATAAAACAGGAACATTAACACAAGGAAAGCCGACTGTAACAGATGTTTACGTACGTGATGAAATATCAGAAAAACAGGTGTTGTATATTACAGCCTCTATCGAAAGTCACTCCACACACCCGCTTGCAGAAGCTATCGTCAAGTACGCAAAACATGCATACGACATTACATTAACGAAACCAGAAAGTGTAGAAGATATCACTGGATTCGGCTTAAAAGGAATTTTAGAAAATACAGCTTATAAAATTGGAAAGGCCGATTTTATTGGTGAAGAAGCGAAAGTATTTCATAATGGTATCGCTAATGCACTTGAACAAGAAGGAAAAACTGTTGTCTATATCAGTGATGAAGAAGGAATTCTTGGGATTATCGCTTTAAAAGATACGTTACGCCAAGAAACAATTGCTGCCATTCGCGATTTACAAAGCATTGGTGTCGAAGCCATCATGATTACTGGTGATAATGAACAGACAGCTAAAGCAATTGCAAATGAAAGCAACATCAAAGAATACTACGCATCATGCTTGCCGGAAACAAAAGTAGAAACAGTGAAACAACTAAAAGAAAAATACGGAACAGTAGCAATGGTGGGCGACGGTATTAACGATGCTCCTGCACTCGCTACAGCAAGTATTGGCGTTGCTATGGGTGAGGGGACAGACGTTGCCTTAGAAACAGCAGATGTTGTTTTAATGAAAAATGAACTCTCTCGTCTTGCACAGGCCATTCGTTTATCAAAACGAATGAATCGTATTGTGAAACAAAACATTATCTTTTCTTTAACAGTAATTGCAATGCTTATTTGTTCTAACTTTTTACAATTTTTAGCACTTCCATTTGGTGTTATCGGCCATGAGGGAAGTACAATCCTTGTTATACTAAATGGATTACGATTATTAAAAGGAAATAACTAACGGGTTCCCAAAGGGAACCCGTTTTTTAATATCTAGTTTCAACAGCTTGCACTTTTAATGGTAGCCATTATGCCCATTCGCACTGCTGCTCGTTTTATGTTTTGGATGCGAACTACTATTTTTTTTACCTTGGTTTTTATTATTGTGATTTTTTTTATTGTTACTCATATCAAATCCCCCCTGTTCCTTTTTATTATGGAACAGAACCCTATTTTCCATCACGGGAATTATTGTCACTTGCTCGATAAGAATACAAGAGACCGTTAATTTCACCACCAAGTAAAATAACCCAGGCCGTTAAATAGAACCATAACATTAAAATGATAATACCACCGAGACCACCATATGTATTTGCATAATTTGCAAATTTGTCTACGTAATAAGCAAATGAGTACGATACCACAATCCATCCAATTGTTGCAAATAATGCTCCTGATACAACCTCTTTTCTCTTTAACTTTCGATCAGGCGCAAATGTATATAAGAAACTAAATAAGGCAAATAACACTAAAAAGCTGGCTACTAATCGTGTAATACTCCATACAAAAGAAAAGCTTTCTGACAAACCGAGCGCTTTAAAAACAGCTGCTCCAATTACCTGTCCAAAAACAGGGACAATTAATGCAAAGACAATCATAAAAATTATTGCTAGTGTAAGTACAATAGATAACGCTCTCGTTGTAATGTAAGAGCGTGTTTCTTTTACGTCATAAGCACGATTAAAAGCATTCATCACTGCATTTACACCATTTGATGCAAACCATAGCATAGATAATAAACCAAATGATAACAGACCACCATTTTGTTTGTTTACAACGCTATCAACGTTCACTTCAATTAAATTCATTGCATCTTCTGGCACATAATTCTCTAATAAACTGAGCACATCCTCTGTATGAATGGGAATAAATCCAAGAAGCGTAATTAAAAAAACAAGCCCAGGAAAAATAGCAAGCAAGAAGAAATAAGCGAGCTGTGCTGCTAAGCCCGCTACATCATCTCGCATCGTTCGGTCGTATAAATCCTTCCCAAACGAAAAGACACGATTTCCCCTTGCTTTCTCTAGAAATTTTTTCATATGTCTCTAAACACTTTGCTTCTCTTCTTTATCTTGCTTCAACTCAATATATGCTTCTGTTTTTTTTTCCTCAGCAATCACTGGTTCTTCTCCCGTTACCTCTTCTAATGTTGGAGAAATTGTTTGAATTTCAATTGTTTCTGTTTTTCCTTCTGGCTCAGCTTTTTTCTTACTAAAAATTTCTTTCGTTTCTTTTAGTGTTTCAACAACAGCTGGTGTTAATTTTTTAATTTCCGCTACCTTCGCCTTTACTACATTAAAATCTGCAAGTTCGCGCCCTTTATCTGTAACAGTTTGCACCTTTTCTTTTATCTTTGCATTCTCGCCAATTTCAATCATTTTTGATTTTGCTTTTTCTGCTGTATTTTTTACTTTCTCGCGATTTTCTTTCTTAAGCATGGAAACAGCTACACCTGCTGCTACCCCAATTGCAATATTTCGAGCTATCTTATTCTTCTTTGCCATATTCCTTCACCCTTCCGTTTCTTATGTTAGAAAGTATTTCTTTCTAAGCTTTCTCAGATTCCTTGCTCATTTCGAATGAATGCTAACAATTTTGTACACCCTTCTGTTACAAGGTCATATACTTCTTGAAAGTTCCCTGTAAAATAAGGGTCAGGAACATCTGTCCAGCCACCTTCTGGAACAAAATCGGACAGTCTACCAATATAGCCTCCAGCTTTACCTAAACTTTCTAAATCCGCTATATTCTTGTTGTCCATGGCAATAATATAATCAAACTTTGTTAAATCTTCTTTTTCTACTTGACGTGCTTTAATTCCTTCAAAAGAAACTTCATTTTCTTTTAAAATTTTTTGTGTTCCTTCATGAGGTCGATGACCAATATGCCAATCGCCTGTCCCAGCGGAATCAATTTGAATTTTATCTTCTAATCCCTCTTGCACGACAAGATCACGAAAAATTGCTTCTGCCATCGGAGAACGACAAATGTTCCCAAGACAAACAAACAATACTTGAATCATATTTGTTTCTTCCTTTCTTGCGCATTTCTTATATATACGTATAGTATAAACAACCAATTATTAATTATAAAGGAAATCCCTACTAATTTAATTGGATTGAAAAGTTACATTAACGAAAATGATAAAAAATGTTAAGATATCCTTATGTTATTTCAAAGGGGGACACTTCGGTGGATTTATCCGTAAAATCGCAAGAAAATGTTGAATATATGGTAGAAGCCATTAAGGAAAAGTTACGCATGGTAAATGCAGGAGCAATGCGCGCTGAAAGCTTTAATGCAGAAATGTACGAAGATCTACGTGACATTTATGATCATGTAATGAAGCGTGAAACATTTAGCATTAGTGAAATGCAAGCTATTACAGAAGAATTAGGTACATTAATCAAAAAATAAAGAGGAGTCCCTTATACAAAGGGACTTTTTTATTTCCAACAAATTCATGACATCCTTTCGCTTTCCAACATTTATTTTCCAAATACTGTACAATAAAAATAGAACCTCATCATAGACTCCACATCTAATACTCGCCACATTACCATTGCCAGCTGTGTTTACCGGAGGTGTTTATCTATGAGCAATTGGTACAGTAAAACGAAAGATCACACAATACTTGAACTTGAAACAAATGAACAGCATGGTTTAACAGAAGATATGGTACAAATTCGGTTAAAAAAATATGGTCGAAATGAACTCACCACCAAACAAAGACGGACTTTATGGCAACGTATTTTCGCCCAAATTAATGATGTTCTCGTCTATGTTCTTTTAATTGCCGCTCTTATCTCTGCCTTTGTAGGTGAATGGGCCGATGCTAGCATTATTGCTCTCGTTGTTGTTTTAAACGCTGTAATTGGCGTCATTCAAGAATCGAAAGCAGAACAAGCTTTAGAAGCATTAAAAAAGATGGCAACACCAAAGGCAATTGTTAAGCGTGATGGTGAACAAAAAGAAATTCCATCAGAAGATGTTGTTCCAGGGGATATTGTTATGCTTGATGCAGGGCGCTATATTCCTTGTGACTTACGACTTATTGAAACTGCAAATTTAAAAATTGAAGAATCAGCGTTAACAGGTGAGTCCGTTCCTGTTGATAAAGATTCACTTTATCATCCTTCTCTTCAAAATGGAGAGCAGGTACCACTAGGTGATCAAAAAAATATGGCATTTATGTCAACACTCGTTACTTATGGCCGAGGCGTTGGTGTTGCTGTTGAAACAGGAATGAACTCACAGATTGGAAAAATTGCAACTCTCTTACATGAAGCCGATGATGATGCAACACCACTTCAAAAAAGCTTAGCACAAGTCGGAAAATATTTAGGTTTTGTAGCAGTTGCAATTTGTATCATTATGTTCCTCATTGGATATTTCCAAGGTCGAGATACGTTAGAAATGTTTATGACTGCTATTAGCTTAGCTGTAGCTGCGATTCCAGAAGGATTACCAGCAATAGTTTCCATCGTTCTCGCAATTGGTGTACAGCGTATGATTAAACAAAACGTTATCATTCGCAAACTTCCAGCCGTAGAAGCACTGGGTTCTGTTACGATTATTTGTTCAGATAAAACTGGTACATTAACACAAAATAAAATGACAGTGACTCATTTCTATAGTGACCGTACATATGACAAATTAGAAAAGTTAGACGTAAACAATGATGCTCAACGCTTATTATTAGAAAATATGATGTTATGTAACGACGCATCTTATACAGCTGACTCACAGACTGGTGATCCAACAGAAATTGCCCTTCTTGTTGCCGGTAGCAACTTTGACTTTCAAAAAGCTGCTGTAGAAGCTCAACATAGACGTGTGAACGAATTATCATTTGACTCCGAACGCAAAATGATGTCAACACTACATGAATATGGTGAAAACTATTACAGTATGACAAAAGGAGCAATTGATAAACTCTTACCTCGCTGTACCCATATCTTTATAAATGGTAGAGCAGAAATCTTAACCGAGGCAGAAAAAGAACAAATATTAGAAGCTGCCCAAATGATGTCTCAAAAAGCTTTGCGTGTACTATCTTTCGCTTTCAAACAGTATGATACACAAAACGTTAACACCGATCACATGGAAGAAAATCTTATATTTATAGGGCTTGTTGGTATGATAGATCCACCTCGAACAGAAGTAAAAACATCTATTGCAGAATGTAAGAGCGCGGGGATTCGTACTATTATGATTACAGGTGATCATAAAGATACCGCTTTTGCCATTGCAAAAGAACTTGGTATTGCTGAAAAAGAATCCGAAGTTATGATTGGAACAGAATTAGATCGTATTTCAGACGAAAAACTAGCAAATGAAATGGATCATTTAAATGTTTTTGCGCGTGTTTCTCCTGAACATAAAGTGAAAATTGTAGGAGCATTACGTGCAAAAGGAAATATTGTTTCGATGACTGGGGATGGTGTCAATGATGCTCCATCTTTGAAACAAGCAGATATTGGAGTTGCAATGGGGATTACCGGAACAGATGTGGCTAAAGGAGCAGCTGACATGGTTTTAACAGACGATAACTTCTCATCTATTGTAAAAGCGGTTGAAGAAGGCAGAAACATTTATCGCAACATAAAAAAATCAATTCTGTTCTTACTTTCTTGCAACTTTGGAGAAATTATTGCACTATTTTTAGCTATTTTACTCGGCTGGGCTACACCACTTCGTCCTATTCATATTTTATGGGTAAATTTGATCACAGATACACTCCCAGCTCTTTCGCTAGGTGTTGATCCAGAAGACCCAGATGTGATGAAAGACAAGCCACGTGGTGCAAAAGAAAGCTTGTTTAAAGGTAGTGTTTCTTTTCTTATTCTAAACGGGATTGTAATAGGACTCATCACTTTAATCGCCTTTATCTTTGGAGCAAAGCTCTATACAGGAGATACAAATATCTTCCCACTGTTCCCGTCGCAAATTGATGATGATGCTTTATTACACGCTCAAACGATGGCGTTTGTTGTACTCAGTTTTTCACAGCTCGTTCATTCATTCAACTTACGATCAAATACGAAATCAATCTTTTCAATTGGAATATTCACAAATAAATACTTAGTTTTCTCCCTACTTATCGGTGTACTTATGCAAATATGTATTATCTCAATACCGCCAATTGCCAACATATTTGGGGTACATGCCTTAACATTAAAAGATTGGGGATTTGTTATAGTACTAAGTATTATTCCACTTGTTGTAAATGAGATTATAAAAGTGTTTAAAAGAAATTAAAAGGCAATGAGGAATCTCCTCATTGCCTTTTAGTTACCCTTGTAATTCTTTTTTAATATTCTCTGTTAGTTCTGCCATACGTTTACGACTTTCTTCACGTTCACGTTTGTTTTGCTCTTCAATTTGCTGCGTTTCTTGCATACCTCTTGAAATAATATTCCATGTTTCTTCAAGTGTTTCCATTTTAATACTAGAAGAGCCAGAAAGTCTTGCTACCTCTACACTTTGCGTTGCGATATTTTGTGCGTTTTTCTTAAGTAACTCATTTGTACGACGATCAAGCTCAGCCATAGAATCAGCAACAAGCTTTTGACGTTTTGCATTCACAGCTTGAATAATTCCATTTTTAAAGATAGGAATCGTTGTAATAAACGCTGTATTAATTTTACCGATTAATTTGTTATTACCACGCTGTATCATACGAATTTGTGGTGCTGTTAATAATGCAACCATACGAGCCTTTTCTAGGTCATCAATGCGTTGCTCTAAAATTTCAACAGAGTTTCTCAAAGATTCTAATTCAATACCTGCCAATTGATCATTATTACGAACACGTTCCTCATACATTGGAACTAATTCTGTATTTAGACGTTCTAATAACATTTCTCCCGCTACTACATATTTCTCTAAGTCTAAATAATATTTTAAGTTTTGTTCATATAAGCCATCTAACGTACCAATTGATTTTTTCATTTCATCTTGGTATTTCGTAATTTCCACGTACACTTTGTCCATTTCACGGCCCATTGTTTGATACTTACTAAAGATTTGTTCAATCATTTTATCTGCTTTTTTAAACATACGAGAGAAAAATCCGCTTTTCTCTTCCGCGAAATCTTTACTATCAAATCTGTCCATAATTTTACCAAGTTGCTTTAATAATTCACCAGAATCCTCTATCTTGGATAAGGACATCGTATGTAAAATCTGATCTGCAAAACGTGAAATCTCCATAGAAGGCTCTTTACCAAGTTCGATTAATTCTAACTGGTCTTTAATATCAACAGCATTATAAATACGCTGAACTTCGGCATCTTGTCTTAGCTGCAAACGAACATCTTGCGCAGTTTGCTCATTCAATTCTGTTTTCGAATCTAGTACAACTGGATTATTCATATGTGTTTCTCCCTTTCCTTATAAAAATGGACGAAATAGTCCTTTAATTGTTTGTGATAAATTTTTATAGGCTGACGGACCCTGAAATTCAAGATCAAAATTCACTTCCTCGAGCCAATGTGAATCAAATGCTGCTCCTTCAATATATGGTTCAATATCATTTCTTCCTGTTGGATTAAAGTGTAGTACATCAATTCCAATTTGATTTAAAAATAATAATAAGACAGCATCAGAACGATTTAATTCCCCACTCTTTTCATTATTAAATATAACAATTTTTGGCACTTCTTGCGAATAATCAAATTTCTCAAGTAACTCTAAAATATGTGGTGGAATTTGGGAAAGTTGTGCAAAAACATACAAAGCTACCTCTTGTTTTGTTTCTTTCCCAACTGGTTTACAAAGTTCACTTTCGCATGTGTGAATAATCGCTTCTGCAATTCCATGTTGCAAGCCTTCTGGCAAGCGTTTATGCGGCCACCAATGACTATTCATAATTAAATCTGGATGAAGGTTCCCCCCGCGGTCTAATGCATCACGATAATGAAATTGAAAATTTGCTTTTTGTTCTTTTGTAAATGGGAATGTATTAATTAATAAACTATTATCAAATGATGTCACAGCCTTCAGTCGCTGAAAATATTCTTTATCGTTTTTGGAAACACCTGACACTTTCGCAAATAAAGATGGAATATAAATATGTTTATTTTCTACAAAGAACGTAGGACGAACAAATGCCTTTTCTTTCGTAATTAAAAAGAGTTCATCGTATGTTGTTTTCAGCGTGCGTGCTACGGGTGTGTACGTACGGAATTGCCACGGTTTATATAATAAGGAATTGTCATGATGAAGTACTTGTTCAATTTCTTTAGACGCTTGATAAGCTACTGTTGCAACTCGCTCCCGGCGTCTATCTGGAAATGGTTCTAATGAAATACGACCTGGATGTGAAATAACAAAGGTCTTCTCTTCATTATCAATGCTTTCAAAGCCATCTTTTCCTTCCGGATGATAATATAACACATCACACCCGAGCATAATAAGGAAATATAAGAAATATATACGACTCTCCTTCGCATCCCCATACCAAATGATGCGAGGCATTTGTTTCTTATAATTAATTGTCGAAAACCATTGTGCTACATAATTTTCGCTTAATTTAATTATATCAATTAAGAAACGACGAAAACCTTCTGTTTTTAAAGATTGATTATGTTGTTTCTCATACAAGGTTAATATAGCAATAAATGTTGTATGTATATAGTGTTGTAAATCAGGATTATCAACTTTAGGCAACAACTGTTTTCCTGATAAATGCGCAACAAGACGATTTACTGTAAGACCATTCGGTGCTTCCTGATGCAGTGTGAATACTTCTTGAATATGACGGAGCTTCTCAGAATCGATCACTTTATTTAAATTTTGTTCGTGTAGTACAGTAATTCCTTTTGCTTCACTATAATCAAATAATTCATTAAAATATTCATCTACATCGTTTGGGACACCAAGAATACGACAAGCTATATAGCTAAATTTCATCTCATTCTCTGTTAATTCATACTGCGGGCGCTTTTCTAAAATCGTTTCAAATTGTTTTAAATCCGCTTCGTCTTTTAATGCATGTGGATGAAGTGTAAAACGCGAAAACACGACAGTTCACCTCCAAAAAACATTTACTTTTTAAGAATTAATATCTTATCTCTTTATTATAAACTATTTTAGGTTATAAAAAATGGGCGCTCGTATAATGAGCAAACCCATTTCAATTATTTATCTTCTTTCTTAGTAGCTGCAATCTCTTCTCTGGCTTGTCCTTGTCGCATATAATGTAAAATAAATGTTACGCCAAATGCGATAACTAAAATCATAAAGAATAACCAGTGTGGCACTTCAATGTGAATAACAGATAACAACATCTTCGCTGCAATAATTAAAATTAAAATATATGCCGTTGATTCAAGCTCTGGAATACGTTCTAGTAATCTTAAGAATACACCTGCAATACCACGCATCATTAAAATACCAAGCATTCCACCTAATAGTAGAATCCAAACTTCATTGGAAACACCAAATGCTGCAAGAACGCTATCTACTGAAAATGCAATATCCATTAGCTCAACCATTACAACTGTTCCCCAGAATACGCCAAACATTCTAAAGAGAATACCGTTTTGGTTCAAGCCATGCTCTTCTTCTTCTTCATCATTTTCTTTTCGTTTATCAATGAAGTATTTAACAGAAAGCCATGCAAGGTACAATGCTCCTAATACTTTTACCCACCATAATTTAATTAAGAACATACCGATTCCAATCGCAATAAAACGGAATACATATGCACCGATTAACCCATAAAATAATGCCTTTTTACGCTTTTCTTCTGGTAAATGTTTTACCATTACGGCTAACACAAGAGCGTTATCGGCAGATAATAATCCTTCAAGTACAACAAGTGTACCAATTAATCCCCAAGATACAGGATCTTGTAATACTTTAATCCACATGTCCAAGTCAAAAAATTGGGCATACGTATCAAGGATTCCCTGTAAAATACTCATCTTACTGTTTTCCCCTATTCTTTGCTAGATTTATAGAAAGGTCAAAAAAAGGAAACGAAGTTCGTTTCCTTCTTATGCATCCAAGCCATACGCTCTTACAAGCGCACCTAATCCACCTTGGAATCCACTTCCTACTGCATTAAACTTCCACTGTCCATTATGACGGTATAACTCACAAAAGACAACTGCTGTTTCAATTGAGAAATCTTCCCCTAAATCAAAACGAAGAACTTCTTCATTCGTCTCTTCATTTGCTAAACGAACAAATGCATTTGCAACTTGTCCAAAGTTTTGATTACGCCCTTCTGCATCATAAATCGTAACTGTAATTGCAATTTTGTGCACATCTGCTGGAACTTTAGTTAAATCCACAACAAGTTGCTCATCGTCGCCGTCGCCTTCACCCGTGCGGTTATCACCTGTATGTAAAACCGATTCACATGGAGATTGTAAGTTGTTATAGAAAATGAAATTTGTTTCTTTCGTACATTTTCCATTTGCATCTAATAAAAAGGCAGATGCATCTAAATCATAATCGGATCCACCATCATATGATTTAATATCCCAGCCAAGACCGATAACTGCTTTTGTAAGACCTGGACTTGTCTTACCTAGATCAATTTTCTGTCCTTTTTGTAATTGAATAACCATATATATTCACCTCTTATGCTATGATTCTAAAAATATATACATGAGTGAAGCACATGTCCACTCATGTATATCTGTCTTATTACTCTACATCTAAACCAAAGTTATTACATAAAGCACCTAATCCACCTTGGAATCCACTTCCAATTGCATTAAACTTCCATTCACCAGCATGACGATATAATTCACCGACAACTACTGCTGTTTCAATTGAGAAGTCCTCACCAAGATCATAACGAATTAGCTCTGCGCCATTTTCTTCATCTATAATACGTACGAAAGAATTAGATACTTGTCCAAAGTTTTGGCTGCGACTTTCTCCATCATAAATTGTAATTGTGAAACAAATACGCTCAATATGTGCTGGAACATTCTTTAAGTCCACCTTAATTGTTTCATCATCGCCTTCACCTTCACCAGTACGATTATCTCCTAAATGCTCTACAGAACCGTTTGCACCCTTTGGATTATTATAGAAAACAAAATCTTCTGGACCTGATACTTTACCGTTTGCACCTACTAAGAAAATACTTACATCTAAATCAAAATCATTTTGCCCATCATAACGATTTGTATCCCAACCAAGGCCTACAAGAGCTTTAGAAAGACCTGGATTTGTTTTTGTTAAATCTACCTTCTGTCCTTTTTTTAACGAGATCGATGCCATATATTATTCCTCCTTAAATTGTATTACTGATAACGCGATACAATTTCACTTAAATTTTTATCTTGTGTACCTTCTCCAACTGCAGAAAACTTCCACTCACTGCCTTGACGATACATTTCACCTGCAACTAACGTTGTTTTCCCGCCGTAATTTTCCGATAAATTATAACGTGCTAATTCTTCACGTGTTTGTGGATTTTGAATACGAATATATGCATTTTGAATCATTCCAAAGTCTTGACGACGATTCACACAATCATAAATATTTACAACAAATACTAAACGATTAATACGGCTCGGAACTTTATGTAATTCTACGAAAATCGTTTCGTCATCACCAGCACCTTCACCAGTTAAATTATCACCTGAATGAATAACGCTTCCACAAGCAGATAGCTTATTCCCAAAGTAAACAAGATCACTTTTATTTAAAAAACGATCCTTTTCTAACATAATAACAGATGCATCACAATCGACGCTTGGTTTGCTTCCAAATAACGAAGATAGAAATCCACCCGATTGTCCAATTGGATCCCATCCTAAGCCGACCTGTAATTTTGCTACTCTTGGTTGTCCCTTCGTTAAATCAATCTTCTGTCCTTTTTCTAAAATAATAGGCATGAAGTTTCTTCCTTTCTACAAGGTATTTTCCAAATGGGAAAATATTGTATTCTTCTCTTATATTGTAGCACTATTTGTCAATTGAAAAAAAGAATAAATTTTCAATTATACGAAAACATTTACGTCACTTATTCATGACGATATAATAAGTGGTAAATTGCTCCAATCATTCCGGCATGATTGCGATTTTGTGCCAGACTAATTTCACATGTATTATAAAATTCTGGCTGCAAATACTTTCTTACCTCTTCTTTCACTTCCTCTAAAAACTTAGTACCTCTCGCTGTGATACCGCCACCAATAATAATTGTTTGCGGGTTAAAAATATAGGCAAGATTGCTAATTCCAATTGCCAAATGTTTCAAGAACACTTGAACTGCTTGTATAACCTCTGTATCCTTTTTATCGTATAACTCAAAAATTGTTTTTCCATTCCAATTGCCCTCACCTTTATATTGCTTCACAAGATGAACTAACCCTGAAATAGATGCGATTTCTTCAAAGCGTTTCCCTTCAACTAACATGTTTCCCCATTCACCAGCACTAAACGAATGTCCTCGATATAATTCCTCTTTGATAACAATAGCCCCACCAAGTCCCGTTCCAAGAGTAAGCATAATACAATTTTCCTTTTGTCTTCCCACTCCTTGCCACGTCTCTCCTAATGCTGCACAATTCACATCATTCTCAATTGAGGCGGGGACCGTTAACGTAGTTTGCAATCTATCAATAATAGGAATTCCGGCATAGCGTGGAATATGATCCACGCCGCCAGTTATCATTCCTTTATGAATATCAACTATTCCTGCTGTACTAATACCAATTCCAGAAATGGCATGTTGATTCATTAGCTCTTGAGACAAGCAAATTAGCTTTTGAACAATTTGTTCACCGCCTAAATGCGACTCTGTAGAAACCGTTTGGTGCTCTAGTAATGTTCCTATTTCTGAAACAATTCCATACTTAATTTCTGTGCCACCAATATCAAATGCAATATATTGTTTCATTCTGTCACTTCCTCTAACATTATGACTTTTATTCCCTTGCATTGAAATGATGAAATCTTAAGGTCTATGTTTAATAAGAGTTTATAAGATTTACTGATTCTGCTTTTACATAAACACTGCTATAGGCTTTATTATCTGAAACAATTTCATAGTAAGTTCCTTGTGCAGTATGAACCGTATTTTTAATAGCTACCATAATATTGCGAGATGTCGATCCAGTTTGTCCGCTTCCTAAGTTTTTGAACACTTCAGAACCTGCTTTCAATGTTCCAAGACGATATTTATTTAAATCTTTGCTACCATTCATTGAATCTATTCTATACATAAGCGATGCAATTTGTTGTCCCCAGTTCTCATCACTCGCATACATGACATTCATACCTTGTGCCTTATCTCCTAAGTTTCCACCGTTATACGTGTTTCCACTTGGCGTCAAGTAATGCTTGTCAATATATGCTGCACAAAAATCAATGCCTTCTTCCCATGTTTTAAATGCCGTTGCTCCGTTATACGGATCCGAATCTACTGCTCTAAATCCAAATAAATTTTTCTTTTCTTGTGCAATGCGACTCGTACCCCAACCAGATTCTAAAATTGCATGTGATACCAAGTATCCTGCATTCATCTTATATTTCTCTGCCGCACTTACAAAATACTTGCCTAATCCAATCAGAGGACTATTAGCATTAGATTCGCGTAAGAAATTATCAATTTCTTCACCTGTATACGTAGAAGTTACACGTAACGGTACATATTCAAAGTATTGATAGCTATCTTGTCCACCGATTTTTGTTTTATCGAATGCCTCATAGCGTTCGCCTTCTTTTAAATGCTTTGGCGCATTTCCAATTTGATACGTTGCATATTTACCAGTAGAAGAATTGTACACATAATGATACAATTTTCCATTTTTTGCTGAATAATACGAAGTTGCTGCCCCTGTCATTTTCGGATGTAATGTTACATCATCTGTATTCACATATCCTGTCAATCCATCAATTTTCACATGAATACGATTACCTACTGCTTTTATAAACTCTAAGTCTGCTCCACCTTTTACATATGTAACTTTCTTCCCTGTTGCAATATCATAAATATTAATGACACCATTTGCTCGAACAAACCCTTGCTTCATATTCACAATTTTGCCACCGCTTGTAATGTAAGCATCTTCTTTCATATTTTTCATAATTTGCTCAGCTTCTACTTCATTTGGCTTTTGGATCTTTTGAGATGAAGTAACAATTTCATACGAAGAAGAACCTTGTGTCATTTTTAAGAATTGTAATGAAACATAACCTTCTCCTCCACTAAAACGAACTTTTGCCCAGCCATTCTCTTTAGCAACAATAGTAACGGTCTCGCCATTTTTCAAATGACCAATGATTGTGGTTCCTGTAGATGGACCTTTACGAACATTTAATAAAGAAGCATTTACAACTGCTCGTTCCTCTATAACTTGTCCAGGATCAGTTGGGTTTGTAGGATTCATTCCAATTTGAACAAACTCTAGTGATATGTACCCTTCTCTTCCTTTGTAATTAATCTTCGCCCATCCATTTGCTTTTCCTAGGATTGTTACTTTCTCGCCATTTTTCAAGCTTCCAAGGAT
>NZ_FNQA01000016.1:0-78517 GCF_900107445.1 Bacillus sp. 166amftsu | reverse complement strand
TATGGCTCCGCAGGTAGGACTCGAACCTACGACCGATCGGTTAACAGCCGATAGCTCTACCACTGAGCTACTGCGGAATAAGAAAGACAATTTACATCTTATAAAAATTCATATTGTAAGTCAAGTCATTTATACAACATCTTGTACAAACGTGACATGTTTATAATATACTGGATTGATTTTTAACTGTCAAGGTGTTTTTTATCTCTTTTAATTTCCCCTTACACTTTCCGCAAACATATCTTTTTGTATTGATTTGACGCCTTCTTAAATATTGAAGCGTACATTCCATGCATTCATACACATGTGTTTTAGGCTCTGTTCTCTCACCTGTTATTCTCTTACAAAATCTAGGGGCTCCAACCTTTTTTAATAACTGACGAAAATCTCGATCTCGATGTTGATACCCTCTCCCCATAATGTGCAAATGATAATGGCACAACTCATGCTTAATAATGCCAATTAATTCTTCTTTTCCATACACTTCGTAATGACGATAGTTTAATTCTATATTATGACTTCTGAGCAAATACCTTCCACCAGTTGTACGTAGTCGTTTATTGAACATTGCTTTATGTAAAAAAGCTCTCCCGAAATATTGCAACGATATTTCTTCTACAAGTCTTTGAATTTCTTTTCCATTCATTTTCATCCCCCTAAAAACTAAAAATAAACTTACACTTTTCTTCTTTCTTATACATATATTAAATAGTACATATACCCATCCTCATTCAAAAAGCGCAACTTCTATGAACTAGCCTCTTCCACATCTATTCATGGAACTTCGCTAACCAAACTCTTATAAGCAGTTCCTAAGATTGAGTTTTTCACTTACTTTGAATCTTATCTTAGTGTGTAGGGAGCTGCTTGTTAGAGCCGGATTAAACAAGGAGGGATTCTTATGCCTACATGGCTCCGAAAACAAATGCAACGCGCATATTTCGAAAAAAACCGGTATCAAATTAAGTTGTTAAATGAGTGCTGGTTTTATTATAGCAGAACGCATCAAAATTCCTGATAAAGTGAATGTTTAATCAGTGGGGGCTGAAGAACCCCCACTATTTAAATTTTTACTACCATCCGTTCATGAAAAAAAAGCAATGTTATACCTACTTCCATCATTATTCAATAGGTAACATCGATAAGGCAACACGCCCTTTCTTCATATCAACATCATCTACCCATACTTTTACAATCTGCCCAACAGACACCACATCTAACGGATGCTTCACAAACTGTTTGCTCAGTTTAGAAATATGTACTAGACCATCTTGTTTCACACCAATATCAACAAATGCACCGAAGTCAACAACATTTCGCACCGTTCCTTCTAACTCCATACCGCGCTTTAAATCTTCTAATTTGAGAATTCCCTTTTTCAAAAGTGGCTTTGGCAATTCATCACGCATATCTCGTTCTGGGCTAATTAAAGCATCTATAATATCGATTAATGTCGGCTCACCAATATTCGTCGCTTGAGATAATTTAGAAAGCTCCACTCCTTCTAAACACTTTTGCAAATGCTGTTGTCCTACATCATCAATCGATAATCCTAAACTTTTTAATAATAATTCAACATTTTTATACTGCTCTGGATGAATACTTGTTCTATCAAGTGGATTTTCACCTTCTAATATACGTAAAAACCCAATACATTGTTCATACGTTTTAGCACCTAATCGTGGTATTTTCTTTAATTCTGTACGCTTAGTAAATTTCCCGTCTTCTTCACGTTTGTTTACAATATTTTTCGCAACTGTTTTTGATAATCCAGAAACGTATTGTAATAGTGCTACAGAGGCCGTATTCACGTTCACTCCTACTTGGTTAACAGCTGTTTCCACAACAAATGTTAATGATTCATTTAATCTCTTTTGTGATACATCATGTTGATATTGTCCTACCCCAACTGATTTCGGATCAATTTTCACAAGTTCTGCAAGCGGATCTTGTAGACGTCTTCCAATCGAAACGGCACTTCTTTCTTCAACTTGCAAATCCGGAAATTCTTCACGAGCTAAATCAGAAGCTGAATATACACTAGCACCCGCTTCGTTGACAATAATATAAAATACATCTTGCGGCACTAATTGTAAGACATCCACTATAAACTCTTCTGTTTCCCTAGAGGCTGTACCATTTCCAATCGCAATCATCTGAACTTGATATTTATCTATAATAGAAATAACTTTTTCTTTTGCATCTTCATACTTCCGAACAGGTGGATGCGGATAAATAACACCAATATGCAGAACTTTCCCTGTATCATCTACCACTGATAACTTACAACCTGTTCGATACGCAGGATCTACCGCTAATACCACTTTCCCTTTCATTGGTGGCTGTAATAATAAATTACGTAAATTCTCAGAGAAAATATGAATTGCTTGTTCTTCTGCTGTTTCAGTTAATTCTTTTCGAATTTCCCTTTCAATTGATGGCTGTATTAACCTCTTATATCCATCTTCAATCGCTAATTGTACATATTCTGCACTTTTAGAAGAAACATCTCGAATCACCTTTTTATGTAAAAAACGAACAATCTCTTCAACCGGTGAGACAACAGAAACTTTTAGAACCTCTTCTTTCTCACCACGATTCATAGCTAATACACGATGAGGTACAACCCTTTGCAACGGCTCTTCATAGCCGTAATACATCTCATATATATTTTTTTCATCTTTTTCTTCATCTTTTACAGAAGACGCAATCATTCCTTTTCTAAAGGTAACATTACGAATCCAACTACGATACGCCGCATCATCTGATACAAGTTCTGCAATAATATCCTGCGCACCTTGCAATGCTTCTTGGACAGATTGCACTTCTTTCTCAGCATTAACAAACTCTTTCGCCTTAGCTTTTGGGTCTTCTTTCGTAAACAGAAGTAACCATTCAGCTAAAGGCTCAAGCCCCTTATCCTTAGCAATCGTCGCTTTCGTTCTTCTTTTTTCTTTATACGGGCGGTACAAGTCTTCCACTTCTTGTAGTTTTGTTGCAGATATAATATGCTGATGCAACTCTTCAGTTAATTTTCCCTTTTCATGAATGAGACGAAGAACCTCCTCTTTTCGATCTTCAAGTTGCATCATATATTGCCATCTTTCTAAGATGGCACGAATTTGCACTTCATCTAAAGAGCCTGTCCATTCCTTTCGGTAACGAGCAATAAATGGAACTGTGTTACCTTCTTCTGTTAATTGAATCACATGACGAACCTGCTTTTCTGTAAAGCCTAATTCTTTCACTAACATTTTCATTAACCCTTGCCGATTATCTACCATTTCCATATACAACCGAAACCTCCTCTAATAAAAAAAGTTGCCCCTAAAAAAGAGCAACTTAAACTGCCGATTTAAAAATCTATTAGTCCTAAACTAATTTGTAAAGCTTCATCTACACGACTCATCATCACCTCATCTAAATGAGTGATTTTGTCCGTTAAGCGTTGCTTATCGATTGTTCGAATCTGCTCGAGCAAGATAACAGAATCCCTCTCAAACCCGTACTTTTTCGCATCAATTTCCACATGCGTGGGCAATTTTGCTTTCTGAATCTGTGCAGTAATAGCCGCTACAATCACAGTCGGACTAAAACGATTCCCGATGTCATTTTGAATGACAAGAACCGGACGAACGCCTCCTTGCTCAGAACCAACAACTGGGGAAAGGTCTGCAAAATACACGTCGCCGCGTTTTACAATCAAAATATTACCCCCCGCTAACTAAGCGTTCTACTGTATGAGCTGCTTCATACTCTGCTAAGAAAGCTTCAGATGCAATACCAAGATTAATTTTTCCCATTTCAATGTACCCACGTCGCATTGATTCATGTTGGTAGCGTTTCTTCGTCTTATGTTGACGCAATAACAGTTGTGTTGCCTGGCAAATTAGTTCATGGCGATTCTTATTCTCTTGTTTTCCAATTCCGTCCAATTCCGTTACCACTTGCTTCGGCAACCGAACCACGATTTCAGTAGTTACACTTGATTCGGACACAAAAATACACCTCCACCGTCAACTACACACCCAAATATATATGACACCTATTGTAATAATACCATTGTATGGAGCCTGTTGCAAAGACTTCCTTATTCCCTGTTTATGTTTTCCAATTCCCCAACAAAACATTCACTTTCATTTACTTTTTATCTCTTTCTTAACAGAAAACAATGCGAACCTTCCATTAATGGAGGCCTGCAACATTCACCGATAGTCAACCCCCCACGGATTATTTTTATAGGTCATAACCATTATTAAGATGTTTATTTATATATCATTTAAATAGTTTATTACTTTTACCACTTCTCCATGCCGTATGAATAAATGTTGGGTTCATCTCAAATGCTTTCAACCAACTAAGTTGCTCTAAAAAAGTGTTATACTGCTTATCAAAGTAAGATGTCTCCACTTCATCCGCTGTTGCAAAATGCGTATATACCCCTTCCAATTCTAAAAACAGGGCATCTTCTAAGCTGTTCAAGAATTCCTTTAGCTCTTTACATTCACGAATCCCAATCCTACCCATACCACTATCGAAATTAATATGAAACTTCATAGGGAACGGGCTATCCCAAATTTCTATCGCCTCTTCAACCCATTCCTTTTGAAAAACAGTTAGCGCTACATCATTCTCAGCAGCAACATTCACATCACGTGGCGGTGAAGGACCTATTACTAAAATTGATGCAGTAATCCCAGCTCACCTAAGCACTAGTGCCTCATCTAAAAAAGCAACTGCTAATCTTGTTGCACCTGCTTCTAGCGCTGTTCTTGCTACTGGAACATGGTCATGTCCATATGCGTTTGCTTTCACTACAGCAAAAATCTCTACATCTTCTGGTACAATTTCTTTGATGTTTGTTACATTGTTATAGATTGCATCCAAATTCACTTCTACCCACGTATCACGGTAAAACGCTGATTCTTCCATAAAAAGCACTTCCTTGTATACGATATGCGAAGCTCATTCTTTTATATTCATCTTTTTATGAAATCCATTCCCAAAGACAAAAAAAAACGTGGCGCATATATATCACCACGTCTAAAAAGTTTATTTCACCTGCTTTTCTGCAACAGAACGAGCTACCATTAACAGCTCATCTGTTTTCAAACCTTTAGACACGAGCATATATTCCACTCCATTATGAGACCATGTTAGTGAGTCTTTTGTTAGCGCTCCAATTGTAAAGCCTAGATCAACTAACTCTCCACTTACACTTATTGACGCTGAAGCTTCAGCAACCTTCGCCTTTTCTTGTATCAATGTAAAGGATTTCTTGTTTCCAGTGTATGTGAGTATCGCACGCTTGCCACTTGCCGTCTTTAACTCTTTCTCTTCGTTTAAAACCATCCCCTGCGGAGTATCACTTGGATATAGAACAGCAAATGGTTTATCTTCTTTCGCAGTCGTTTGCACATCTACTTGTGCCCGAGACATATTTTGTTTCGTATCAAATGCACCCTTATCAAACTTTGTATCAAACTTCACTTTTGAGAATTCTACTTTCACAAAAACATTTTGATCATTATCCATCAATTTTACCGAAACAGGAGCTAAATCACTTTTATTAAATTTAATTTCTTGCCTCGGTAGCATATTTTGATGGTGATAATTCGTTTTTGTCTGAAACACATAATATTTATCCGTTTTCTTAAATGAAAGATTTTTATCAGTTAAAATATCTCTTACAAGTGATTCATATAAATAAGCCTGACTGCTATTTTGCGGCCAGTCGCTTTGGAACCGAAAACTTTTATTAAGGGATGGTGTTAATACAAATACACCTTCATTATTTCTTAAAATGATTTGACTCTGATCCTTCTTCGCATTCTTCAAATTCACACGATAATAAGAAGGTTCCTTATGCCACACTTCCACATTATACTCTTGTGGTTCATTCCCCGTTTTAATAGATAATTTTGCTTCAGCTTGATAGCTCTTCATATTCTTAACCTTCGCTTCTAAATCTCGCAAAACATCTTCCTGCTTCTTTTCCATACAACCTGCTAACACGAAAACGGTCAATAAACCGACAATAACTAAAAATAGCCGCCTTTTCATCATTTCATCCCCCTTGCCCCTATAAATGAATGGAAGATACTTCTTCCTTATCGCTAACTCAAATATATGAGACAAAGATATAAAATATGCAGACTAGCGTGACGAGCTTTCTAAAACAACCTGAGCCACTGCAAATTCTCTACTATGGCTAATTGATAAATGAACGATATGCTCCGTATTCGCCGTGAGAACTGGTTTACCTCTTTCATCATTTTTTATTTCAATATCTAAAAAACTCACCTCTTTCCCAATACCAGTTCCAATCGCTTTAGAGTATGCTTCTTTCGCTGCAAACCTTCCCGCTACAAATTCTACAAGACGATTTCCTTTTAATTCAGAAGCAACATTACGTTCTTCCTCAGTTAAAATACGTTCCATAAATTTAAGCTTTCCATCTAGCATTTTTTCAATTCGATTTAGTTCGATAATATCAATTCCAATCCCTATAATCATTTCAACAGTCCCCTTCTTCTATTTATCTTCCTTCATTCATATTGTAAGAATAACAGAGAATCTTTCTGATGCAAAAGGAGTGAAAATATAAAATGCCCATGACACGTATTCGGACTACCTTACAACCTGTCGTTCTCGCTTTACTTTGCTTGCAACTCATCATGATGATACTAGGAAATTTTTTCTTCTCTACTTTAGCTGCTTACAATGAATATATTTCTAAGGGAGAATGGTGGCGATTTATAACCTCACTATTTATACATGTAGATTTTCAACACTTTCTTTCTAATAGCATTTGTTTACTTCTTCTCGGTCAATCTATCGAAGAACAGCTAGGTAGCGTTCGCTTCCCTATTTTATTTCTCACAGCTGGCATTAGTGGCAATATTTTTTCTTATATGATTATGCCTATCGGGTATATTCATGCCGGCGCATCAGGTGGAATTTTTGGGTTACTTGGTGCACAGCTTTTCCTTTTATATAGCCGCTCTCAATCTTACCAGCCAAAAGAGTTAGTTTTCTTTTCTGCAATTATCTTTTTATTACTTCTTTTCACCTTCTTTAATCCTTCCGCTAACCCTATTAGCCATTTAACTGGATTACTAATCGGTGGCATTTGCACCCCATTTTTAACAAAAAAATCGATGGTGTAGAGCTTATTTAATAAAAAAGCTCCCACCATCGATTATTTCCACCTCTGGTTTTGTACCAAGATCTCGTACTAGTTGAAATACCGACTCATCCTTCTTTTTGGCTTCAATCATACAATCAATTCGCGAAACGCTACCTTTGATCTTCTGTAAAAATGATAAAAATGTGTCTACATTAATAAAATCTGCGTGTGCTCTAGGGTCATTTCCTTCTCTCGGGCTGGAAATATGCATTTTGATTGGCAATAAAGATGTTTTCCAAGTATCCACTACACGTTCCCAATTTTCATACCAATCTTCTTCATCGTTATTCATCATATGATGATGCAAATCAAACACAACCGGAACTGCCAATTTTTCACCTAAATATAATGTTTCTTTTAATGAAAAGGTCGTATCATCATTTTCTAACATAATCATTTCTTGAATACTCACAGGAACGTTTGACCAATTTTCAATAAAACGTTCTAACGCAAGCTCTTTATCATCATATCCACCACCAACATGTAACACACAGCGATGCCCTCGCTTTATCCCCATTCCTTTTAGCAATTTTCGATGCATTTGAAGCGTCTTTATTGACTGTTTAAAAATGTTTTCTTGCGGAGAATTCAATACAACAAAATGATCTGGATGAAAATCGAGCCTCATCTTCATCTGATGTGCAAATTCACCTAACGCTTTTAAATTCTCCTTTAAGGGACGAATATAGTTCCAATCCAGCAATTCTTCATGATTTGCTAAAGGAATTAATTTTGAGCTAAGCCGAAAAAAAGATATATCATGCCCCTTATTATGTTTTAATAGCCGCAAACAATTCTCTAAATTAGAATTAGCAATTCTCTCAAGTTTATGAATCGCCGCTTCTCGATCCTTCATACGCTGAAACTGCGCATATGTCATTGTTTGAGACGGAGATGCATTTTTCAAGTGTACACTCATTGCCACATAGCCAAGTCTTACAAGCATAAAACACCTCTTTTCTATACAACTTACTATGTAGTATGTACAATTACATAAATAAAAAAAGAGAATGTCCTTTTGGGACATCCTCTTTTTTTATTAAGCTTGTGGTTTACGGCTATGATGTTTTCTTTCGCCGCGTCCATTTGAAGATCCTGGGCGACCTTGACCTTCACCTTTACGACCACCACGGTTGCGGTTACCATCACGGTTACCGTCACGATTACGACCATCACGGTTACGATCACGATTACGACCATCTCCGCCGCGTCCATCACGACTACGGTTACGGTTACCATCACGGTATCCACTTCCGTTACCACCGCGTTTTTTAGAACCGCCACCTCTTGAAACAACTGGTGGTTCTGATGTTAAAGCGATTGGAGTTGTATCTGGCTCTTTTGTCATCATTTTTAAAGCAGCAGCTACTACTGTTACAGAGTCATTCTCTTCTAACATTTCTTCTGCAATACGCTTGTAGTATGATAAGTTATCACTTTCAATTGTGCTTTGAAGTTTTTCTGCAATTAAACGTTGTTGACCTTCTAATGCTTCGTCAAGTGTCGGTGCATTCATGCGGTCCATTTTACGTTTTGTTGTACGCTCGATATTTTTTAATTGTCCTGATTCACGTGGTGTTACAAATAACATTGCAATACCTTTTTTACCAGCACGACCAGTACGACCAATACGGTGAACATATGATTCTGGATCTTGTGGAATATCGAAGTTATATACGTGTGTTACACCTGAAATATCAAGACCACGCGCCGCAACGTCTGTTGCAACAAGCACTTCAATAGAACCTTCTTTAAATTTACGTAATACAGACATACGTTTTGCTTGTGTTAAATCACCATGAATACCTTCTGCTGCATAACCACGTAAGTTTAATGCTTCCGATAATTCATCAACACGACGCTTTGTGCGACCAAATACGATTGCAAGCTCTGGAGATTGAATATCTAATAAGCGTGTTAATACGTCAAACTTTTTCTTTTCTTGCACTTCTAAATAGAACTGCTGAATGTTTGGCATTGTTACTTCTTTTGCTTTTACTTTAATGTGTTGAGGCTCAGTCATGAAACGCTCAGCAATGCGACGGATTGGGTCTGGCATTGTTGCTGAGAATAATAATGTTTGGTGTGTTTCTGGCACATCTGTTAAAATTGCTTCAATATCTTCAATGAAGCCCATGTTTAACATTTCATCTGCTTCGTCAAGAACAACAGTTTCTACGTTTTGTAGACGAAGTGTTTTACGGTTAATGTGATCTAAAATACGTCCCGGCGTACCAACAATAATGTGTGGGTGTTTTTTTAGAGCACGAATTTGGCGGTTAATATCTTGGCCACCATAGATTGGTAAAATACGAACGCGTTTATGCTTACCAATTTTGTAAAGCTCTTCTCCAACCTGAATTGCTAATTCACGCGTTGGCGCGATAACAATACCTTGAACTGATTCTTTATGTGTATCCACTTTGTCTAATAGTGGCAATCCAAATGCTGCTGTTTTCCCTGTACCTGTTTGCGCTTGCCCAATAATATCTTTACCTTGCAATGCATGTGGAATTGTTTCAGCTTGGATCGGCGTAGCCTCTTCAAAGCCCATACTTTCAACAGATTGCAGTAAAGACTCACTTAATCCTAATTCTCGAAATGTTGTCAATGTTACTTCTCCTTTTCTATCCTATACTTATCATTTAAAAAAAGGCATTTTCCGAACTTGCGGAAAAGCCCTTTTCCTGAATTCTCACGTATATAAACGGGCGTATATTCTTCACGAAAATACTTCTAAACGTTATTACACTTTATCAATTATAAGTTTTGTATGTGCAAAAAGCAAACCCAACTGTTACCTTATTTCATATAAAGAGCTTTTTTCTTTACTTTTATTTTTCATTTTTTTACTGTAAGCGCTTATTAGCAGTTTCCACTATTTTTGTATCTGTCATCCCTATTTACACACACCAATTATTTCAACATCGTAATAACTTCTTCTAACTTCATTCCACGAGATGCTTTCACTAATACAACGTCTTTCACATCAATGATTGCTTTTAAATCTTTCACAAGTTCTTCTTTATTGTCATATGCTTTTACACGTTCATTAGGGAAGTTAATTTTTGCCCCTTCAGCAATTTGAGTACCTAGTCTACCGTACGTAAATACATAGGAAATTCGAGCTGGATCAATTAGCTTACCTACTTCGTAATGAAATTGCACTTCTTGGTTTCCAAGTTCTAACATATCACCAAGAACAACAACTTTTTTAGAAAATCCATCTAAACCATTCATTAAATGAAATGCAGCTTCCATAGCTGTTGGACTTGCATTATATGCATCATTAATAATTGTTAACCCATTTTCTGCTTTCACAATTTCCATACGCATGCCTGTCATTTGAAGTGTTACTAAACCCTGTTTCATTTCTTCCCATGTTACACCGAAGTATTTTGCAATCGCCATTGATGCGAGCGTATTATATACATTATGTTTCCCAAGAACCGGAAGATAAAATACAATATTCTCATCCTGATTCATTTTAAAATACGTCCCCGTTGCTTGCAATGTTACTGAAGTGGGATAATAATCATTTGCTCTCGCATCACCAAACGTAACAGTTTCTGCTGATAGATTCATCTGTGGAACACGATTTGTTAATAGAGGTTCATCCCCATTGTATACAAATACTCCACCTTCTTGTAAACCAGTCACGATTTCAAGCTTCGCCTCAGCAATCGCATCACGAGAACCTAAATCCATCAAATGTGCTTCCCCAATATTGGTAATAATCGCAGCATTAGGGCGAGCTAACTTAGATAAAAATTCAATTTCACCTCGGCTAGACATCCCCATCTCCAATACAGCCATTTCTGTATTTTCTTCTAAGCTTAAAATAGTAAGCGGCAAACCGATATGGTTATTAAAGTTTCCCTCTGTTTTTTGAACCTTAAATTTAGTTGCAAGGAGGCTTGTTACAATATCTTTCGTAGACGTTTTACCATTACTTCCTGTTACACCTATAACTTTCACATCTAGCTGATCACGATAACTTTTCGCTAATGTTTGCAACGCGGATAGAGTATCCTCTACAAAAATCACCGGTATATTAGTAGGTGGATTTTGTACATCCTTTTTCCAAAGTGTAGCTACAGCACCATTTTCAATTGCTTTCTCTACAAAAGAATGTCCATCGAAACGCTCGCCCTGAATCGGAACATATAAATTACTCTTTTCAATTTTTCGTGTATCAATTGATACGCCCTGTACAATAATTTCGGCATATTCCTCTACTAACCCTGTACCATTCGTCATTTGTTCAATTTGTTTTAACGTTCGTTTTATCATAAAAAAACACTCCTTACATAGAAGAAACACTATTCTCTTGAATAGTGCTTCCCCCTTTTTTGTTAGATTGTATATTTAATTTTTTTCTTTTCTTCATGACGCTCAATCGCCAAACGAATTAATTCTTCAATCAACTCTGGATAAGGTAAGTTAGTATGTTGCCATAATAATGGGAACATACTAAATGGCGTAAATCCCGGCATTGTATTTACTTCATTAATATATACTTCCCCATCTTTCGTTAAGAAGAAATCCGCTCGTGTTAATCCAGCACCATCTAATGATTGGAACGCAAGAATTGCATCTCGTTGAATCGTAGCTGACTCTTCTTCTGTAATTTCAGCTGGAATAATTAGCGCTGTATCACCATCAATGTATTTTGATTTATAATCATAAAATTCTTTCTTAGGTACAATTTCACCTACAACAGAACATTTCGGCTCATCATTTCCTAAAACGCCAACTTCCACTTCACGACCAACAATATTTTCTTCTACAATAATCTTGCGGTCAAATTGGAACGCTTCTTCAAATGCTTTCTCTAATTCTTCACGATCTTTACATTTATTAATCCCAACACTTGATCCAAGGTTTGCTGGTTTTACAAAACATGGGTACCCTAGTTTTTCTTCTACTTTATCATAAGCTACTTGACGGTTTTTCTCCCATATACTACGAATGAAAGATACGTACTTCGCTTGTTTTAATCCAGCTTCCGCAAAGATATTTTTCATAACAACTTTATCCATACCAGCAGCTGATGCTAATACACCATTACCAACGTATGGAATGTTCATTAATTCTAACAGCCCTTGTACCGTTCCATCTTCACCATTTGGTCCGTGTAACAATGGGAAAATAACATCAATTGCCTCTTCTTGCTTAGAAGAAGAAACAGGGATGATTTCTGTACTTAATGATACTGGAGAAATTGCATTCTCCTCTCCGTTCATTTGTAATGCCTGCACACTTGTTACTTCACCTTCAATGCGCTCACCACGCATCCATTGGCCTTGCTCTGTAATATAAATTGGATGAATCTCGAATTTTTCTTGATTTAATGCTTTAATCGCAGCAAGAGCTGTTTGTAATGAAACTTGATGCTCTGCTGATTTTCCACCATATAATAAACCTAATTTAATTTTAGTCAATGAAATCACCCTAACCAATTGTTTTCATTTTTCTATTTTAGCACTTTTTATAAAAATAGGCAGTCCTATTTAAAATAAAGTGAAACTTTTCTCAGCATTGACCTTACTTCCCTTAAATAACAGGATAAAATGCCAATCCCTTGAATGACAGAACTCACCAATCGGAATTTTACGGGCAACCCGCTACAAATAGCGGGATAAACAGTTATTCTAATTCCATATCTTTCCTTACAACAAAGTTATGACCTATTCTAGTTATGCACCTATATATATGAAGAAATACCGCTTTATGTGTATGTCACCTATTGATTATGAGGATTGTTTCACCACATCTTCCTTTTGTCTTTGTTCCACAAGGCGATCTAAAGAAATATATACAAGACCTGCTATTACACATCCCACTCCTAAAATCGTGAACAACAAGTGCCCTAGCAATCGATCTAGTAATAATCCGCCAAGAAGCGGGCCGAATGCATTCCCTGTAATCCACTGTAAGCTCGCCGCCCCCATATATGTTCCACGTAAATGCTCTGGTGCTAAATTTGCAACAAATGTCATTTGTACAGGCGACATAATCATTTCACCTAGCGTATATACTGCATAAACAACAAGTAATGTTATTAAAATAACCGTAGCATTTGCTCCAGATTCACCAAACCACTTAGGTAACCAACCAATGAAAAGCAATCCAATTCCAAATAAACAAGCTCCATATAACATCGTCTTTCCAACCGGTTTATCTGTTGCCCATTTTGAAATTTGAAATTGGAATAAAACAACTAGAAGTCCATTTAAAGCCATTAAATATGGATATGGGTTGTTTTTACCAAATATCTCTTTCATTTCATTATCAAAATGAAGAGGGAGCATACCTTCTGTTTGTGAAAAACCCATGGAAACAATAATACCCGCCAATAAATAAATTATGAGTACCTTATCCCTCAGAACAATTTTCCAAACCGATTCTGATTCCTTTTTCGTATCCCCTCGCTCTTTCAATGCAGCTTTCGGCATGGTTTCTTGAATAAGCATTAACACAAGAAGTGCATAAAATAGCATTGTAGATGAAGCAATAATAAACACTAAATTTTTGGAAAGCACAACTACCGAAGCCCCCATAATCGGCCCGATTGCTGCCCCAATATTATGTCCCATTCGTAATAAACCGTACGCCTCTGTTCTCTTTTCAGGTGCTGTCACGTCCGCTACCATCGCCGATGCTGCTGGATGGAATAGCGAGTTACTTAATCCTAAAAAAATAGACAGAATAGCATAAGGAATAAACCCTTCTATAAATAAAAAACCAAGCATTAACAATGCATTACTCGCCATCGAAAATATCATAATGGGTTTTCTACCATATATATCAGCAATTCTCCCCCCTATTAGAGAACCAAAACTTGCTGCAATGGGAGAAAGTGCCATAATGACCCCTACTTCTAATAAAGAATCTACTTTATCTTTTAAATACAATGCAAAAAACGGCATTAACATCATCATTGCAATTCCATTCAACGTTTCCCCTATAAAACGAATCCACACGTTACGATCCATCGCTTGTAACTCACGCCACGTCTTTTTCATTTACAACACCCCTTTAATCAACCACTCCTTATCTTATATCAATATTAGAAAAATGTAAATTTTCAAAATAAAAAGATCCGTTCTATTCTATTTAGAACGGATCCCTCTCCTATAAATTCGCTACATCTTCCTTATCTTCTTTATTATTTAAAACACTATGCTTCCGACTATATAAGAAGTAAACAGCTACACCAATCACCATCCAAATACCGAAGCTCATCCATGCGGTTCCTGATAGTTGAAGCATTAAATATAAACAAAAGATAACTGTTAATGCAGGTAAAACTGGCACAAGCGGCGCTTTAAAAGCACGTGGTAAATCTGGGTGTGTTTTTCTCATTACAATAACAGCAACAGCTACAAGTGCAAATGCGGATAATGTCCCCATATTTACAAGATGGGCTAGTACATTTAAATCAATAAGACCTGAAATAAGCGCTGCTATAATACCTGTTGTCCATGTATTTAAAAATGGTGTTTTAAATTTCGGATGAACTTTCGCAAGACGCTTCGGCAGTAATCCATCACGACTCATTGCATATGAAACACGTACCTGCCCATACATCATAACTAACATTACAGTTGTAATTCCTGTAATTGCTCCCACCGAGATAACACCTGCTAAACCATCTTGTCCAATAAACTGAAGTGCAAAAGCTACCGGATCAGAAATATTCAGCTCACCATAAGGTACAATCCCTGTCAAAATAAGTGAAACAACGATATAAAGAATGGTACAAATGAGTAAGGATGCTATAATACCAATTGGTAAATCACGTTGCGGACGTTTTACCTCCTCCGCTGCTGTCGATACAGCATCAAATCCAATGAATGCAAAGAATACTGTTGCAGCCCCAGCCATTACGCCATCGAGACCAAACGGCATAAACGGCGTCCAGTTTTCCGGCTTTACATAAGTAAAACCAGCAAAGATAAAGAGTAATACAACTGCTATCTTAATAAAAACCATAATATTGTTTACACGAGCACTTTCACGTACACCTCTAGATAAAAGAACAGTCATAATTAAAATGATAATGACAGCTGGTAAATCAATAAGGCCACCCTTTCCCGTTCCAGGAGCAGAAGATAGAATGGTCGGAATGTGAATTCCAAAGCCTTTTAATAAAGATTGGAAATAAGCAGACCATCCATTAGCTACCGCAGATGTTGCTAATAAATATTCCAACATTAAATCCCATCCAATTAAAAATGCAAATATCTCTCCCATCGTCGCGTATGTATACGTGTAAACACTTCCCGAAACGGGAACAGAAGATGCAAATTCTGCATAACAGAATGCAGCAAAAGCACAAGCTAATGCAGCTATAGCGAATGACAAGATGATAGCTGGTCCAGAATGTTTCGCTGCCACAACACCAGTAAGAACAAAAATCCCCGTTCCAACAATAGCCCCAATCCCAAGCATTGTTAAATCTAGCGCTCCCAATGTTCTTGCTAATGTTTTCTGTTTACTTTCCTGCAGTAATTTTGCAATTGGCTTTTTCTGAAAAATTTGCTTCATAGCATGCACCTCTAAGTTTTAATTTTCTGAAAATTTAATTATTTTTATTTTACTTACAACAAACTTCTTAGTCAATACCTTTGTCGAAATAAACAGAAAATTATATAATCAACAAGCAATAAACAATATGTAAATACTGTATATAATTATACCCCTATATCTTTTTATGATTATTTTTGATATTCTATAAATTGTCGATTCCAACTAAAGAAAGAGGCAAACTCATTTTATGAGTATGCCTCTTTTTATCTGGCCATTTGCGGGCAGTATTACTACCCATGAGAGCTAATAATCAACTGGGAATAGACTCCCACTGATTAAAGTTTCACTTTATTTCGTATTATATGAACCCTCTTCAATCCAGCTATACATATACTTCTCATCTTCCGTCGCATGTGCTTGTTTCACAATACGGAGCGGACGGAATGTATCGATCATAACCGCTAATTCAATTGTTTCTTTTTTCCCTAAGCTTGCTTCTGTTTTTCCAGGATGCGGTCCGTGTGGAATACCACTCGGATGGAGTGTAATTGAGCCTTCTTCTACGCCTTTTCTGCTCATAAAGTTCCCTTCTACATAATAAAGAACTTCATCACTATTTACGTTACTATGATAATACGGTGCCGGGATTGCCTCTGGATGGTAATCATATAAACGCGGCACAAAAGAACAAATAACAAAGTTATGCCCTTCAAAAGTTTGATGGACTGGCGGTGGCTGATGAACACGGCCCGTAATCGGTTCAAAATCTTCTACATTAAAGACCCAAGGATATAAATATCCATCCCAACCGACAACATCTAACGGATGATGCTGCATAACATGCTTATGCATATAACCTCTCGACTTTGTCATCACGACAAACTCGCCTTTTTCATCGTATGTCTCTAACTTCTCTGGCCCCCTGATATCTCTTTCACAGAAAGGACTATGTTCTAACAATTGACCATACTCATTACGATAACGACGTGGTGTTGTAATTTGGCTATTTGCTTCTACAACAAGAAACTTAGACTCTCCCTCATCTGGAATAACTCGGTAAATTGTTCCGATTGGGATTGTTACATAATCACCTTTCCGGTAATGAATCGTTCCGAACATCGTCTCAATTTTCCCAGTTCCATAATGAACAAATAACATTTCATCTCCATCACCATTACGATAGAAATAATCCATTTTTTCTGTTGGGTTAACAACACCAATTAATAAATCTTCATTTCCTAATATAAAATTCCTTCCGTTTATCGCATCTCCAGTTTTCTTGTTTTCTTTCGTACGAAAGTGACGATGGGCGAGCGCTACGTCTTCTTCATACTGCAATTGACAAGAATATGCTAATGCAGCATGCCCTACTTCTGTTGGCATATAATGATGATACAAAATAGATTGTGTACCAGAGAAACCTTTCGTTCCCATCACCTGTTCACGATAAAGTGATCCATCTTCTTTACGAAATTGTACGTGTCGCTTATGAGGAAGCTCCCCCATGTGACGATAATACATGCCCATCACCTGCTTTCATTTCTTTTTTCACTGTATTACGCATTGTGCCTAGCCCAGTGATCGTAAGTTCTACAACGTCACCATCTTGTAACCACTTTTCTGTACCAAGTTCTAAAATACATCCAGTTCCAACCGTGCCAGAACCGATTACATCTCCTGGGTATAAGGTAACATCCTCTGAAGCACGTTCTATCATTTCTGCAAACGTATAGTAAATGTCTCGGAAATTCCCTTTAGACAAAAGTTCTCCGTTCACATGAGCAGTCATTTCTAAGTTATAACGTTCACCAGTGCGATAAACATCTAATTCCTCTTTTGTAACAAGATAAGCTCCTAATGAAGTAGCGAAGTCCTTTCCTTTTGCTGGACCGAGTCCTACTTTCATCTCCTCGGCTTGCAAATCTCTTGCACTCCAGTCATTCATAATACAATAACCGAAAATATATTCTTCTGCTTGTTCACGTGAAATATTTCTTCCTTCTTTCCCAATCACACAAGCAATTTCTAATTCGTAATCAAGCTTTTGGGATTGTTTCGGGCAAGAAACAGAAGCTTCCGGCCCAATAACGGCACGGTGATTTGTAAAATAAAAAACAGGAATATCATACCACTCTGGAACGACATCTAAACCACGACGCCCACGAGCCGTTTTGACATGTTGTTCAAACGCATAAAAGTCACGAATACTACCTGGATTTGGAATGGCTGAACAAAGCTCCACATCTTCCAGTGAGTACACACCACTTGTTGGTTCTCGAATACCACGCACTATTTCTGCATACTCATCCGCTTTCTCTAAAAAAGCGAGCATAGATGAAGGAAGAGTGCCACTACTTGCTATATTCATATCAATTACTTTGTCACCTTCAAGCCAACCAGCACGCATTCCCTCTGAAGGAAGACGAAATGTAATAAATTTCATCACTTTCCCTCCTTACTGTTCATATAAAGTACAACTTGAATCAGTGGGAGACATAGCTCCCACTGATCAGTAAAAAATTTTATAGATTTCCACGTCGCTCTTGTTCTCTTTCAATGGATTCAAATAATGCTTTAAAGTTGCCTTCGCCAAATCCACGAGAACCTTTACGCTGAATAATTTCGACAAATAATGTTGGGCGATCTACAATTGGCTTTGTGAAAATTTGTAGTAAGTAGCCTTCATCATCACGATCTACAAGAATCTTAAGCTCTTTTAACTTGTCAATTTCTTCATCGATTTTCCCAACACGCGCCGTTAACTCTTCGTAATACGTATCTGGTGTATCCAAAAACTCCACTCCGTTTGAACGAAGCGCTTCAACTGTTTTCACAATATCATTTGTTAATAACGCGAGATGCTGTACACCCGCACCATTATAAAACTCTAAGTACTCCTGAATTTGTGATTTTCGCTTTCCATCTGCCGGTTCATTAATTGGAAACTTAATACGACTTCCATTTGTCATAACTTTTGACATTAATGCGGAATACTCTGTGCTAATATCATCGTCATCAAAATGAATCATTTGTTTAAAGCCCATAACGTTTTCGTAATAGCTAACCCACTCTTCCATTTTTTCAACGTTGCCGACAACGTGGTCTACAGCGATTAATCCTGTTTCTTCACTCGGAATATTAAATTCAACTTCTTCATAACCAGGCATAAATTTACCTTTATAATTTTTACGCTCCACAAGAGTATGGATTGTATCACCATACGTACCGATAACCGCCTTTTTTAATGTCCCATGTTCATCCGTTAATTCTTCCGGTGGAGCAATCGCAACAGCACCTCGTTTTACAGCCTCTGAATAGGCCTTTTCAACATCATCAACAAGTAAAGCTACATCTTTTACTCCATCACCATGGATCTTTACAAATTCCGCAATACGGCTATCACTATTTAAAGTCCCAGACACAACAAAACGCATGTTTTTTTGCACAAGAACATAAGAAACCTTTTCACGGTTTCCTGTTTCTAATCCAGAATAAGCAACAATTTTAAATCCGAACGCTCTCGCAAGGTAATAGCTTGATTGCTTTGCATTTCCCACATAAAATTCTAAATGATCAACATCACGTACCGGAAAGAAATCCTCCATTTGTGCAGCTAACGTATCCATAGATTTTTGTTTCATAAATTCCTCATCCCCCTGTAAATAAATTGAATGTTACATACTGAGAACTAATCGAAAGCGCTTCCAGATACCACTTAAAAAATAGTTAGCAAGCTAACAAATTTCTAACTTTTAAAATTTTCTATCTTTCCTGTTAAATACCTCTTTTTTCTTCCATATAAAATTCGACTTTTTTCTCTTTAAGATAACAGGGAATCCATGCATATAAGGATATAATTTACTGATGTAGATCTAGAACAAATAAAAAACGATTAGAATACAAAAAAGACCCTAACATATTAACTATCTATAATATGTTAGAGTCTTTATTTTTTTTGAATAATGGTACGAATAATATATGAGAATTCCCTCTTATCTATACCTATCATACTAATACATTTGCAAGGAATACAATAAGCGCTGTTAATACTGCTGCTCCACCTGCTGCCCCTAATAAATCCATCTTTGTTACTTGTAATACCTGTTCCATACTCCTCATTCTCCTTTCAGCTTTTTGTAACTCTTTATACTATTCTATTATACTAATGCACTTGAAAGAAATACGATGAATGCTGTTAACGCTGTTGCTGCTCCTGCTGATCCTAATAAATCCATTTTTGTTAGTTTTAATACTTCTTTATTTTCCATTTCTCTTATTCTCCCTTCAATTCACAACTATTTTTCCTGTTGTAATACTTATTCCACTCTCTGTACAAAATCTCTATTATACTAATGCATTAGCAAGAAATACGATCAATGCTGTTAATACTGCTGCTCCACTCGCTGATCCTAATAAATCCATTTTTGTTACTTGTAATACTTCTTTGTTTTCCATGCTTTTCATTCTCCCTTCCGTTCACAACTTTTTTATTTGATACAATAATCCGTTCTACTGCTTGTACAAGGTTTCTATTATACTAAAACGTTAGAAAGAAGTACGATCAATGCTGTTAATACTGCTGCTCCACCTGCTGACCCTAATAAATCCATTTTTGTTACTTGTAATACTTGTTCGTTTTTCATAGTTACTCTCTCCTTATCAATCGGTATTTATATGTAATTTCTAAGAAATGATTAATTCATAGTTTTTATCTTAACGTTACATTAAATTAATTCGTGTAACGTTTGTAACATTAATGTAACATAACTTTTTTCATACTGCAATATAAATACATAAAATTTATTACATTTTTTTTACGATACGATCAAAAAACATTTATAAATCCCTTTGTATGGCGCTTTCTAACACGCACACGTTTGTAACATTAATGTAATATTGGAGTTACAAAACGAAATAAACGTAGCAACAAAAGTATGGAGTATCTCATCTACTACTTTTTGTTACAAAAATATCATCCTTATATTCTCTTTCTACACTATTTGAGATCTTATCCAACGGAATATCTATCTTCTTCATAATTTGCAAGGATGAGCGCTCTTCCATTTTTTCTATCTCATCATACCCTTTCGAAATCGTTTTAAAGATTTGTTTCATTAACATTTCCATAAAGCCCAAGATAAGTTTATATGTTTCCTCAAGATAACTATGTATAATAAAAGCAAAGAGGTGGTCAGTTTGAAATTAATCGCACTAGATATGGATGGTACACTATTATCATCTAACCTTGAAATCTCCAAAGAAAATTTACAAGCTATTCTTGATGCTAAAGCAGCCGGTCATGTTGTCATGATTTGTTCTGGTCGTGCAAAAGAAGATGCCTTAAAACTATTGGAAGAGTACCAATTATCACTTCCAGTTGGAGCAAGCAATGGAGCAATTGTTTACGTTGATGGAAAAGTAATTAACGCACGTTGTTTACAAAATGATAAAGTATACAAGCTTGCTAAATTACTAGAATCTGAAGGTTTTCCATATAAGCTGTACACAAATAAAGGCGTTTATTCTCCTGATAATTGGAAAGAACAAGTAATGCATGCATTCGAAAAAAATAAGCATACGCTGGATGTTACAATTGAAGAACTTGAACGGATTACAGAGAAGCAAAAAAAATCGAACTTAATTACCGATTTTCAAAAGATCGAAGACGTCGTAAATAATCCCGAATTAGAAGTATCGAAATTCTTTATTTTGACGTTTGATGCAGAGCATCGCTCACAATTACTGCAATCTTTACAAGAAGATAAAGAAATTATGGTTACAGCATCAGCTCCGACGAATTTAGAAATTATGGACAAACATGGTCATAAAGGAAATGGATTACAAGAAATGGCATCTTATTTCAATATTCCACTTCAAGATACCATTGCCATTGGGGACAACTTTAACGATGTACCAATGTTAGAAGTAGCCGGCTTATCGGTTGCGATGGGGAATGCTGAAGAAGATGTAAAGAGATTATGTGATGTTGTTACATTAACAAATGATGAGCATGGTGTTGCACATGCAATTGAGCAGTATGTACTAAAACAGCCATCAGCAAGTAAATAAGAGAAAAGGACTCTTCCGTATTTGGAAGAGCCCTTTTTTTTACACATGATGACAGGCAACAAGATGTCCTTCTCCAACATCACGGAATTCCGGCACTGCCTGCTTACAAATATCTGTTACAAACGGGCAGCGTGTATGAAAACGACAGCCTGATGGTGGATTTACTGGACTTGGAATATCTCCTTGAAGAATAATTCTTTCACGCTTAACAGTTGGATCGGGAATTGGTACAGCTGATAACAACGCCTTCGTATATGGATGAAGCGGATTTGCAAACAATTCATCACGATTGGCTGTTTCCACGATGGTCCCTAAATACATAATCCCAATTGTTGTACATAAGTGTTCGACAACACTTAAATCATGTGAAATAAATAAATAGGATAAACCCTTTTTTTCTTGTAATTCACTAAACAAGTTTATAATTTGTGCTTGAATAGATACATCTAACGCTGCAACAGGTTCATCAGCAACAATAAATTCTGGATTTAGTACCATCGCTCTTGCAATGACGATACGCTGACGTTGTCCCCCAGAGAATTCATGCGGATAACGATCAATATGATATGGTGCTAAACCACATAACTCTAGTACTTCTAACACTTTTTCACGAACATTCTCTTTCGTAGCTAAACCATGTGCTAACATTGGTTCACCAAGTGCTTCTCCAATTCTCATTCGGGGATTCAATGAACTAAATGGATCTTGGAATACAAGTTGCATATTAGGACGACGCTTTCGCAATTCCTCTTTTGATAACACGTGAACATCTTGCCCTTTAAATTTTACTTCGCCCTCCGTTTTTTGAACAAGGCGCAGGATAGTTTTCCCAATCGTCGTCTTTCCACTTCCCGATTCACCTACTAGTCCAAACACTTCACCCTTATTAATAGTGAAGCTTACCCCATCTACTGCTTTTACATGCCCAATTGTTCTACTAAATATGCCACCTTTAATTGGAAAATACGTTTTTAAATTCTTTACCTCTAATAATGGTTCACTCATTACTCAGCACGCTCCTCATATAACCAGCAAGCTACTTTATGATGATCTTCATGTATCAAAAGACCGGGTGCTTCATTTTTGCATATTTCCATGCAATGTTCACAGCGACCACTAAAGTAGCAAAATTCCCCTAAGCCAACTAAGTTTGGAACTTGCCCTGGGATAGAATAAAGTTTATCTGTTCGCTTTCCCATTACTGGTTTTGATTTTAGTAGACCTTTTGTATATGGATGTTTAGGATTTTGAAATAACTCTAGCACAGGCGCTTCTTCAATTACTTTACCACCGTACATAACTACAACATAATCTGCCATTTCTGCTACAACACCTAAATCATGTGTAATTAATAAAATCGATGTTTTAAATTCTTCTTTTACCTGTCTCAGTAAATCTAATATTTGTGCTTGGATTGTAACATCAAGAGCCGTTGTAGGCTCGTCAGCAATTAATAGTTTAGGATTACAACTCAGTGCAATCGCAATCATAATCCGTTGCAACATTCCACCACTTAACTCGTGTGGATATGAATGCACAATTTCATCGGCACGTGCAATACCGACCTTACGAATCAATTCAATTGCTTTTTTATACGCCTCATTTTTACTAAGCAATTCATGTTCCCTTAACGTTTCTACAATTTGTTCTCCAACAGTAAATACTGGATTAAGAGATGTCATCGGTTCCTGGAAAATCATCGCAATCTCATTTCCTCTTAAACTGCGAAGTTCCTGCTCTTTCATTCCTAAAAGACTTTTGCCTTCATAAAGGATATCACCACCAACAATACCTCCAGATTCAGCAATGAGTCCCATAATAGATAAAGCCGTTACACTTTTTCCGCATCCTGATTCCCCCACTACACAAACCGTTTCACCTTCTCGTACAGAAAAGCTAACATGATTCACAGCTTTTACTGTACCTTCCTCCGTATGAAAGTGGGTTTGTAAATCCTTTAACTCTACTACTGCTCTACTCACGCTTCCTCACCTACCGCTTCATCTTTGGATCCAATGCATCACGAAGTGCATCACCAAGTAAGTTAATTGATACAACTGTTATAAAAATCGCAAAACCGGGCGGAATCCATAACCATGGACGTTTTTGGAAATCAATTAATGAGTTTGCCGCACTAATCATATTTCCCCATGATGGTGTTGGTGGAACAACCCCAAGACCTAGATAACTTAATGCAGATTCACTTAAAATAGCTCCCGCTACGCCTAACGTTGCCACAACAATTAATAAAGGGAATACATTCGGAATTAAATGATGTACAATCTTTCGATAATCCTTTAATCCTAATACATCAGCAGCTTGCATAAATGATTGTTCCCGAAGTGTTAAAATTTGTCCTCGCACTAAGCGTGCAAGCCCCGGCCATCCAATCAAACTTAGCATAATCATAACAACATAAAGTCGATATTCAGATGGAAGTTTCCATTCTGATAAAATAGCACCCATAATGATAAGTAATGGCAATCCTGGAATAGACATTAATACATCCGCAATACGCATAATAATATGATCTACAACACCACGATAAAAACCAGATATAGCCCCTAATAACGCGCCAAGTATGACAGATAGTACCATCGAAGCTAAACCAATTGTTAATGAAATTCTTCCCGCCTGCATCAATCGTGTTAAAATATCTCTTCCAAGCGGATCTGTACCAAGCCAATGAGAAAAACTTGGTGGCTTATTAATTTGTGTTACTTGAATTGTTCCAGAAACATATGGTGAAAAAAATGGCCCGATAAAACAAAATACAAACATAAAAACCAAAATATAAAATCCAAATAGCGCTAATTTATTTTTCTTAATTCTAGTAAATGCCTGTCGCCATGGTGAAGTTACATTTCCTTTTTTCTTATTTTTCTTCTTTACTGTTACAATAGTCTCCATCTTTCTCCCCCCCTTACTTTAATCGAATACGCGGATCGACAATCGCATAAACGATGTCCGCTAAAAAGTTTGCGATAATTGTTAGGCAAGAGAGAAACATTGTAAATGCCATTAATACTGTATAATCTCGAAAACTCAACGCTTCTAATTGAATGGTCCCAATTCCTGGCCAATTAAAAATTTGTTCAATAATAATTGCACCAGAGAACAATCCTGGTAATTCAAATGCAAGCAATGTGATTGCTGGTAAAATCGCATTTTTTAGTGCATGTTTATAAATAACGACTCTTTCTTTCAACCCTTTTGCCCGAGCAGTTCGGATATAATCTTGTCTTACAACTTCAAGCATTCCCGTTCTAAAATAACGAGTCAATGAGCCGACACCAAGGAGTGTTAAAATAAATACTGGTAAAATCATGTGCCTAAGTACTTCCAATATGTACGTAAAACCTGTCGAATTACTTCCTATATTAATCATCCCACCAATCGGTAATACATGAAGATCAACAGCAAATACTTTAATTAAAAATAGGCCGATAAAGAATGATGGAAATGACATCGCTGCAAAAACACCGATTGTTACCAGTGCGTCAAACCATGAATGTTGCTTTGTTGCTGAAACAACCCCAACAATAAGTGCAATAATCCAAGTAAAAAATAAAGCTGCAGCAGCAACAATGAAGGTATTCCAAATAAATTTATTAAGCAATGATGTGACAGGTTCTTGATATTGCAACGAAAAACCAAAATCACCATGTAGTGCATTACCTAACCAATGCAAGTATCTTTCTACAATAGGTTTATTTAATCCATACAATTCTCTTAATTCCTGTGCGCGTTCTGGTGTTAACTTTGGATTCGAATCAACATAATCGCCTGGCAGGAGGGCAAATAAGAAAAAGATAATAATAGATGTACCAAGCAATGTAGGAATCATTTGTAAAAACCTACGAATGATATATGTTTTCACCTTTTGTCTCCCCAATCATATTTACTTAAAAATAGAAGAACATTTTTTCAAAACAGCAAGAACTAACAACTGTATGAAAAAACGTCTTCTATTCATTAATTACTTATCCCTATTGTTCAATAGATAAAACAGGTAAGTTTGAACTAATGCTATCGTATTTTTCTGGATTAATTCCTTTTACACGTGAATTGTGTGCTGAAATGCTTTTACGGTAATTTAATAAAATGACAGGGGGATCATCGCTTAATTCTTTATATAATTCTTTATAAATAGGTTTTCTTTTTTCAATATCTACCGTTTCAATACCTTTTTTAATTAATTCATCTACTTTGGGATTACTATAACCAGCCGAGTTATCTGGATGCGTAGATTCAAACTCACCTACAGTTTCACTCGGATCAGAAATAATAGGTGTCGCAACAGCTGCTAAATCATAATCAAACTTTTTAAGCTTCGAAACAAGTGTATTAAAGTCCATGATTTCCGGATTAAACTCCACACCTAACGCCTTATAATTCTCTTTCGCAATTGGTATAAATACCTCTTCTTGCTTTCTTCCACTTGCCGCATAATAACTCAACTTTAATTTCTGTCCATCTTTTTCACGAATGCCATCAGATCCAACTTTCCAACCAGCTTCATCTAACAATTTTTTCGCTTTCTCTAAATTGTACTCATATTGATTTATACCCTTATCATCATATGCCCATGATGTCGGTGAAATCGGTATATTCGCAACAGAAGCATTCCCTTGGAAGTATGTATCTACATATTTTTTACGATCTAATCCGTAAATAAGCGCTTGTCGTACTTTTTTGTCTTTTAAATATGGCTTCTTATTATTAAGGTAAACGAATGAGTATGAGCTCACTGTTTCAATATTGAAGTTAGCAAAGCCTAAGCTCTTTAATTGTTCAATGTTGTCATTATTAGCAGCAAACCCATCATAGTCGGTTTCTCCTGTTTGGAATAGCTGGAAATTCGTGTCTGGTGTTGTAATTTTATAAATAAAGTTTTTAACTTTTGGTTTACCAGCATAATAATGTTCATTTGCCACAAATCGTACTTCTTGACCTGGGACATACTTTTCAAATTTATAAGGCCCTGCCGCAATTGGTTTACCATATAAATCTTTTAAATAGTTTAAGCTTGTATTTTGCTTATAATCTTTTCCATAATAATCCTTAGATAAGACAGGTCCCCCCAAGCTTACTAATGCTTGTGAGTTTACTTTTTCTGTCGTAATTTCAATTGTTTGTGGATTAACTACTTTAATTCCTTCAATAGACGTAGCTTTTCCTTCTTTATAATTTTTTCCGCCTTTAATTGCATATTGTAAAATATCTGTACCACCCTCATAAGCCTTATCATGTAGCAATGTTAATGTAAATGCCACATCATCTGCTGTTAACGGTGAACCATCACTAAATTTCAAATTTTTTCGTAAGTGGAACGTGTACTTTAATTGATCAGAAGATACATCCCATTTCTCTGCAAGCTCTGGAACTGGCTTCCCTTGTTTATCTGTTGATACAAGAGACGCAAATATAACTGATGTTACGTTACCGTCCCAACCATTCTCTTGGAAATATGGTAAGAACACACCACCAGGCTTTGAAATTCCTACAATAAGTGTATCTTTTCTCTGCTTCGCTTTCTCAGGATTTTTCGACTTATCTGTCGCTGTAACCTTCTCTATCTTTAAATCTTTTACATCCTGTTGTTTTGCTGGTTCCGTTGAAGCCTTATCCTCCTGTCCCCCACAAGCAGATAACACAAGCGAACTACTCAGTAATACTGAAAATACACCAGCCCATTTTTTTGTCTTTTTCTTCATTGTCCCCACCCTAACTTTTTTTAATAATTACACTTTATGAACTGCTTGCCTTATGTATGCCTCCCACAGCAATATTTTATAACCTATCGGAAAAGTAGGTTTTAAACACAAAAATAGATATTTATGAGGGGTAACATCTCTATTCCAACTTTTCCGGTAGACTTTATTGTTATTAGATTATACCCTTCATAATATTTTGTCAATTCTTTCTACACTAAATATTTCAATAATCTTCACGAAAATGTTGTTAAATCTTTAATTTAGGTAAATTTAACAATATACCATATATTTTCTACCTATATAACGAAGTAGTAGCCCCCTTTACCCTGTCAATTATTCATTTTATACGAACGAAAGAAACTGTTTAAAAATCAGTCTATTATTCCATGGACAGGCATAGGCTAATAACAAATTACCAAAAAGGGGGCGAAAATATGGACAAACTATTCCTATATGTCTTGCACTATGTTGCTTTGACATTCATGATAGTCGGGGCATTGCTACTGTTTCCGTTCTTCCCAAAGTTCGTCCTCTTTTTAGCATTTCTCTTTATGCTCGGAATTGCAATTAGCATTTCTATAGGAGAAGACGATACACAAAAAGAAAGCAGAGTTCAGCGTTCGAAGCTGTAAACTCTGCTTTCTTTTTTCAATCATAACGTATTCTTGTTAAACCAACTATGAAGAATACACCAGCAAATAGCATAAGTATACCAACATATCCTGCTATATCTGCTAACGTTCCTCCTCTTGCAATCAATTCGGTAAACCCGCGCATTGCCCAAGTTTGTGGAACAAAGTTTGCTACTTTTTGCATCCATTCAGGTTCAATTTCAATAGGCCAATACAACCCACTAATCATACAAGTTGAAACAACAACGAGATTACCTGAAGCTGACTGCTGATCCGTTGTCTTCACAATACTGGCTAAGAATAAAGCTAAACCAATGACTGCTAGTAATAATACCGAAACAAGTATGATCGTCCCTAATAAATTTCCCCACTGTACACCGAACAGGACATTCGTTAATACCATTAAAGTACCAAATTGAATCCATCCGATTAAAAAGAAAGAAAGTATATATCCTCCTAGTATTTGAGCCTTTGAAACAGGCGTTCCTAATAGACGATACCAAACGCCCAGTTGTCTTGCTTTTAAAATTGTTCCGGTTGCACTTAGCATTACAATCATTACAAAAAGAATAGAAAATCCTGCAGCCCGCCCTGTTACGTTATTCATTTTTTTCTCCCCTAGTGCAATGGATTCTTTTTGAAGTGAAACCGGTTCTACCTTTGTATGAATCGTTTCATACACCTTCTCCCAAGACATCCCCCCTATTTGCTCTGAATCTCTTGCTGCCGCTACTTCTATTTCCATCTTTTTTATTGCACTTTGTAATATCTGTTCTACAGATGCCCCCCCGGTAAAATCAGCGCTCGATTGAAATTTAACCTTCTCTATTTTCCCGGCTGCCATACTCTTTTGAAAATCTTTTGGAATTGTCACAATACCCGAGGACTTCTTCTTTTCAATTTTCTGTTTTGCTTCTTCATACGTTACCTTCTCTATAGAAATTAAATCACTTTTCTTTATTTCTTTATAATAGGAGTTAGATAATATAGATCCATCTTGATCTACTAAACTAATATTCACTTTCGTATTTCCACTCTCCCCTAAAAGCCCTCCAAAAATAATTGTAAAAATAATAGGCATTCCGAACATAAGCATATAGCTTTGTGGCTTAATTAAGATTTGTTTTAACTCTAGCCAGCAAAGCGCCCAAATTTTTTTCATGATTTCTCCCCCTATCTCATACGCAAACGGAAAGTTCCGATGATAACGGATATAATACCCACACTAGATAAACTTAAGATAACTGGAAATAACGTATACCACGATGTACCCGACATGATGTTTAAAAAACTTGTAAGCGCCCATTTATTTGGAGCGATATTAGCAATGGTTTGCAGGATATCTGGAAATGTATAGATTGGTAACATAGATCCTCCTAGTATGGCTAACAACTGAATTCCGATTCCCCCCATTAAATCCGCTGTTTTTTCCTCACGAATAAATGCTGCGATGAGCATAGATAAACCTGCTACGCAGATCCCATAAGAAATTCCGACTACGGTAACCTGGGAGATATCTTCTCCCCAATTCACATCAAAAGCATAATGAGTAGCAACTACAAATACCTCAAATTGAAGGTATGCGAACAATAACGTTCCAAAAAACTTCCCTATGAGAATAGCAAATGAACTTGTCGGTGTACTTAATAGCCTTGCTAATGTTTCCGTTCGCTGCTCTGTTATAATAGATTTTGCTCCAACTGTTATGTTAAATAATAAAAACATGACTAACATTGCCGCAGCATAATATTGCATCGCAGCAACTGTTTTTGGGCCGACTGTTCCTTTTTCAATTCCCTCTATATTTGAAGTCGCTACTGTTTGTAGATTAGCGCTTACCTGTTTTGCAAACTGTTCAATATTCTCCGGCCGTGATTTTGCTAGATCTGTTACGACGGTCTCAGTAGAAACTGCAACTGTTTGCACACGCTCTGAGAAAGAACGGATAAACGTTTCAGCTATTTTTGCTTGTATATCTTTTGATGGATCTGTAATTAATTTTGCTTCTTTTAATTTTCCGTGTTGTATATGTTCACTCCACCCATTCGGAATCATAATTCCAACATCAATTTTCTGCTCTCTTATCATATCCTCTAACTCTTTTTGTGAGGTTACGACTTCTATCTTTACACCATCTTTTATTTCCTTTGACTGCAATACATCTTTTTGAAATATATCTGCAAACTCATCTGTTCCTTCTTGATAATAACCAATTACTGTTCTAGGTAATCCTCCACTATCGAATGTGTTACTTAGTGCTGATCCTAAAATAGCCGTTAATAGAAGTGGCATAAGTAACATCATCATAAATCCACGTCGGTCTATTAAACGAATTTTTAAATCTTTCCATGCAACAATAAAACTTTTCATGAGTTCCTAACCTCCTTAATCACGAAGTGAACGCCCTGTTAACTGTAAAAAGAGAGCTTCTAAATTTGGTTCTTGCACTTCAAGCTTTAAAATTTGCACATGATTTTCTACAACTACCGAAACAACTGTACCGACAGCTTCTCCATTCTGTAGTCCAATATCAAACGTATTTGTATCCTCTTCGATGACAATCCGTTCTACAGTTGGTATTTCTTTTATTTTCTGCAGCAGCTCCTCTTTATAACGATTCAGTTGTAACTTCACCATAAAGCCATCAGCAAGACGATTACATAGCTCCGTTTTCGTTCCTAATGCAATCACCTTTCCATGGTCAACAATAGCAATTCGTTCACATAAATACTCCACTTCTTCCATGTAATGGCTCGTATAAATGACCGTCATACCTTTCTCATTTAATCCTTTTACTGTTTCTAGAATATGGTTCCGTGATTGTGGATCAATCCCAACCGTCGGCTCATCCATAATTAATAACTCTGGTTCGTGCATAAGTGCCGCACCTATATTAATCCGGCGTTTCATTCCACCTGAAAATGTTTCAATTTTTTCTTTTGCTCGATCTTGTAAACCAACATATACTAATACCTCATCAGCTCGTTTCTTCGCAATCGCCCCACTTAAACCATACATTTTTCCCCAAAAGATTAAATTTTCTTTGGCTGAAAGTGTAGGGTATAAGGCAATATCTTGCGGAACAATACCAATCTTCCTTTTCGCATCTAATGGATATTCTTTTACGGACTTCCCTCCAACTTTGATGTCGCCGCCATCATATGGAATCAGCCCACAAATCATTGATATTGTCGTTGATTTCCCTGCACCGTTTGGGCCAAGCAAACCAAACGTTTCCCCCTTCTTCACTTCAAAAGATACATTCTTTACAACTTCTTTCTTCCCAAACGATTTTGTAATATGATCTACGACTAACATGTCGATTCAGCCCCTTTACATTCATCTTCAATCTCATTGTAAAAAAACATCCTCTTTCTTCCATCATCCTTAAGATAGAAATACAAAATAAAAAAAGTAGCGTAATCTGCTACTTTTTGATTCTTCTCTATGCCAAAAGTCATGTGTATGTTGTAATACCATATCTCACCGCATATATAGCGGCTTGTGTCCGATCCCTCAGCTCTAGCTTACTAATTAAATTAGAAACATGATTTTTTACAGTCCCCTCTGTAATGAACAATTTTTTAGCAATTTCTTTATTGCTCAATCCAAATCCAAGCTCCCTTAATACATCTACTTCGCGCCCCGTTAGTTGTTCCATTTGCTTCGGCTGATTTTCCTCTGATATATCCATTGTTTTTGTTCTTTTTAATTCCTTCACAATTTGAGCTGTTGTATCCTGCGGAAGAACAGCCCCTCCTCCATAGACTGTCAATATTGCCTGAACTATTGCATCTGTCTCCATGTCTTTTAATAAATAACCGCTTGCTCCTTGTTCCAAAGCTTCAAAAATAAGTTCACTATCATTAAATGTCGTTAACATAAGAACCTTCATGTCAGGAAATCTTTTCCTTATTAAACGAGTCCCTTCAACACCATTGATACGAGGCATTCGAATATCCATCAAAATAATTTCAGGTTGTAATTTTTCTACCTTGTCAACCACTTCATCTCCATCACTAGCTGTTCCTACCACTTCAAGTTCTGGACGTAAATTTAATAGCATTGCTAAACCATCACGAATAAGTGACTGATCATCAACGATCATAATACGAATCATCTTGTTCCTCCTACTATCCATATCTTTTCCTTCAGTGGGAACTCAACCTTTAATCGAAATCCCTTTTCCTTTTCGCTCTCAAATCGAATCATGCCGCCATGTTCCTCTACACGTTCTTTCATATTCATTAATCCAAAACCAGGACTCACTTCATTTACACCGATGCCATTATCAGAGATTGATAATACCACTTTCTCATCCAGGCAAGATAACTTCACTTCACATAAACTAGCTTTTCCATGGCGTTTTGCATTCGTTAATGACTCTTGCATAATACGCAACAAGGTAGGCTGTAATGACAACGGAATGATAATTGGATCTCCTTGTAAATGAAAAGCTACTTGTACTTTTGTTACCTTTGAAAAGTCATGTAGCATCCCCTTCATACCTTCTATGATGTTTCCTAAATCCTTTTCTTCCTTCAGTGCACGGACTGACGCCCTTACTTCTTGCAGGGATTTTCTAGCTAATTCATAACATGTATGTAAAACTTCTTCTGTAACATCCGATTTTTGCTTCCATAAGGCCTCCGCAAGTTGTAACTGAACAAGTAAAGCTGTCATATTATGACCAACTGTATCATGAATTTCTCGGGCAATATCGTTCCTTTCCCGTACTGCGGTTAATTCTTCCACTTCCTTCGCATATAACTGTAGCTGTTCATGTGCTGCTTTTAAAGCCTTGTGTGATAATGTCAATTTTTCGTATTGATCATCGACGGTTTGATGGGCCACTGTCAGCTTTTTAATTAGGTTCCCGGCTAAAGCACTGAAGACAACGAACATAAAATTAATAGCATTACTATCCACTTCTATCTTTCCAGTATGTTGATACGTATATAGTAAAATAGCAAACCAACAGACAAAGAAAAAACCAATAAAAAAATATACAACTACTTTCCGCCAGTTATGAATAAACACACCTACGGCATCAATCCCAAATATAATTAAATATAAACATGTCTCAGGAAATAAGAAACCTAATAGTGCTGTAACTACCCCGTTTGAAAGGAATACATAAAATTCTCCTCTTCTCCCTTGATGTGGTTTGATCAGTAAAATGTGATTTATAACATAAATTAAACACGCAATTCCAACAAAGATTTGTAAATTTTCTGTTTCACGTGAAACATGAGTTATATATACCATGCAAATCATAACAATTGTAATGATACGTGCGTATCCTAACATAAAATTCTCCTCGCATTTTTGAAATATTCTTTCAGTCACACCAACATTTTGAAAAGTGTTTTCATAATATAACTGCAAGAAAATTATACTATTTTCATTTTAAGCTAAAGGGTAGTCATACAAAACAAGCCACCCTCGCATATTCTACAGGGATGACTTGTTTTCCTTTTATCTATTCCATCACACTATCCAATCGATTATATAATTCCGCCCGTAATCGTTCTTTTTCCTTTTTTTCTTTATATAACTGTTCGAGTATTTCAACATTGCTTGTTTCTTCCATTGCACACTCCAGCATATATATATCTTCTTCTATATACATTAGCTTATCTTCAATTTCTTCTACACTACTCGCTTCTTTCTTCTTTACATTCATCACCTTTATTTTTGGAACCTCTTGTCGTTTCACTTCTTTTTTCTCTATTCTTTCTGCCCATTTCTGACGTGCCCAAGCATAATTCCCAACAAATTCAAACAATGTGTGCTCATCAATCCAATATGTTTTCTCAAACAATTTATTTAAAAAGTAACGATCGTGTGAAACAGCAAGGACTGTTCCATTATATTGTTCGAGAGCTTCTTCTAGCACTTCCCTTGATTCAATATCAAGATGGTTTGTCGGCTCATCTAACACAAGGAAGTTTACATCTTGATACATAAGCTGTGCCAACCGTAATCTCATTCTTTCACCACCGCTAAGCTGATTAACCTTTTTAAAAACAGCTAGACCATAAAATAAAAAGCGAGCTAATATATGGCGAGCTTCTCCTTCTGTTACAACTACATGCTCCCTAAATGCTTCCAATACATTATATTTCACGTTCTCATATGCATGCTGCGATAAATAACCGATCTTCACACCACTACCAATTCGAACCTCGCCAGCATCCGGTCTCATTTCCTCTAACAATAGCTTTAATAATGTTGTTTTCCCTGTACCATTGCGCCCAACAATAGCTGCTCGCTCTTGAAAACGAACATGTAAATTTGCTTTCTGGAATAAGGTACGATTAGCAAAACCTTTACTAACTTCTTTCATTACAACAACATCTTTTCCACTTCTCTCTTGCCCTTCAAACTGAAGTCCCATCTGCTTTCTTTCTAAAATTGGCTTCTTCAATTTTTCCATCCGTTCTAACGCGCGCTCCATATTTCTAGCACGTTTATGCAATCCTTCATTCGGCGGATTAGCTTGATTCGCCCATTCTCTTAAGCGTTTAATTGCTTCTTTCATTTTCTTTATCTTCTTTTGTTGTTCCTGATAAGATTGAAATTCTTGCAGTAGCCTTTCTTCCTTTTCCTTCACAAACTGCGAGTAATTGGTTTGATACACATGAAGTTCTCCATCTTCTAAATCAAAAATTTTCGTAACAACTTCATCTAAAAAATAACGATCATGCGAAATGATCACAACTGTTCCCGTATACTCTTTCAAAAATTGTTCAAGCCACTCTACCGCAAATAAATCTAAATGGTTTGTCGGCTCATCTAACAGGAGTAAGTCCGGTTTCTGTAATAGCATATAAGCAAGACTTACTTTCGTTTGCTCCCCACCGCTCAACTCAGTGAAAACTCGAGAAAATAGCTCCGTTACTTGTAAACCATTTGCTACCTTCATAATATTTGCCTCTATTTCATAACCGCCTAAAAACGAAAATTGCTCTTGTATTGCCCCATACTTCTCCATTAACCTTTCTAAATCAGTTGAATCCTGTTCCTCTGCCATACGTTTCTCTAAACTACGCATTTCTATCTCTAATTCTTTCTCTTTTACAAAGGCAGAGCTTAATACATCATATACAGTTATTTCATCATCAAACTTCGGAATTTGTGCTACGTGACCAATACGAGTTCCTTTCTTCATATGAATTACACCAGCATCTACGCCCTCAATTCCTGTTAACAACTGGAAAATCGTTGTCTTTCCACTACCATTTCGTCCAACTAATCCAATTCGTTCGCCACTCTTTATTTCAAGCGATATATTTTCAAATATGATGTTTCCACCAAAAGATTTCGTTACATTATTTACATTACAGATTGTCATTTTCCATACTCCTTTCAACGTAAAAAACCATGAGGAAAGAAACTTTCCCCATGGTTTTTGGCATAGAAAAAGGAAGCAAAATAGCCCCCTTTTCACACGTCTTATAAAATGGGTGAAGAGATTTCTATCGTTCAATAGCTACTATGCAATTGCTAAAAAAGGGCATACGTATCCCGTTAGCAATCACATCATGAAAAATCGCACGACAAAAATAGATAAAATCTAAAAATTTTGCGCGCGCAGCTAAAGAACGTTTCATCTCATTCACTCCTTTCGTACGGAATTTAATACTTACTTCTTTATTATACTTTCCCATTTGATGTTTGAATAGTCATTTTTCTGAAAATAATGAAGATAGACTAAACATTTCAACAAATTACATCCAATCTTACAAAACTGTTATGTTCACGTAATGGAAAGCGATAGTACGAAATGACTCCTCCTTATACAATAAAGATGTAAACAAGAGACAGATAACGGGAGGAATTAATCATGATAAAAGATATCGTAAAAGCAATCTTCGAGGTATTAGTAAATGGACAAGCAGTTGTAAAAGAACTAAACCTACTATAAAAAGGAGTGAATGAAAATGATGAACATGGTAAAAATGATTCTACATGCTTTAATTGACGCCAAAGCAGTTAGCCAAGAATTAAATGAACAATAGAAAGGGGAAATGAATATGAAGAAAGCCATCTTTACAATTGTAGGTACAATCTTTGCCTTACACACACTGAAAAATAGAAAAAAGAAACAGAATGAAAATACGCTATATTATCCATACACATTATTACAGAAAAAATAAAAGACCAGATACCCTCATATAATTAGGATATTTGGTCTTTTGTTTTTTCTATTAAAAGTTGCGGCCCCTTCCTTCTCATTTTCTCACTATAAAGGATTTCTCCTTTCTTTTCACGAATATAGTAGACGGGAATTTTACATATACTTTCAAAGGGGCATATACGAATGGATACACAACAACTTTATTTTTTAAATGATATCGGCAAGCAAAAACCGGAAAGCATCCGTAATAAAAATACAGCTTGTCCTTTTTGCGATACGGAAAACCTTACTGATCTTTTAGAAACAGACAGCTCTATCATCTGGTTACAAAATAAATTTCCAACACTGAAAGATACGTTCCAGACAGTTCTTATCGAAACGGATAATTGTGATGATCATATTGCGACCTACACATCCGAACACATGAAAAAGTTAATTCGCTTCTCTATTAAACATTGGCTAGCGTTAGAAAATAGCAATAAATTTACATCTGTTATTTTGTATAAAAATCATGGTCCATTTTCAGGTGGAAGTTTGCATCATGCGCATATGCAAATCATCGGAATGAAATATGTAGACTACCAGGAAAACATAGCACCTGAAAACTTTCAAGGCGTGACTGTAAGAAAAGACGACCAAATTGAACTTAATATCTCTACACGACCAATTATTGGTTTCACCGAGTTTAACATTATCATTGAAGACATAAAAGCAATCGATATGATGGCACATTATATTCAGCAAACTGTGCGTTACATACTAGCAGATTTTCATAAAGGATGTAGCAGCTATAACTTATTCTTCTATCATCTTTCCGGAAAGATTATTTGTAAAGTGGTTCCTCGTTTTGTTGTTTCACCATTATATGTCGGTTACAAAATTCCACAAGTTTCTACCAAATTAGAAGATGTAAAAGAGCAACTTGAACGATATTTTATACATACAGATAAAGAATAATGAACTTTCTTCATAAAAAAACAGAGTAGGTGTTTAGCACCTACTCCTTCATTGTCCCTTTATTTCGATAGTACACGTCCTCTAGCCCAACGTTATACTTCATATTTTGATCCGTCCACTCAGTCCCTAGATTGCCAGGCCAACCGGACGTATTTGCTATATATTTTAGTAATTCAAGGTCTGTCAGTCCTTTTTGTACACCTCTTTTATACCCTTTCATTAAATGAGGCATTGCAATTTGGGCATTTGTCCGTGGATCTTTCAACTGCTCGTCCGTTAAGTTATCAGGAGCAAGCCCCCCACCTCTGTGTAACTGAAACAATCCAAAAGAAGTGCCATTGTCTCCAACACTCCGTGGGTTGAAACGACTTTCATGCTCGGCAATTGTAAGAGGTATCCATTCTGGCAGATTTACTTTCTTTGCTTCTTCAGTAATAATTTGCTTCATTTGTTTTACTTCCTCTGAATCAACATAACTTGTTTGATTCATGAATCTTTCCATTCCTTCAGACTCTCCTTGAAAATACAAATACACCCCAAGAACAACTAAAAACCCTACAAAGAATTTTTTCACTACCTCTACCTCTTTCTATGCTGAAATTTGTCCCCTTTCAGCCTTTCCTTACAATCACCTGCATTCTATTACTCTTAAATCATACCAAACAATCATCCGCCTTCACATCATGCTTTAGACTGGTTTTCTGAAAAACAAATTATGAAACTTTATAAAAAATGTAACATTCCTTCCCATCTTTTCTATATGTAATGTTTTCCAATATCTATTTCAAATGGATTCCACCTTTTCCTTTATATATAATTGTAAATTGAATTCCACACAAAGAATAGGAGACTATCTACATGAAAAGAAAGTTATTACTTTTTCTCACTACTTTACTACTCATTCCTATCCATACCTCTGCTCAAACAACAAAAAAACCAAAAGTATTGGTTTTATACAGCGCAGAAAACGGACAAATTACAAATGATATACAGATTTTAAATACTTTAATAGGCCATTTTACAAATGATATAACCATAAAAAATTCAAAAAAAGCAAATGAAGTTACTACCCCTTCTTATACGCATGTGATTTACGTGGGCGAAAAAAAAGAGCAAATCTCTGCTGAAACGAAACAATTTCTAGAGAGCTTTTCAGGGCCTGTACTATTTCTTGGTCAAAATATAGAACAATTACCTAATCGTTTTTCTTTTATTACATTAAAAAAAGAAGATATAGGAATTAACACTATAACGTACCCAACACATCAACTTAAAAATAAATTACATGAGGAACGATTAATTAGACAACTTGATACAACCGAAAAACCTCTTGCATATGCGCTAAGCTCAAACGGGACATATCCCTTTATCGTGAAACAAAATCAATCCTATTATGTAGCGACATCTCAGCTTTTTGATTGGACATCTCATTATGTTGGTGAAATGCTCTTTTCTTATTTTCAGCAAAGTCCTGAAACAAATAAACATAGAGCTTATTTACGCTTAGAAGATATTCATCCGGCATCAGATATAAAACAATTAAAAGAGATTGCCGAGTTATTAAAGGGAAAAAAAATCCCCTATATGCTCACTGTTATCCCAGTCTACACAGATCCAGATACAGGAAAAACAATCCATTTACAAGATAAACCAGAATTAATAGACGTATTACGTTTTATGCAGGACAACGGTGGCTCCATTGTGATGCATGGCTATACCCATCAATTTTATGATAGTGAAACAGGTGAGGGTTTTGAATTTTGGGATGTAAAAACGGATCAACCTATCCTTTATCCCAATCATGAACAATTGAAAACGAGACAGGATTTTGAATCAGATGCTTCTTATAACGAATACATAGAAAACGGTAAAAAATTCGAAGAAACATATATAACAGAACATATTGAAAAAGGAATTGAAGAACTCACAGTAGCTAAATTATACCCACTCGCTTTTGAAGCACCGCACTATGCAATATCACAAAAAGGATACGAAATATTATCACGTTACTTTTCAACTTATATAGGGCAATTACAATTAGGTGATACAACATGGAGAACTATGCACTCACCAGCCTTTACAAGTACACCATCATTTTTGCATGGAATGAAGTTGCTTCCTGAAACAGTCGGTTTTATAGAAGAGGGAAACACTCATGCTTCTACTGAAATGAAGGAACGTGCATTATCATTTACAAAGCTATCAGATGGGATAATCGGTGCCTTCTATCATCCATACTTAGGGATTAAACCTTTCAAAGAACTATTAAGTGAATTAGAAAGTATTCCAAATATAGAATGGATCGATTTACAAACAGAATCGAATAAAGTGAAGACGAGGGATATCCACATTACTTCTAATAAAGATGGGATCGAGATTGATAAGCCTTTTTCCTTAAGTAACACGATGAACACCCTACAAAAGTATGGCTTTTTTCTCATCCTTGGAGTTTTCTTGATTGTATTTCTTTTATTAATACAACGTGCAAAACAACTTGAATCCTAGAACAATACCAAGCATCAACTCGTGCTTGGCATTGTTTATTCCAAATATAAGCGAGACCTTTTATCTACTACCTTTTCAAATAAAATTGAACTGTATTTTCATAAATTTTCTCTGCAACCTTATCTATAGGAATATTTTTTATCAAACTTATTTCTTTTAATACATCTTGAATCATACTTGGATGCGTCATGACATTCTCATAAAACCGCCATGGTCCATCAGTTTCTACCATTATATATTCTAGCGGATAGAACGATACGATTTTTCTAATTTTCTCCTTCTGTATAATATCCGGTGTAATAGAAATATAGTACCCATTTTGAATCATTCGTTCCATCGTTTCATTACTTCCCTTAAACCAATGAAAATGCGCACGTGAAATCTCATACTGTTCAAGTACATCACATACAATATCAGCATCTTCATAAACTGCATGTAACACAATTGGTAAGTCGTACCGTTTTGCTAAAGCCACAAACCTCTCCAATATTTCAATGTAAGGGTCTATTGCAATATCTTTCTTTTCTTGCCGTAAATAATATGGTAAGCCAATCTCACCTATCGCAACAAGTCGTTCTACATTTGCTTCAATTAACTTATAAATTTGTCCACATTCTTTTTTATTAATCATCTGTTCTGGATGAAACCCCAGTGCCGGATATACAAATGGATATTGTTTTGCTAAAGATAATGTTTTTTGACAAGAATGATAGTTCATTGATACTGCAACTAATCCATCAATCTCACCACTTCTTTTCACATCATCAATTAATTTCATTTGCTCTTTATTCTCATATTGGTCCAAATGTATATGACTATCAATCCACTTCATTCCTATCACCTCTCACATCTATTTTAATATGCTATTCCACATGAAAAGCAATAAAAAAACAAGAAGGGATCTCCTTCTTGTTTTATCATCTATATTATTTAACAATTAAGTTTGTAATTATATCAAAAAGTCCAATACATATTGCGGCAACAGTAAAGTAGCTACAGAAATCTTTTATCTGAAACTTCACTACTTCTTCTTTTCGCATCCCATTCTTCTCCCTTCTTCGTATCTCCCTAATTTCTTATCTTTTTCTATTATGCAAAAAATATGACAAACAAGCCATCGAATTAACTTACGTAAACCTTACAATGTTGTAAGGTTTAAAAAAATAGCCCCATCTCTCTATGAGATAAGGCTTATTCAATAGTTAGTTGGTTTTCAAACATTCATCATCATTTCAAACAGAAAGTTATATTTTTAAACTTTCTACTTGTATTGTAATAGAATTCATAAATAACAACTATTGAATTATCTTACACATACATTACAAAACTGTAAGGTACCTGTAATGTAATTCAATAGTTACTCTTACAAGTATTTCGCACATGAAAAGTTTACTTTATCTCGTCTCTATAATCTTACTTCTCGCCTGCACAGGTATATTTTGAGGCTCAATCTCTACTAACGATTCACCATAACGTCCTTTTGCGAAAACTTTCAATGTTTCATCCTTTTTTAGCATATGTTTTACAGTTTTCTTTATCTTTTGTTCTCTTCCTTTTTCGTCATATGCAACAAATTCATATTCGTACCAATCATCGCCAATGTGCTGACCGATACTATTTACAACCGTATAATATTCCTTCGTTTTATAAAATGGATTATATTTATCAATTACTGGACCAAACTGTGTTGGTAGGAGCAGTACAATCGCAGCTACTATCGCAATTCCAGTAATAATCACTCGCTTTTTTACTTTTTCCCACCCCAAGGTAGTAACCTCCTCACACAATATGTGTTCTATAAACTTATTTTAAAGAGAAGCGCTCAATTATGCCATTCAATCCTCTTACATTTCCCTTACATTTTTGTAAGAATTCAAGTGAGGTTTTATATTATTTTTAACAATTTGTGAATCCTCCAAAACTGTGATAAACATCACACCCTCCATTTTCCAAAGATTTTATAATACGAGTATAAAAGATTGTTAAACATTTCACATTTAAGAGGGGAAATGAATATGAAAAAACGTTTAGTCATGATCGGGAATGGCATGGCCGGCATTCGCTGCATTGAAGAAATTTTAAAACAAGATACGAAGCTTTATGACATTACTATTTTTGGTGATGAACCTCATCCAAACTACAATCGTATTATGCTATCTCACGTCTTACAAGGAAAAACAAATATCCAAGATATCATTATGAACGAATACAGTTGGTACGAAGAAAATGATATTACACTGTATACAAATGAAAAGGTAAAAAATATTGATCGTGAAGAACAAGTTATTGTTACAGAAAAGAATCGAATTGTTATGTACGACAAACTCATTATTGCAACGGGCTCTAGCGCTTTTATTTTACCTATTGAAGGTTCAGAACTTCCAGGTGTAACAGGTTTTCGGACAATAGAAGATACCCAATTTATGATAGATGCTGCTAAGCAATATAAAAAAGCCGTTGTCATTGGCGGAGGATTGCTCGGTTTAGAAGCAGCACGCGGGCTTATTGACTTAGGAATGGATGTACACGTTGTTCATTTAATGCCTTACTTAATGGAGCAACAACTTGATGCTAAAGCTGCTTCATTACTACGTGAAGACTTAGAAGCACAAGGCATGAAATTTCTTATGGAAAAGAAAACGGTGAAAATTCTTGGTACTGACCATGTTGAAGGAATTCAATTTGAAGACAATAGTATTGTAGCATGCGATTTAGTGGTAATGGCTGTTGGAATACGACCTAATACACAGTTAGCAAAAGATGCCGGTTTAATTGTAAATCGCGGCATCGTTACAAATGATTACATGCAAACAGATGATGAATCCATCTATGCCGTTGGTGAATGCGCAGAGCATGATGGGATTGCTTATGGTCTTGTTGCTCCTCTATATGAACAAGGAACCGTATTAGCAAAACATATAACGAACTCACAAACAGATGGATATGCAGGAAGTATTGTGGGTACACAACTTAAAGTTGCAGGATGTGATTTATTTTCTGCTGGACAAATTTATGAAGATGATAGGGCAAAAGCAATCTCCGTCTTTAATGAATGTACTCGTTCCTATAAAAAAGTATTAATTCGTGACAATAAAGTCGTTGGCGTTGTTTTATATGGAGATACTGCTGACAGTACACGCCTCTTTAGTATGTTAAAAAAGGAAGAAGATATACAAGAATACACACCAGCTTCTCTTCTTCATAGAGCTGGCGAAGAGAATGGCCTTGACGTTGCAAGTATGAGTGCTGACGACACTGTTTGTGGATGTAATGGTGTTACAAAAGGAACAATTGTTCATGCCATTTTAGAACAAGATTTAAACACCTTTGAAGAAGTAAAAGGGTGTACAAAAGCTGCTGGTTCATGCGGAAAATGCCGTCCTATTGTCCAACAAATTTTATCCCATACACTCGGTGATAGCTTTGATGCATCTGCTCAAAATGTAGGTATGTGCGGATGTACAACTTTGTCGCGTGACGAAGTTGTCGCAGCAATTCATGAGAAAGGATTAAAATCACCAAAAGAAGTACGAAACGTCCTTGGTTTCGCACATGAAGACGGCTGTTCCAAATGCCGTCCTGCATTAAACTACTATTTGCGTATGGCACGTCCAGAAGAATATGCAGATGATAAATCATCCCGCTTCGTTAATGAAAGAATGAACGGTAATATTCAGCATGATGGCACATTTTCCGTTATTCCTCGTATGTACGGCGGTGTTACTACTGCAGATGATTTAATGAAAATTGCTGAAGTTGCGAAAAAATACGATGTGCCGCTTGTTAAAATAACAGGTGCAAGTCGAATCGGCTTATACGGTGTTAAGAAAGAGGATTTACCAAAAGTTTGGGCTGACCTCGATATGACTTCTGGTTATGCCTATTCGAAATCCCTTCGCAATGTAAAATCATGCGTCGGTTCTCGTTTCTGCCGCTTCGGTACAAAAGATTCATTAGGCCTCGGTATGTTACTTGAACAATCGTTAGAAATGGTAGATACACCGCACAAAATGAAAATGGGTGTAACCGGTTGTCCACGTAACTGTGCAGAAGCATTAACGAAAGACTTCGGTGTCGTTTGTGTTGAAAATGGATTCCAACTTTATATTGGTGGTAACGGTGGTACAGAAGTTCGCGAAGCTGATTTTGTAATGATTGTCCCTACAGAAGAAGATGTGCTTCGCATCGCTACAGCTTATGTACAATATTACCGTGAAACCGGTATTTACGGTGAACGAACAGCCCCTTGGGTAGAACGAATGGGATTAGATCATATAAAAGAAATGCTGCAAGATGAAAACATGGTCACTACGCTAAATGAACGTTTCCAGCAGGCCCGCAACACATATGAAGAAGCTTGGGGACAAGCGCTAGAAACCAAATCATTAAAAGCCATGTATGAAGTAGAAACTGTAAAGTAAGGAGCGATCTACATGTTGCAAACAAAAGAAAAAATAAAAATAATGCATGCAGAAGACCTTCCAGTGCAAATCGGTAAGGAAGTGCGAATTAAAGATATATCCATCGCCTTATTTCGTCTTTCAAATGGTGATATTCACGCTGTAGAAAATCGGTGTCCTCATAAAAATGGACCTTTAGCTGAAGGGATTGTTTCTGGAGAATTCGTCTTCTGTCCATTGCATGACTGGAAAATTTCATTACTAACAGGTGAAGTTCAAAAGCCTGATGATGGCTGTATTCAAACATATGAAGTAGAAGTTATTGATGGTGATATTTATATATACATGTAGCTTGTACAAGGAAGCCCCTTTTAGGCTTCCTTTCAAGTAAAAACAGATGAGGTGTAGAGATGAACGGATACGTATATTTAGTTGGCGCGGGACCTGGTGATGAAGGACTGATTACAAAAAAAGCAATAGATTGCCTAAAGAAAGCTGATGTTGTTTTATATGATCGCTTATTGAATCAAAATTTACTTCGCTATACAAAGCCAACATGTGAACTCGTATACTGCGGGAAAATGCCAACGAATCATATTATGCGACAAGAAATGATTAACGCTCATTTAATTCAGTTTGCAAAAGAAGGTAAAACAGTCGTCCGCTTAAAAGGCGGAGATCCATCGATTTTTGGCCGCGTTGGCGAAGAAGCGGTAACTTTAGCAGCAGAAAACATTCTATACGAGATTGTTCCAGGTATTACATCTAGTATTGCCGCTAGTGCGTATGCCGGCATTCCTCTCACCCACCGAAACTACAGCAATAGTGTAACTTTGTTAACCGGTCATACAAAAGGAGCGATTAGCGCCCAAGTAAATTACAGTGCTCTTTTAAATAGCGATACAATTGCCTTCTACATGGGGGTTAAAAATCTACCCGTAATTTGTGAAAATTTATTACAAACAGGAAGAAAAAAAGATACACCAGTAGCAGTCATTGAATGGGGTACAACTGGAAAACAACGAGTTGTTACAGGTACACTCTCCACAATCTTGGATGATGTAAAAAAAGAACAAATTTCAAATCCATCGATGACAATTGTTGGTGAAGTGGTGTCCTTACGAAAACAAATTGCCTGGAAAGAACACAAGCCACTACACGGAAAAAAAGTTTTACTTTCCTCTGCAACAAACAAAACAAGTATACTAGCACAAAAGTTACAAACAGCGGGCGCAGAAATACATCAAATACCAACCTTCAAAAAACAAGAATATGTATTAACACCTGCGCAGATTAGTGAAATTTTTAATGCTGAGCGCCTTGTTTTCTGCTCAGCTGAAAGTGTAGCAATCTTATTCCAATCATGTGCACAATATCAAAAAGATATTCGTTCCTTACAAGCAACATTGCAGTATATGAATGTCGCTACACAGAAAGCACTTATGCAGTATGGGCTTTTAAGTGTACCTGCAACACTTAAAAGCGAAACAACCGTATATTTAGGGCGAAATATTAATCGAATTGCTATCATTCAAGAAAAAATTGGTACAGGTTCTTATATCATGACACATGAATATAAAGTTGATCATCGTTTTGATGAGATTCATACACGTACACTGACTGAATTCTCATGGGATAGCATCATATTTGAAGGCCGTGCCGCAATTGATACGTTTATAACAGAAGTAAACCGCCTTGGCTTCACAGATATTTTGAATTTACCATTTTCCTATATCGATGCACCTACTTTACAATATGCAAATAAAGTCGGATTCCATCATATCGATCATCAGCTGCAAGCTATCATCGATGAGAAAGAAGTGGTGGCACCATGAAAGGCATCGTTTATATTGGACACGGTAGCAGGTTACAAGAAGGCAATGAACAATTTATTCACTTTGTTAAGTCCGTTATAAACGAGCGAAGTGAAAACATCCAAAAAATTGGATTTCTTGAGCTAACAACCCCAACCGCCCAAGATGCGATTGTAGAAGCAATCACTGAAGGTGCAACTGAGATTTTAATTGTCCCTGTTTTATTATTTGCGGCGGCCCATTATAAGCGTGATGTTCCTTTTGAAATTGAAAAAATAAAAAGGCACTATCCACACATTACAATTTCAGTTGTACCACCTTTCAGTACGCATCCGCTTATGATTGAACTTGTAATAAAACGAATACGTGAAGCTATGCCCATAGAAAGTAGTGAAATCTTACTTGTCGGCCGTGGTAGTAGTGATCCTCAGCCTATACATGAATTAAAGCAAATTGGATCAGTAGTCGAGCAAAAACTCTGCTTGCCTGTTTCCTGTTCCTTTTTAACAAAGGGAACACCTTCTTTTACTGATGAACTCAAGGAAAAGGCAGCATCTGCAAGGCATGTATATGTCATGCCATATCTTCTTTTCACCGGCTTATTACTTCAGAAAATAAATCGGTATGCAAACAAATACCCTAACGTTACAACTTGTAATTGTCTTCAATTTGATTCCTACATGAAGGCCGCTTTATTAGAACGAATGGAGGGATACGTATATGCATAACATGTATCCTATTATGTGTAATCTACAGGGCAAAAAGGTTGTGATTATCGGTGGTGGAAAAATTGCATATAGAAAGGCAGCTGGATTAAAAAACACAGGAGCTTTTGTCACTGTGGTGAGCCCAAATATTTGTGAAGAAATGAAGACCCTTCCCTATATTAAATGGAAACAAAAAACATTTGCAGAAGAAGATATTAAAGATGCGCACCTCGTCTACGCTGCTACAAATCACCATGATATAAATATGATGGTTAAACAGGCCGCACACGAATTTCAATGGATTAATGTCGTAAGTGATGGTAAAGAATCATCCTTTCATACCCCCGCAGTTATTCGCAGTGATGAATATGTAATAAGCATATCCACATCGGGGAAAAGCCCCTCCTTTGCAAAACGAATCAAACAAAAACTAATAAAGAGCCTTCCTCAAATTATAAAATAAAAAAGATGAACGAATCCTCTCGTTCATCTTTTTTATTTTATAACGTATTTACATCCTTTTTGCTATCTTGCTCTTTCTTTTCAGGCTGATAGAGAAATACATGCTCCTCAAATCGGCTTTTTTTATCACCTTCAAAAGTTGCTCCGGCTACAAATTTAATAGCAAACTCTTTTGCCTCGATCATTGGAAAACTGATTACATACTCTTTTGCTTCACCATCTTGAACATATACATCATTTACTCTCGGTAACTTATCGCGGTCTAACGGAGGAATTTTTTTACCATCTTGTATAATAACTGTACTGTTTGGATACGTATCCATCTTCCGTCCAGTTCGATTCTCAATCCTTACTTTTAGTGTAATTCGATCCCCAGTTAATTTTTTATAATCAAATTCGCCTTCTAAAATTTGTACAGTATACCCTTCAAAATCAATTCGATTTCCATTTACAGTTGTTCCGCCTTTAATAACGTCGGCATTCTCGACATATTTCGCTCTTATACTTTCAATTGATTGAGGAGGTTGATTTTGATTACCTTTCTCCTTCAAACTATCCTTTTCTTTATCTTGAGCAGCAGGAGATTTTGAAGAACTTGTACTACCTTTAGTACTACCTTTATTTTCATTCGCTGAAAATAATTCATTTAGAGATTTAATTTCTTTTCCATCCAATGTTTTTATCGATTTTATTGCCGTACTTTTTATTTTCCATTTTTTACCCTCCTTATCAAGTGTATGCACGGATTCAGTTACATTATCTTTATAATACTCATTTTTCATTCTACTCTTTGTTTCTTGTTTCACTTCTACAGTTGCATAATCATCCGAATAAGAAAGTACTTTTACCTTTTTTAAACTGGCTTTTAAATCAAGTGCTTCAAACATCTGTTTTGTTGTTTTTTTTGAAATTTCATAACTATAAACCTCACTCGAAAGCGTGTCTAGATATCCGTCCAAGTCTTCTTTGTTAAATGCTTCTACATTCTCTTCTAATGCTTGTTTCACTTCTTTTTCTACATTACTCTCTTTAGGCTCCGCATTACTTTTTGTAGAACATCCCATCGTCCCAAGTAATAAGACACCCGCTAACAACGACATTCCCCACTTTATATGTACTACTTTTTTCATATTAAATCCCCTTTATTTTATAGAATTCAAAATTAATTAACAATATGAATTTTTCTGTTATTTTTAGATACACGCTATTACTAGATTTCCTCTTTCTTTATTCCACATTTTAATGTTAAGATTCTTTTTTAGTTCTCTCTTTTAATAAAGACTCCCCATCCAATGTCTCAGCAGTTAACATCCCTTGACTTGTAATGACCCATTTATCCTTTTCCTTTTCTAATACAAAGCGCGTCTTTACAACATTATCTGTATACTCTACACTCTTATCCTTATTTTTAGCTGTTGTTTTTGCCTCTATTGTTGCATATTTATCATTTATAGATAAAACCTTCATCCGATCAATTGTAATTTTGACATCATACTCATCTAATAAATTCTCATTCTCTTCTTTTATTGCATCATATACAAATATATCTTTCGAATATGTTTTCATATAAGCATCAGTATCTTTCTGATTAAATGCTTTTACTTGGTCTGAAATTACTTTTTCTACCTCTTTTTTTGCTTTTGCATTTTCATCTTCTTTCTTTTTTTCTACACCACAGCCACTTATCCCTAATGCAAAAACCATACAAGTTAATACTCCGTATTTTTTCTTACTTAATTTTCCCATGATGTTCCCCCTTTTAATTCCCTTAATATTCCACCAATATAGTTTATCATAAAAATGATTACTAAAATGAATTATCTCTTACAAAAATGTAATCTTTCTGTAAGCTAATTCGATAGTGACTACTCTCTATATCCCATACAATTAAGTCAGAAAGTAACAACAAACATTCGAGTAAGGAGAGAATATAATGAACAACATTACTTTTAACAAATTTGACTTTATTGGACTAGCTAGCGGCTCTGCTCTTCTTACAGCTTTCATTTATGCTGCTACGCTTATATAATTTTGTGTCCCCTTCTCCTTTATATAGATAGTAATAGAAAAGACGACCGCCTATGCCCGGTCGTCTTTTCCTATTTGCTATTTTTTTTCAATGTTTCTGTTAATTTTTCAAATGTTTCGTTCAATTGATCCGTCATCATTTTCATCGCTGTTTTTCGATCCACTGTTTCTCCCACTTCCGCTTGAATTGGATCACCGAAAATCAATTGTGCTCTTTTCCCTTTCATTAATTCTTTTACACTAGAGGGCCCAACATAAGCAGCTGGCACTAACGGAACATTAGAACGCATTGCAATTGTAACAGCTCCCGCTTTCAAAGAAACATCTTCTGTTGATCTCGTTCCACTTGGAAAAATCCCTACTACTTTACCTTCTTTTAATAAACGGGAGGGAATTTTTAGTGTACTTGGCCCTGGATTTGCACGATCCACTGGGAAAGCATTCACATTCTTAAAAAACCAATTTGTAAACTTGCTTTCAAACAATTCTTTTTTCGCCATATAATGAATTTCTGTCGGATACATGCCTGCAGCTAACATTAAAACATCCATAAAGCTTGTATGTGTACAAGCAACAACATATGGTCCTCCTTCAGGTAACTTTTCTTTCCCCTGAATCTCCACTTTTCCAACCGTTTTAAATATATATTTCAACGAAAATGTAATTGGCTTATACATTCGTTTCGTTCCTTTCTCCATATCAAAGGTTTAATCATTCTCTTACAAGAATTATAACACTAAGTTTTAGTAGTTGGTATTAAAAATAAGTGACAATTTATAAAAATTAATTCTTACAAAAGTGTAATCTTTCTGTAAGCTAATTCGATAGTAACTGCTCTCTACATTTTATACAATTAAGTCAGAAAGTAACAAACAACCATTTGAAAAAGAGCAGGCACGCATGATGTTCTCCGCTCTGATCGATGCAAAAGCAGTTACTCATTCATTAAACAAGTAAGGAAAGAATATCTATGAATAACATTACTTTTAACAAACAAGATTTTATTGGATTAGCTAGCGGCGCGACTCTTCTTACAGCTTTCATTTATGCTGCTACGCTCATATAAATTTGTGTCCCCTTTCCCCTTTATATAAATAGTAATAAAAAGAGGACCGTCTATGCCCGGTCGTCTTTCTTATTATGCTTTTCTTTCATGTAATTCTTTTAACAATTTTATCATTTCTGCTTGTTGTTTTATCTTCTTACGGCCATTTCGATTAATCGCTGCAAGCTCACCGGCAATTCCAACAGCAAAGAAAAACAATAAACTTTCTAACATATAGAAATCCCCCAAATGCATTGTCTATTAGACAGCTTGGCGTAACTGCTCCTCTTGCAAAATATGCTTATTTTTATTTTCTTCTTTACGCTGACATACATTATTTCGGATGAGTGCTGTAATAACAAGCAGTGTTCCTACTATATCAAAAATTGTTATTTTATATCCTTGTATCATCATAATGACCAATGTAGTAATTGGCACAAAGTTAATAAATAGAATCCCGTTTATAGATGATAAAATTTTTACGCCGTAGTTCCAAGTAAGCAGTGCTACAATACCTGGTAATGTCATCATAAACAATAAATCGTACTTGACGATAGAAATCGTTTCCATACTCGGTACCAGCACATATCCTAACATTGTAATTATCATCGTTATGACACCTGTTACAGCAGTCCCAAATAAACACGTCAATGTAGAATAGCGAAGTGTCGACCAGTCACTAAAGGATTGACCCCCCATCGTATAAACTACCCATCCCACAACACCGATAAAAATAAATGCTAACGAAAACAGATTATCTTTCAATGTAAGAAAGAAACTCATATCACCTTTCGTAATAACAAAAACAGCTCCAATAAAAGCTATGATCATACCTGTCATCATATATTTTTTCGGTTTGATATGCTTATATCCCCATAAGATGCAAATTGAAATCATCGGCATAAGTGCTTCCATAATAGATGCTACCATAACCCCAGGTTTCCCCATTAACATTTGTCCTAAGAAAACAAGTACATTATATACAGTAAATGCCATTGTTCCGAAGAAGACGAGTAGCTTGCCTTTTCCTTCTAAACGAAATGCCTCCTTGCCTTCTTTCATCAATAATAGTAAAACTAACGCTATCGTTACTGCCCCGTAACGAATGAATGAAAAATAAAATGGATCTATATACTCTAGTGCATGATCTGCAACTGGAAACATTGCTCCCCATGACATGCTTGCGATTAAACATGCAAGCGCTCCTATCATCATTTGGCCTTTTCTCACCGTAATCCCCCGCTTCTATGTAACTCTTGATGCATTGCACAATGAGAATTGTAAAAGAAAAAATATATCACGTAAAATGATTCAAAATGATGTTAACTATCATTTATAATGATAGTTAACATCAAGGAGGAATACGTAGTGGAATTACGAGACTTACAAATCTTTCAAAGCGTAGCAAACCACGGCAGTGTTAGCAACGCAGCAAAAGAGCTGAATTATGTACAATCTAATGTAACAGCACGCATTAAACAATTAGAAAATGAGCTCAAAACACCCCTTTTTTATCGCCATAAAAAAGGGATGACATTAAATGCAGAAGGCAGAAAAATGCATGTTTACGTTCATAAAATTTTGCAAGATATTGAAGAATTAAAACAAGTATTTCTAGATAATGAGACTCCATCCGGCATTTTAAAAATCGGTACAGTCGAAACAGTACGTACGTTACCTACTATCCTATCTTCTTATTACAAAAAATACCCAAATGTCGATTTATCACTGCAAGCTGGTTTAACAGAGGCGCTTATTAAAGAAGTAATCGATCATCAATTAGATGGCGCTTTTATATCAGGCCCTATTAAACATCCATTATTAGAACAATACGATGTTTGTACAGAGCAACTTGTCCTCGTCACACAAAATAAAGCTTTTCATATAGAGGAATTTATTACAACGCCACTTCTTGTCTTTAATCAAGGATGTGGATATCGTTCCAAACTAGAACGCTGGCTCAAAGATGAAGGATTGCTTCCAAAAAGAATTATGGAATTTAACATACTAGAGACCATTTTAAATAGCGTTGCACTCGGCCTTGGGATTACACTTGTACCACAATCGGCTGTTAGGTATCTTTCTGCTATGGGCAAAGTTCACTGCCATCCGATCCCTGAAAAGTACGGGAGCATTTCAACTGTCTTTATACGCCGGAAAGATGCCTATATGACAAATTCGATGCGTAGCTTTTTAAAAACAATTGAAGAGCATCATCATATCAATATGCTTTAAGAGACATTCTTACACGAATGTCTTTTTTTCTTACAAAACTGTAATTCTTACGTAAGCTAATTCGATAGTTACCCCTGCCTATATTTCATATAATTAAGACAGAAACAGGGCAACAACAAACATTCGAAAAGGAGCGGATACGCATGATGAACAAAATGAAAACAAACAAATTTCTAAATACAATGAGCATGGTGCTATCCGCTCTGATTGATGCAAAAGCGGTTGCGACTACATTAAACAAATAAGGAGAGATTACAATGAACAACATTACTTTTAACAAATTTGACTTTATCGGACTTGCAAGCGGTGCAGCTCTTCTTACAGCTTTTATTTATGCACTTGCTCAAGGACTTGTCTTATAAAATTGTTTCCCCTATCCCCTTTATATAGAAAAAGCTGCTCGTCTTATATAGACAAGCAGCTTTTTCAATTTGTTTCATATATAATTTGACCTGTGTTACTTATATCATATCCGCCAATTGCTCGCAGTTCATTTTGAAATTCTGTAGATTGTAATATTTCTTTCACCGCTTCAATAAATTGTTCATTTTCTTTATTTTTTAAGATTACCAAGTCATATTGTTCCTTCATCAGCGGAATAAAATCTACATTCACAATTTGCGCTACCTTTTCTGAACCTACACCAACATCAGCTTTTCCGTTAGCAATTTGCGAGGCAATTCCAATGTGATTTGACTCTTCCCAATCATATCCTCGAATATTTGCTTTCGCTATATTTTGAATTCTCACTTGTTCATCTACTAACACTCGAATTCCTGATCCTTTTTCACGATTCACAAATTGAATCGATGAATGATTCAAGTCAACCCACGTTTGTATTCCTTTTGGATTTCCTTTTTGGACATAAAACCCTACATTTCTTGCTAGTAAGTTTATGACAATACAAGGCTGTCCAACTAAAATTCGTTTTACATACGGAATGTTATATTCCCTTGTATCACCATCAAACAAATGTAAACTAACGATACTTCCTTCTCCTTGAGACATTTTAATTAAGCTCATTAAACTCCCCTGATAAGCTCGGAGCATACTAGAGCCTGGTAAAAGTCTTTCAAGATGCTTCGCTAGCATATCTAATGTTAACTCTTGCCCACTAATGACACAGGAAGCTTTTCCATCCTTCTTCTCTATTTTTATAGAAACATCTTGAATCTTCCCAGTTTTCATTTGCTTAATATATTGTTCTAAATCCGCTGCATCAATGCGCATTTGTCTACCAACTCTGTAAGAAGGGAGTTTACCTTTTTTAATTAAATCATACACTGTTAACTTTGAGACTTTTAATCGGTTTGCTACTTCTTCCGTTGTGTAGGAATGATGATCCATAGACGATTCCTCACTTTCTCTTTTCATTGTAACAAAGAAAGAAAATTTCTCCTATATTTTCAAAAAGTGATTTACTTCACATTATATTTAATTATATCTATTTATAATTAAATATAATTAGTTATAATTAAACAGAAGAAAGAGAAAGGGGATTTTATTTATGAACAAATTTACATTACGGTACATTGGGGTATTCATGCTTTCTTTCCTTCTTATATTTAGCACTGCTTGTACAAGTGGAGAAAAGAAAGAAAAAACAAATGCTAAAGAAAACAAAACAGTTGAACTTACAATATCTGCAGCTGCAAGTTTACAAGATGCTTTCAAAGAAATCGAAAAACAATATAAACAAAAAGAACCCAATATAAAGCTTTCCTTTAACTTTGGCGGTTCTGGTGCACTTCAGCAGCAGATTGAACAAGGAGCCCCTGCTGATTTATTCTTCTCTGCAGCAGAAGATAAATTTCAAACACTTGTAAAAAAAGGGATTATTAATGAAAAAGAGGGGAAAAATCTTCTTGGAAATGAACTTGTTTTAGTCGTTCCAAAAGAAAGCTCTATTAAAACATTTCAAGAGTTGAAAGAAGATAAAGTAAAGAAATTAGCAATCGGTACACCTGAATCCGTACCAGCTGGAAAATACGCAAAGGCTTCTCTTACACATGAAAATCTATGGAACGATCTACAAAACAAAATTGTATTTACAAAAGACGTCCGCCAAGTGTTAACATATGTAGAAACAGGTAATGTAGACGCTGGTATTGTATACAAAACTGATGCTCTTATTTCAAATAAAGTAAAAATAGCTGCTGCAGCACCCGCTATTTCTCATGAACCTATCCACTATCCTGCAGGAGTTATAAAAGAATCCAAGCATAAGAAAGAGGCGACTTCATTCTATGAATATTTACAGTCAAAAGATGCACAATCTATCTTTAAAAAATATGGATTTACAATCCTCCCTTAACTACTATGACATTTGATACACTTTGGTCGCCTGTTTTTCTTTCTTTACGAGTGGCCGCACTCGCTACCATTATTGTTATGATTTTCGGCACAGTTATTGGACGAGTGTTAGCGCGCTCTTCGCGGCGTTATAAAGTGTTGTTAGAAACTATTTTTCTATTACCAATGGTGCTTCCACCAACTGTTATTGGGTTTTTTCTCATTATTATTTTCGGGAATAACAGCCCAGTTGGTAAGTGGATTGAATCATTATTTCAACAGTCTATTATGTTTACATCGTGGGCTGCTGTCATCGCTTCAACAATCGTTTCATTCCCACTTATGTATCAATCGGCAAAGACAGGGTTTTCTATTGCAAACGAGCAAATTGAGGACGGTGCCCGTGACCTTGGAGCTAGTGAATACCAAGTCTTCGTACATGTCACATTGCCACTGGCATTCCCCGCATTACTTAGCGGAATGATCTTAAGCTTTGTACGTGCACTTGGGGAATTTGGAGCAACACTTATGTTTGCTGGTAACATTCCAGGAAAAACACAAACAATTCCTACAGCCATTTATATGGCAATTGATGCAAGTAACATGCAGTTAGCTTGGACACTAGTTATCATAACAGTTGGTATGTCACTCATTTTCTTACTATGCATTCAATTCATTAATAAAAGAATCACTTCTTTAAAGTAGCTTTCGACAAAAAGCTGCTTTTTTATTTCCCGAAGAATAAACTATTTTGTAGAATGAAATACTTTGTTCTCACCTTACAAATTTGTAATCTTACTGTAAGCTAATTCGATAGTTTCTATTACCCGTATTTTATATAATAAAGTCATAAAGTAAAGCGAATGGGAATTGGATTGTCCCCCCTGCCCATTAGTAAAAAATTAAGCAACTTTATTTCCCCAATCCCCTTTATAAAGAAGACCTCAAATTTGAGGTCTTTTTTTATTTAAAAAATAACAGAATCTTGATATTTATAGAAATATACATTCTATTTGAATTTACTTTCAAAAAAGGGCACTTTCCTGTTATCATATGAAGGTGTTTGAAAAGATGAAGAAATGAAAACGCATTTATATCGTAAATTCTTCATCCTGTTTTAGCGATCGGTAATCTTCTACTTTCTAGGTGGGAAATTACCGATCGGTAGAACGAACTTAATTATATCAGTATAACAAAAAGAAAGGAGTCTTGTAATGGACATTTTATTAGCGCTTCTTCCTGCACTTGCATGGGGAAACATCTTATTAGTAAGCGTAAAAATGGGCGGTGGTGCATATAGCCAAACGGTGGGTATGACAATCGGTGCTCTATTCTTCGCAACAATCATGTATGTATTTACTCAACCAGCTTTAACGATGACAATCTTAATTGTCGGCTTCATTTCAGGTCTATTCTGGGCTTTAGGACAAGTAAATCAATTAAAAACAGTTGAAAAACTAGGTGTTTCAACAACCGTAACGATTTCTACTGGTATGCAACTTGTTGCGACTTCTATCTTTGGAGTTATTGCTTTTCATGAGTGGACTACTACTACTACGATTATTATGGGAACGATTGCAATTCTGTTAATTGTAATTGGTGTTGTCTTTACTTCATTAGATGATAAAGAAAATGCACAGCCACCGGGACAACTGAAAAAAGGACTTTTAACTTTAATTGTTTCTACTTTTGGTTACCTTGTATATGTAATTATCATTCGTTGGTACAATATCGATGGTTGGTCTGCTATTTTACCGCAAGCAGTTGGTATGTTTGTTGGTGCAGTGGTACTGACAGCTAAACATAAACCGTTTAACAAATACGCAGTTCGTAACACATTGTCTGGTTTACTATGGGGAACAGGGAACTTATTCTTACTTCTTTCATTACCACGAGTTGGAGTAGCAACAAGTTTCCCATTATCTCAAACTGGTATCGTTATCTCTACATTCGGTGCAATTGTCTTCTTAGGAGAAAAGAAAACGAAACGCCAAATGGTATTTATTGCACTAGGTAGTGTTTTAATTATCGGTGGTGCCGTTCTACTTGGTATGACAAAAGCATAATTACACAAGCTATGAATCAAACCCTCGAAGCATATCTGCTTCGGGGGTTTCCTATTATTCATTATGAAACTCTCTTTATAAGACTTTTCTTTTTACAACACTCTCTCCAAAATGTTATCGTTTTTTATACCATATTCTAAGCAGGAAGGAATAAAGGATATGCCAAAGAAAAATAGAATTTTATTTATTGGTGCCGGTCGTATGGCGGAAGCAATCTTCGTAGGACTGCTTAAAACAAGTAATGAACACATCGAAGAAATTATTGTATCCAATCGAAGTAACATAGAGAAACTTGAGCAATTAAAACAAAAATACGGAATCTCAATTATACATGATTGGAAACCGTGCATTAAAACAGTAGATACTATTGTTTTAGCGATGCCACCAGCTGCACATGAGCAGTTATTAGCGGAATTATCACCTCTTCTGACCCATCAGTTCGTCGTAACAATTGCCGCGGGAATTGGTCCATCTTATTTAGAAGAAAAACTTCCTCAAGGTACACCCGTTGCCTGGATTATGCCAAATACAGCAGCAACGATTGGAAAGTCTATTTCCCTTTATACAATGGGGCACTTCCTAAATGGAGAGCATCAAGAAACACTGCAACTACTCTTAAAAGGAATTGGCACATCCCAGCTTTGCACAGAAGAAGAAATTCATCAGCTTACCGCTGTTACTGGAAGTGCACCTGCCTTCCTCTACCACTTTGCTGAAAGCTTAATTGAAGCAACAAAAAACTATGGAATCGATGAAACAACAGCAAAACATCTTGTCATTCAAATGATTGCTGGCTCTGCTGCCATGCTAGAACAGGATCAAGACCCAGCTATGCTTCGTGAACAAGTGACAACACCAGGTGGTGCAACTGCAGAAGGCTTAAAAGTTTTATATGAATATAATTTTTCGAAATTGCTTCATCAAGCAATTGAAGCAACAAACAAAAAAGCTAGTGGGAAATAATTACGACATGAAAAGGCTGTTAAGCACTGAAGATATGAAAGCAATTCATTAAATGAAAATCACCGCATTAGTCCAGGCCTTGATAATTTCGACTTTAAAAACGTGAGCACTGTGTAATGACACAGTGCTCTTCCTTTTTATGTCCTTATTTAAAAAACTGAAAATTTAAACTATATTCCATTTCGTTGACAGTCAATTCATCAAGGTGTAAGATTTTGAATAATCAAAGAAACAAAAAATTAATACGAACAATTATGTTTACTCATTGTATCAAGAGAGGTGGAGGGACTGGCCCTTTGAAACCTCGGCAACAGGTTCACTTTGAATACTGTGCCACTTCCTGCAAGCATTATGCTTGAAAGATAGAATGAGGGACTTCGTTTATATACAGGTACGTGCCTTGTAAACAAAATTCCCTCTTTCTCGATAAGAAAAGAGGGAATTTTTCTTTCCCTCAAAGTTGTTCATTAACCATTTTTTAATACCCAAACAATTTAGGGAGGAATTTTACATGAAAAAAAATTTTGTACCTGCTGTTGCATCCGTTTTAGGAGCAAGTATTTTATTAACAGGATGTGGTAGCTATAAAGAAGAGGCCAACGGAGCAAACGCAAAAGATAAAGCTCCTGATAAACAAATATTGAACTTAGCCACTGGCACAGAAATACGTACAATGGACACTGCACGCGCTACAGATACTGACTCTGGTCAAGCAATGAGAAACGTATTTGAAGGTTTATATAACCTCGGTGAAGGAAATAAACCTGTTCCTGGCGTTGCAAAGTCTCATGAGGTAAGTCCTGATAAGACAAAATATACATTTCATTTACGAAATTCAAAATGGTCAAATGGCACACCTGTCACAGCGAATGATTTCGTTTTTGCTTGGCAACGTGCAGTTGACCCGGCAACAGCTTCTGAATATGCATTTTTATTCTTTGATATAAAAAATGCAAAAAAAATTAATAGTAAAGAGCTTCCGGCTGATCAGCTGGGTGTAAAAGCAATTAATGATCATATTTTTGAAGTTGAATTAGAGCGTCCAGTCCCATACTTTATTAGCTTAACTGCATTCCCAACATTCTTACCAATTAATGAAGAATTCTTTAAATCACAAGGTAATAAATATGCATTAGAAGATAATAAGCTTATCTATAATGGAGCCTTTACACTAAGTGATTGGAAACATGAACAAAGCTATAAATTCAAGAAAAATACCAACTATTGGGATAAGAATAATGTGAAACTTGAAGAAATTAACTTTAATATTGTCAAAGACCATTCAACAGCCGTTAACTTATATGAATCAAAACAAATTGATCGACTTACTTTAACATCTGATCTTGTTGATAAATATCGTAAAGATAGTAACTTTAAAGAACGTCCTGATGTTGGGGTACAATTTGTACGTATGAACCAGAAAAATAAAACGTTACAAAATATAAATGTCCGCCAAGCTATTGATAAATCGATAGATAAAAAGGCATTTGTAAATATTCTCTTAAATGATGGTTCTCTTCCTGCTTATTCTCTAGTTCCAAAGAATTTTGCAAAGGGACCAAATGGAAAAGATTTTCGTGAGGAGAATGGCAATTTAACGAAAGAAAATACAAAAGATGCTCAAAAATCCTGGAAGCAAGCAAAACAAGAATTAGGTTCTGATAAAATTTCAATTGAATTATTAACAAGCGATAATGACCTTTCGAAAAAAACTGGTGAATATTTAAAAGAACAGCTAGAGAAAAATTTAGAAGGATTAACAGTAAGTATTAAGCCTCAGCCACGCAAACAACAAGTCACATTATTATTACAAGGAAATTATGATATTGCTATCGATGGTTGGAGCCCTGATTTTGCTGATCCAATTACATTCTTAGAGTTATTTACAACTGATAACCCATATAATTTTGATCACTATTCCAACAAAGAATTTGATGACTTAATCCAAAAAGTGAAAACCGACTTAGCTGGTGATGAAAAGGCACGTTGGGAAGCCTTGAAACAAGCAGAAAAAATCTTATTTAAAGATGCCGTTGTCTCTCCTCTTTACCAAAATGGAACAACATACTTAGAACGTTCCTATGTAAAAGGAGTGGTTGAAGTTGATTTTGCGGGACCACTTAACTTCAAATGGGCTAACATTGAAAAATAAAGTGAAGCGTAAATGCTCAACATGTTATTAACCAAGCAATGAACAAAAAAGCGTATGTAAATACTATCTTGAATAGTGACGCTATTCTTGCCGCTAATTTGTTCCTGCTAAATTTGTAAAAAGCCCTTATGGAACATACTTCTGTGTAGAAAATGACGCATTAGTAAAGCTTCAATTATAAGAGAACAGGGTATCCTTTTGAAGGATACCCTGTTTCTTTATGCTTCTTTAACTATGCGTCTCTTTAATCAGAAGAATACCCCCCACGGCGATTAAAGTTACAATTTGTTTGGTGACAATTATAAATAATAGAGAAATAATATTCTTTTTTAGATTCCCATCACCAAATGCTATTTTGAAATAACCACTTGCTGCATACATTACGGGAAATAATTTATTCGAAACACATACATAATTACATAAAAATGGGAAAAACTTATATAGAAGGAATGATACACTAAGGAGGAATATATAATGAGAATTCTACTTTCAGCTTTATTAGCACTTATGCTAGTACCTGCGTTAACAGGTTGTACTACACCAAAAAAGGAAACTCCAACTTCTGATAAGAAAACAACAGACGAAGCTAAAAATGAAGCACCTCAAGACTTAAAACTTAACTTTAACGACTTTCACCTAAATGCTGACTACCAAGATACGAAGAAAGATTATGAAGCGGAGTACAAAAATAAAGGTGCCGACAAAAAGATGGAAGGAAAGATTGAGGATCACAAGACTGATGTAAAACTAACAAGTGACAAAGCTATTGCCAAACTCAGTCCACTTCTACAAAAGTTAACATTTGATAAAAATACACCTGACCAAGAAGTGATTGATCAAGTTGTAGACGTATTTCAACTTGATAAAGATTACCAAAAATTCGATTTAGAAGTTGTTTTCTCAGATGGAACGAAGAAAGAGTATAAGAAGGAAGTAAAATAAAGAAGTAGGCGATTTTGCCTACTTCTTTATTTTTTCACCACATATCGTAAATTAGGTTTAGAATCACTAACATATTCTAGATCAAATACAGATGATTTTTGCAAATAAGAATATAATTGAAATGAATAGAAAGGAGATTAACCATGGATCCATTACTTATGGCAGTTATAGGATTACCATTAACAATCGTAATATTAGTTGTAATCGGCTTCTATAAACTATTTGTAAAAAAGAAAAATATCACTTCCTTTTATACCCCGTTTGATAACATTACCGGCCAAACAATTTCAGAATTTCACGAGGAACAAAAACTCCTAGTAGCTGAGGATGAAGATGGGGATGGAAAGAAGAAAAAATAACCTTGCGCATCGCAAGGTTATTTTTGTGCTTCTTTTTGAAAACGTTTATAGTACGTTGAAGCTGTTGAAAAGTGAACTTCTATATCACGAATTAATGATGATTCCTCATCTTTCGCTAATTTATCTAACTTTTTCATTGCTTGTTCTGTCTCATTTAAGAAACCAACATATAGCTCATGTTCTTGCTCTTTTGACTTAGGCACGCGAATTTCTTTACGCATATGATCAATATCCTCTAGCATACTTTTCGTTACCCTTTGAACATCTTCTTTAAACTGCGCGTGCCCTAATGCCTTCCCGCCTTTTTCCTTTGCTTCTTCCCATAGTTTTACCGCTTCATTTAATTCCTTGTTCATTTTCTCATCGTACTTCTTATGAACATCACGATATACTTTCATATCTTCTTGCTGCTCTGCCGATTGTTCTACTTTTTCTTTTGGTTCTTTTGTATCCTTGTTTCCATTACACCCTGCTAAAAGAAGCATGCTTCCAAGCAAGGCAATACTCCACACTTTCTTCATCTCTTACTCTCCTTTTATCTACATCTACTACTTATCTCCACTTGCTATTATAACGAGAACCATTCAAACTTTGCACTTATGATCCCATTTTTATACACACATCACCATTTTTGTCACAGTATCGTCACTTTATATAGCCAGTATCTCCATAAAGTGAGACTTTAATTACTCCAGAAATAGCGGAAGAAATGAATAATATGATATAGAGCTATTAAATCATGCATTCAAAAAACAATAAAAAACCCGGTAATATACCGGGCTCTCTTAAACGGAAAAATCAGATATGTATTTTTACCGCTTATTATTTATTAACAGTTGTACGACTGCGTTTATATACAAAAGCACCACCAGCAAGCATTACAACGCCAAGTAATGTCAATAAGTTATCACTACTTGAAACACCTGTTTTTGGAAGAGATTTTGTATGATCTACATTCGTTGTTGTAATAACATTTGTTGGTGTTGGTGTCGGTGTTGGTGTAACCTTTGTTTGTTGATTATTTACCTGATTTGGATTTGGTACTTGTGTATCAGGCTTGTTGCCACTATTCCCTTTACCATCACCATTATTATTTCCACCTGTATTCTTATTATCTTGTTTCTTACAGTCCTTTTGTTCTACTTTCTCAATTGCTACTTGTTTTGTAATTGTTTGATCTCCACGTTTTGCTGTAAATGTAACTTTTAAATCCTTTAAATCTTTAGTTGTTTCTCCAACAACTTGGAAATATAATGCGGATCCTTCTCCACCTTCCATTGCTTTAACTGGAACTGTTGCTGTATTTCCATTCCATTTAATATCTAAGTTCATTGTTCCTTTACCAGTTCCACCTTGCAAAGAACCATCTTTTAGATAATCCGGAATTTCTCCTTGTGTATAATGATCTGGAATTGTTAATTTAATATCTTGCGGAACATCAATTTGCACATCAAAGCCCTTTAACTCATCCATTGTTAAATTTTGAGTCGTTAATAAGAAATCTAATGTAAATTGGTTTTCCTTTAAATTCGGCACACAAGTTGTAGCTTTTGCCTTACCTTCAAAACGTAAATCTTTATTCATCTCGGAAAAATCAATATTCGCACTTCCTTTAATTTTGCCAAGAGGTTCATATCCATCTTTATCAATTAAATATAGTTCGAGATCTTTATTTACTTCTTTTCCAGCTACATTTCCAAGTACAGGTATTTTCACATCTTTTTTAACAGTTTGTCCCGGTTCCATATCTGGTAATGGCAGTGCGATAGCTTCAGAACCATCTTCAAGTTCTAATAAACGAACATCTTTAAATTCTCCATCTAGTCCCTTAGGGATAGCAACACCAAGATATACACCACTTACCTTTTCTTTTGAATTATTCGTCACATTTGCAGTGACATCTAATACATAATGATTTTTTTCTGCATCCCATTTCGCTTTGCCTGCCACACTCCCACTCAATTCAGCAGTAGATATCTGAGTATTCTTTTTTACTTCTCCTGCTGGAGGTGTATTTGCTGGTTTTGATTGATTTGCAGCTTGTGTTTTTTCTGGTTCACTCTTCACATTCGACTCGTTCTTTTGTTCTTTTTCAACTTCTTTTACTGGTTCAACTTTCTTCTCTGGAGCAGGCTGTTGTTTTTGTGAGCCTGTCTTCTCTTGTTGTTGTACATCTTTAGATTCTTCTTTCTTTACTTCCGTATTATCTTGTTTCTGCTGTACTTGCTCACCGTTTACTGTCGGATTCTTGATGTCATTTTGCTTTGTAGTTACCTTTTCTTGATTTTGCATCTGTGCTTCTTTTACAACTTCCTCAGGTGCCGCCAACGCCACAACAGGAGAAAAAGCTAAAAGTGATACAAGAGTTACGGCACTTACTTTCTTCAGCATACTAACACTCCTTATCTCATTTTTGTCCTAGTTTATGGATTTCATAGTTTCATTGAATAATAAAATACAAAGAATTCCATAAGTTAGATCCCATATCCATTATAAGGAAATAAGTGAGCAAAAACAATTAATTTATCGAATAATGCGATTTTTTAGATTCTATATATTCACATTTCAACCAAGATCTTTACAGCCTTTATTGGTGAACCATATTTTATTTAGTTACTTGTTCGTTCAGAAACAATAAAAAAAGCTGCAACCATACGTTGCAGCTTTTTTTATTCCTCTAAATCTTGCTTTTCTTGCAGTGCAAACTTCTTTTCACTAGGCTTTGCCATAAAGATATAACATAAAACTGCTCCCACTTCACATAAAGCAATCACAATTCCCATAGGAAGTGCTGTATTACTGCCTCCAATCCCTACTAAAGGCGCAACAAGCGCTCCAGAAATAAACTGTAACAATCCAAGCAACGCTGAAGCTGTTCCAGCAGCTTGTTTTTGATTTTTCATCGCTAGTGAAAAACCTGTCGTTGATACAACCCCAACGCTTGATACAACAAGGAATAATGAACATAAAACACCAATTAATCCAATTCCTAATACAATTGTGAGAAGTAAGGAGATACCACCAGCAGCTGCAATTCCAATGCCAGCTACAAATAAAGCTTTCTCACTTAGCTTCCCTGCCAAACGGCCGGTAATTTGGCTGGCAATAATAATACCAATACCATTAATAGCAAAGAATACGCTAAATTCTTGCGGTGATGCCCCGTATATATTTTGCAACACAAACGGAGAACCAGAAATATAAGCAAACATTGCCGCTGACACTAAGCCCTGCGACAAGGCATACCCCATAAATAAGCGATCTTTCAGCAAATTCCTATATGTCGCTAATGTTCCTACTAAACCGCCTGTTTCCCTCTCTTCAAGAGGTAATGTCTCACGTAACACAAACGTAGCGGATACTAACATAAATATACTTATCGCTCCAAGGACGATAAAAACTCCGCGCCACGATGTAAATTGTAACAATTGTCCTCCAATAATTGGCGCTAAAATTGGTGCTGCTCCGTTTACTAACATAAGCAGTGAGAAAAATTTTGTCATCTCAGAACCTGAGTACATATCACGTACCATAGCACGAGATATAACAATACCAGCTGAACCTGAAGCTCCTTGTAAGAAACGTAAAAGAACTAGACTCCAAATAGATGGCGCAACCGCACAAAGTAAAGAAGATGCAACATACATAATAAGAGCAATAATAAGCGGTTTACGCCGTCCATAAATGTCACTAATTGAGCCAACAAATAATTGTCCAACCGAAAGCCCTAATAAACATGCTGTTAAAGTAAGCTGAGCAAGAGAAGCATTTGTTTGTAAATCATCCGTTAATTTTGGCAACGAAGGCAAGTACATGTCAATGGACAATGGCCCGATTGCTGTTAATGTCCCTAATACAAGAATCATCCATAACCTGTTGGCTTTTACAGGTTTATATACATCGTGATTAATTTCATTCACTTCCATCATTCACCCTTTCTATTATAAGTTCTAAATTGTAACAATTATAGTTACAACATTGATGTACGTCAAGTATATCGTACTTTTCTATATAACGAAATGAAAAAAGCGATAGAGTCTCTATCACTTTACTTTTCCGTTTCTATCTGTGTTGCTAACAATCGCTCCCTTTTCTTAACTAAACAAGAAGTCGGAAAACGATAACAAACTTGTAATTGAGTGCTATCTTAATACAAAGGTCTTTTTCTTATCCATTGCGTCGCAACCCATTTTTCACCTTTAATAACAGGTTCACCGCCATGTAGAGTGAGCTTGTTTAATGATGCATCCTGATAAAAATATTCGAAATATACCGCCATTCCTTTTTTCGGAGATACAGAAAGATTGAGTTTGGGAAAGACAGTCTCTCCGCCTTCTTCTACATGATTTAGGTACATGACAAGGGTACTAATACGATTATTGTTTGCTGCCGCACTGTTTTCTGCAAAAAAATCATAATGCGCTTTATATTCTTGACCAACTGTATACTTTAAAATATGTAACCCTTCCCCATTTTCAACAGGAACATTCATAATTGAAGCGATTCGTCTTTCAATTCTAGTAACGACCTCACTTTCTTCTAAAAACGTACCACTACTCGTCCGAATGTTATTTATTTCACGCGAAACACCAATTTTAGAACGTTTCATTTTATTTTTAGACATTTCAATTAACGTTTCACACTCTTCATCACTTAATACATTTTCTAACACGACAATAAGAGGCTCTTCTAATCTTGAAATAATTTGGATTTCCCTATCTTCTGTTACAATTGTGTTTCCAATGTGGTTAAAAATCGTTAGTTCCTTATTTTCAACTCTTTGATTTTCCATTGTTCTTCTCCCCATCTCTCTTAAAAATGATTGGACATCATAAATATATCATACTTTTCCTTCTATTCTCCCTTTTTGAAAAATTAAGACGAGGACTGTTATGTTGTATTCCAATATTCAATTAAAGAGCATTTTAGATCGAGAAATAGTTTTTGTAAAAGAGTAGTTAATAAAAATCACCTCATAAGCTTTTAATTTATAATAAACAAGAAGAATCCACCAAAAAGAGAACTCCCCCCTGTCAAGTAGACAGTAAAAATACTCCCCTTAGATAAACAGATTTTTATTTTTTATCCGTCTACCTAATGGGGAGTATATCACTTTAAATCTGCTTTAAAAGATTCCAATTATTATACCGTAATTTTCACTGCTCTCACTCTTAAAAAACAAAAGCATCCGTTCACTTGTTTTAATACTAAGCAAACGGATGTTGAACTTCTATATTTAAACGACTTTATTGTTACTCTACAATACATGTAGCTTTAAAATAAAGTTTAAATAAACGAACAAAAGAAAAGAGCGTATTAAAAAAAGATCGATCAAAACATGCTCTTCTTGTTTTAATTTGAATGATTCTTTTTAAAAAAAGTTTAATCGTTTTGTACCCCTTATTCAATAGAAGCACTCCGCTTAACAAGATTTTGTTAACAAGTTTTGTTTAGTGCTTTATTTTTCTAATACTCTTAAAAATTAACTACTGCATATTTTTATTGAACTCTAATTGATTTTGAATTCCTGACCTATCAATTTGAATCCAATACTCTGAAATTTTCCCATCGTCTATTCTATACACCGTACTTGTCATTTGAATTATTGGGAGTCCTGTAGGTTGATATCCATCGATTTCTCCTAGGTGTGTACCTACTTGTTTCCAACGTACATATACTTTACTTCCTTGTACTAAAAACTCTTGAATTTCTAAAGAAAAATTACCATATACTTCAATCATCTCTCTTACATGTTCGGCATAATCTTTAGGAGTTCTGCAAACTGTTTGTTCTTCTTCAGATACAATTTGATGTGCCAATACTTTTTCTGCCATTAATTGATTTGAATAGTCAGGATTATTCCCCGAACGTACTTCTTCAAAAAATTTTCTAACAATTTGTTCTGGCGTCATTTAAAAACCCCCTTATTAATAAATCCAATATTAATCATAAAACCCTAAAATCTTTCATACTTTCTCCAAGAATATAGTGTGAAAACCACATCAAATTCTGCTTCATAATAGCCACATTAATTCCTGGCTGATCAGAACTATATGCCATTCCTTTAAATATAATTAATTCTGTATCAACTTCCATATCCCTTAACCCTTGATATAGCTCATATGCATTTGGAGTTGGAACTCTTGCATCCTTTTCACCATGTTGGATTAAGGTGGGAGTACAGGCTGATTTAATATATTTCATTGGTGATGTTTTAGTATATATCTCTGGATCATTCCATGGATTATTTCCTAAATACATCCTAATAAAGTAAGGTATATCTGTATTTACATAATGGGTACTCCAGTTAGTAATGCCACCTCCAACTGAAATAGCTTTAAATCTACTACTAAATGTAGAACAGAAAGCTGATATATATCCCCCGTTGCTCCATCCCATAACCCCTACTCTATCTTTATCTGTAATCCCTTTGTCAACTAGTTTATCCACTCCAGATATAACATCATCGTAGTTAGCAATTCCCAGTTTTCTATAGTTTGCTTTTAAGAATTCATTACCATAACCAGAACTTCCCCTGTAGTTTGGTTCTAAAACTAGAAAGCCTTTTTCGATAAACTGTTCAATAGGATATTTCTCATTAAAACAGTCTGAAAATATTGGAAAGGACGCCCAAGCCGGACCACCATGGATTACCACTAATAAGGGATATTTTTTATTTGCGTCAAACTCTACTGGGGTTGATAAAACTCCCTCTATTTCAAGACCATCACTACTTTGCCATGAGATTATCTCCCTGTTACTTTTAAACTTTCCTTTGAAAAAGCTATTTTCATTCGTTATTTTTTTATCGTCTAAATAGATTTCAAAGGTTTCATTTGTTATAGCCTTATTATAAGATATATGATTTCCATCCCTTGTTATAGAAGCATCCACTATAAAGCTATCTACTTTTTCACTTAACATTTCCACAGTGCCATCCTCAGATAACAACCCAATAAGATAATTCGTTTTATTCTGCCATCTAATTAAAATTCCTCTAGCTGTCCACCGTAATGGAATAACCGTACTATCAAAATCTGTTAAAGGTTGAATTAGCTCTCCATTATTAATATCATATATCTCTAATGTACTGTCTTGTATATGGGTCTTATAGTAATCCTTCTCCCTTATGCTTGCTGAGTAACATATTTTGCTTCCTTCAGGAGAAAAGCAAACGCTCCCTCCCAACAACTTATCTATATTCATCTTTTGTAGCTCTCCAGCTTTAATATCTAGTATGTATAGATCTCCATTAATATAATCTTCCATATCTGAGCTTGGTGTAGCCATAAATACAACCTTTTTCCCATCATTTGAAATATCAAATTCATGGATATGAAAATCCTTCCCATCAGTTAGTTGATAAACAACGCTATTTTCGTGTTCATATTTATCATTTTGTATCACTTTTTCTATTTCAATGTAATATAAACAATTATTCTCGTATTCCTTACCTATATGATGGAAATTTCCATATAGTTCCTTACGTTTCTTTATCACCTCAGATTCTTTTGACTGTGCAACATAATAAAAACCCTTGCCAGTAGACTCCCATTTGAAATTACTGACCCCTTCTTTCTCATCAGTAATTTGAACCCCACTATAACCATCTATTGATTTAACAAAGATCTGATTTTTCTTATTATCCCCGTCACCAACTGGGCTAAGGTATGCGATATTCCTAGAATCTGGAGACCATAATGGGTATGTACTATCTATATCCTTAGTTGTTAATGGGTAACTCTGCCCCTTATCTTTTTCATATATCCATACATGATTCCTATATTTATTGTCTTTCCAGTTAGCTGTCTTCTTGACAAATGCTACGTTTTTGCCATCATCACTTATGTTTGTATCTGATAAGGTTGGCAATGAAATAATCTCTTCTATACTTAGATATGTTTTTTCATTCATTTTCATTAATAACCCCCCTCTTAATGTCTAGTAATCTAACTTGTTCAATTATTCAGTTAAATAAATATATTTTTCCCCAAATCCGACAGAAATTTATGCTGTCTGTTTGTTTTTATTCCTTTTAAACGAGTTGAACGACCCTTCGAAGATACATCTTGAATCTTTAACCAAGGTTTATAATCTACTCCATACCGGTTCCTCGACCTTGTTTAATCCACTGTTCGATCGCAGATATTCTTTTTCTTTTCGACATAAAAACACCCCTTTAGATAATCATATCTAAAGGGGTGGAAACAGTGCAACTTTATTTCAAATCTACAATACAATTATTAATTTCCCAATCTCCTACTCAACAGTAACAGACTTAGCTAAGTTACGAGGCTTATCAACATCACACTCGCGGTGAAGCGCTGCGTAGTATGAGATAAGTTGTAATGGAACAACTGCTACAAGCGGTGCTAATGCTTCATGTACAGCTGGTAGTACGAAGCTGTCTCCTTCCATTTCTAAGCCTTTCATTGAGATGATACATGGGTTTGCTCCACGTGCTACTACTTCTTTTACGTTACCGCGAATTCCAAGGTTTACGTGCTCTTGCGTAGCAAGTGCGATAACTGGTGTACCTTGTTCAATTAGCGCGATTGTACCGTGTTTTAATTCTCCACCAGCAAATCCTTCTGCTTGGATGTAAGAAATTTCTTTTAGCTTTAACGCACCTTCTAATCCTACGAAGAAGTCTACGCTGCGTCCGATGAAGAAACAGTTGCGTGTTGTTGCTAAAAATTGTTTTGCAAGTGCATCCATTTCTTCTTTTTGATCACAAAGTACTACCATTGCATTCGCTACAAGACCTAGTTCGTGTGTTAAATCAAAATCAAGAACTTCGCCTTTTGCTTTCGCAATATCAGCTGCTAGGATTGAAAGCACTGCAAGTTGAGCTGTGTAAGCTTTCGTAGAAGCAACTGCGATTTCTGGCCCTGCATATAGAGGTAGTGTATAGTCAGCTTCACGAGAAAGCGTAGAACCTGGTACGTTTGTAATTGTTAATGCTTTATGACCCATTTCATTTGTTTGTACAAGTACTGCACGGCTATCTGCAGTTTCACCACTTTGTGAAATGTAAATGAAGAATGGTCTTTCTGTTAATAATGGCATATTGTAAGAGAATTCACTTGCTACGTGTACTTCTACAGGTACTTTTGCAAACTTCTCGATAAATTGCTTTCCAACAAGACCAGCATGGTAACTTGTTCCACATGCAATAATATAAATACGATCGCTATCTAAAATCGCATTACGGATGTCTCCATCTAATTCGATTTCGCCATTTTCATTTTGATATTTTTGAATGATATTACGGATTACAAGTGGTTGCTCATCAATTTCTTTAAGCATGAAATGAGGATATGTTCCTTTTTCAATATCACTTGCATCTAATTCCGCGGTAAACGGTGCACGTTCAATCGTTTCACCTTGTAAGTTTTTAATTGTAATGCTTTCTTGTGTTACAATTACCATTTCTTTATCCATTAATTCGATAAATTGATCTGTAACTTGTAACATCGCCATTGCGTCGCTCGCAACAACATTAAAGTTGTCACCAACACCTACTAATAGCGGGCTTTTGTTTTTAGCAACATAAATCATGTTTGGATTTTCAGCATCAAGTAATCCAATCGCATAAGAACCATGTAAAATGGATAACGTTTTACGGAATGCATCTTCCACACTTAACCCTGTGCTTACTTGCTGTTCCATAAGCTGTACGATAACTTCTGTATCAGTCTCACTTACAAACGTTACATCTTGAAGATATTCTTTTTTCACTAATTCATAGTTTTCAATTACACCATTATGAACTAGCGTAAAGCGCTTTGATGTACTTTGATGCGGATGTGCGTTTACAGTGCTTGGAACACCATGTGTAGCCCAGCGTGTGTGACCGATTCCCACGCTTGCTGCCACGTTCTCGTCTACGATTTCACGAAGTTTTGCAATACGGCCTTTTTCTTTGTATACAACAATACCGTTCTCTGCCTGTACTGCAATACCTGCTGAATCATATCCGCGGTATTCTAGTTTCTCTAAACCTTTTAATAAAATTTCCTTTGCATCTTGCTCTCCAATAAATCCTACGATTCCACACATGTTTAGTCGCCGTTACAAATGCTTACATTGCTCTGCGAACATGTAACGACATAGTCCGATCCCATTCATTATTTAAATATAAAAAACGGATTACATATTGCTAGACCTGTAAGTCTGTAACGGCTTTCACCTTCCTCTCGATTGGGTTTCAGTCCGTATATACTTATACAGCTAGTATTCATCCGTTCCTTTTCTCTCATCAAACCTTTACCTTTGTCCACCGAGTCACCTTGGTGATTTAAGTAAAAGCTTTCGGTTGTGATGAACAACCGGGAGTCATCCGCCGAAATCTCGATAAAACTCCTCCTCGTCAACTACACAACTTGTAGTTCTGGCGCTTTTATAATTCCTTATATTTACTTTGAGAAAAAGAACAAGACCATCTTATAACAAACAACATAAACCGTCAATAAAATTTTTTCATTGTCTATAAAACATATGAAAAAGGAGCACAAATCGTGCTCCTTTTTCATATAAAATCAGCTAATTATTCAGCTCCAACTTCAGCTTTCACAACTTCTACAATGCGATGTACATATCCATCACAAATTTCTTGTGTTGGTGCTTCTGCCATTACACGAATAAGTGGTTCTGTTCCAGAAGGACGAACAAGAATACGGCCGTCTCCGTTCATTTCTTCTTCCACCACACGAATAATTTCTTTAATTTTTTCATTTTCTAATGCTAGTTTTTTATCCGTTACACGAACGTTTACTAATAGTTGAGGGAACTTTATCATTTCACTCGCAAGCTCAGACAATGGCTTTTTCGTCATCTTCATAATATTTACAAGTTGAAGCGCACTTAACATTCCGTCTCCAGTTGTAATGTAATCAAGTAAGATAATATGACCAGATTGTTCCCCACCAAGATTATAACCGCCCCGCTTCATTTCTTCCATTACGTAGCGATCACCAACTGCTGTCTTATTACTTGTAATACCGTTTGCTTCTAGTGCTTTATAGAATCCTAAGTTACTCATAACAGTTGAAACAACTGTGTTATGTTTTAACTGACCAGTTTCTTTCATATATTTCGCACAAATGTACATAATTTGATCGCCATCAACAATGTTTCCTTTTTCATCTACTGCAATTAAACGGTCTCCATCGCCATCAAATGCAAGTCCAATATCCGCACCTTTTTCTTTTACTAGTTCAGCTAAACCTTCTGGATGTGTAGAGCCAACACCCTCGTTAATGTTCATACCGTTTGGTGATGTTCCCATCGTAGAGATGTCAGCTTCTAAGTCTGCGAATAAATATGGTGCTAAAGAAGACGTTGCTCCGTGTGCACAATCTAAAGCAATATGTAAACCAGAGAAGTCTTCTTCTACAGTTTGTTTAATGTATTGTAAATACTTTTGTCCACCTTCGAAGTAATCGTTCACTTGTCCAAGCTCTGTTCCTGTCGGACGTGGTAATTCATCTACTTCTTTATCTAATAAAGCTTCAATTTCTGCTTCTTGTTCATCAGTTAGTTTAAATCCATCTGAGCCAAAAAATTTAATTCCATTATCTTGCACTGGGTTATGAGATGCTGAAATCATAACACCCGCTTGTGCATCTAGCGCCTTTGTTAAATACGCAACCCCAGGAGTTGAAATAACACCAAGACGCATAACTTCTGCTCCAGTTGATAATAGACCTGCTACTAATGCACCTTCTAACATGTGACCAGATACACGTGTATCTCGGCCAATAATAACTTTTGGACGATCTATATCTTTTGTTAATACATATCCTCCAAAACGTCCAATTTTAAATGCTAGTTCAGGCGTCAATTCCTCATTTGCGACACCGCGCACACCATCTGTACCAAAATATTTACCCATTGCTATTCGCTCCTTTTTCTTGCTCTTTTTGATTTTCTACTTCATTCTGTTTGCCTTGTTCCTTGTCTTGCTCATTTGGTTTTTCTATTTCATTCTCTTTGTCTTCTGGTGAATCTGGTTGTTCTGGTTGTTCTGGTTGTTCTGGTTGTTCTGGCCTTCCTTGTACTTCTTGCTCTGAATTTTCTTTTTTTACAAGGGTTACCTTTGCATTTTTTTGTTTTGTCTCTATTGAAACATTATTAGGGCCGCTAACCTGAATTGGAATATCGTGCGTCCCAGAAGATAGATTTTGTAGATTAATTGACGCTGTTATTTGTTCTGCTGTTATTTTATCTACTATACTGGCTTCTCCTGAAATATCAACGCTTATCTTTCCACCTTGTGGAGAAAGCAATTGTAAGGTGAATTCATCTGACAATCCATTTTTTCGTATAGAAATGCCCTCTATTGTCTTATGCTTTGTATTTTTTTGCTTTTGTACTTCGACGGAAACTTTCACTTGACTAGGGTTTACATTTGTTACACCTTTCGGTAATAAAACAGAGGCATCGAATGTTGTAGATTCCGTAATTTTACTAAGATCTACTTCGACGCCCTCCAAGGACTTTATAGTGTCCAAAACATCTTTTGGTCCTGATATTGTCACTTCATTTGGTTCGATACCGATTTTTGTAACAGCTAACCCTTCAGGTACACTTCCTTTTTTCGAATAAGTTAGTGGCACAGTTTTTTCAATATTATTTGTCGTAGTTGGATTTGAAACTGGGATCGTAACACTTACTTTAGAAGGTGTTGTTTGTAAGTCTAGTTTCTTACCATCTTCATCATATAGTACAATTTCGGCTGTCTTTGTTACTGTTTTTGTTATCCCCTTCAAATCAACATATGCCCTGACAAGAGCAACTTTTGCTAGCTCCTCTTCTGTACCAATAACCTCAACAGTTCCTGGTTTAATAGTCGGCTTTTCAACCATACTACCTCCTGGCATTTGACCCTCATTCGAATACTTCACTTCCACAGGAAATGACTTCTTCGCCTTACTTTGGATTGTAACTTTAACTTTCGCCGGTTGAACCGTTACTTTTAAGTTATTTTCCATCCCGGTATACTTTAAAGGCACTTCGTATGTTCCTGTAGAATATCCACGTAAATCTACAGATACACCAAACTCACGTTGTGACCTTGCTGCAGTAATTACGTTTTTGGGTCCTTCCAATTTTACTTTTACATACTTTGGAATACCACTTACAATATATTTATCTTCATCATAGTTTACTGCTACTACAATGTTAGACACTGTTTCTGTTATATCACTTGTTGGAAAAGGTGATGCATTCTTATTCTCTGTCATGTTTTTATCCGACAAATTCGTTGACATGTAAAGCATTAACGCCAATAGTAATGAAATTCCTTTTAAAAACCAGTGGTTCTCCATCAGCTTATCCATGACGCTTTCTCCTCCAATTCCAATTCCATAAAGATGAAGAAGTTGTCTTCACATTCCCACTGAACTCTGCTAAAAGCATCTCTTTCAACTGTTCGACTTTTAAATCACGATGTAATTCCCCATTTTTAGTTAAAGAAATTTGACCTGTTTCTTCTGATACAACCACTGTAATGCTATCAGTTACTTCACTAACTCCCATCGCAGCTCGGTGACGCGTTCCTAGTTCTTTTGATATGAACGGACTTTCCGATAATGGTAAGTAACAAGCTGCTGCTTTAATCGTATTCCCTTGCATAATAACCGCTCCATCATGAAGCGGTGTATTGGGGATAAAGATATTAATAAGCAGTTCTGATGACACATTAGCATTTAAAGGAATCCCGGTTTCTACATAATCTCCCATCCCAGTCTCTCTAGATAATGTAATAAGCGCACCAATGCGTCGTTTACCCATATATTCAGTTGCCTTTGCCACAGCATTCGCAACCATTTCATACTCTTCTTCTTCCTGACCAATTGCACGGGAGAACAAACTTCCTCTTCCTAATTGCTCAAGCGCTCTTCTAAGCTCGGGTTGAAAAATAATAATCACTGCTAGGAATCCCCATGTCAAAGCTTGGTCCGTGAGCCACTGCAACGTATGCAACTCAAATAAATAACTTAATATACGGACGATAATAATAACTGTAATCCCTTTCAAAAGTTGAACAGCCTTTGTACCTCGGATTACATGAATTAGCTTATATATAACAAACCACACAACGGCGATATCTAATATCGTACTGAGATATTTCAAAAAGTTCATATCTCCAAAAGGCATGCTAACCCTTCCTCCTACTTATGAGCAATTTTATCCATATACTGAAATATTATTATTCTGCTCTATATGTATGTATTTACAACAACTAGTTAATTATACCATACATGAAAGAAACGACAATTACAAACGACGTTACCTCACATGGTATAAATTGGTAAGATGTCAAACTTTATTGTAAGGCAGTATAATATAACTTATTATTATACTCTTATTTTAAAATAAAAAAAGCAGCATTTTAGCTGCTTTTTTTATTTTAGTTTTTCACCGAATAAAGAACCCATTAAAGCTACCGCTGTTGTTGCTGTTCTGTTTTTCTCATCTAAAATCGTATTTACTTCCACAAACTCAGCTGATGTAATAATATCAGCCTCCGCTAGCATTTCCATTGCTAAATGACTTTCACGATAGGATAGTCCACCAATTACGGGTGTTCCCACTCCTGGTGCATCATGTGGGTCTAGTCCATCTAAATCTAATGATAAATGAACACCATCTGTATGTGATAAGTATGCAATTGTTTCTTCCATAACCGCAGTCATACCCATACGATCAATTTCATGCATTGTAAATACTTTAATTCCTTCATCGCGGATGAAGTCTTTTTCTCCCTCATCTAATGCACGTGCACCAATGATAACGACGTTTTCCTTTTTCACTTTCGGATACGCCTCGTATAAATTCACTAATGAAGGATGACCATAACCTAAGCTTGCTGCAAGTGACATACCATGAATATTTCCAGACGGTGACGTTTCTTCTGTATTTAAATCACCGTGTGCATCATACCAAATTACACCTAAATTTTTATAATGCTTTGCTACTCCTGCAAGTGTCCCAATTGCAATACTATGATCGCCACCTAGTACAAGTGGAAAACGACCTTCTTCTATAATATGATCAACCTTACCTGCTAATTCATCACAAACTTTTGCAACTTGTGTAAGGTTTCTTAAATTTGTATTTTCAGCTACTTCTTTTTCTCTCTTGATACAAATATCCCCAATATCTTCTACGTCATATCCGATGTTTTGAATTCTTTCAATTACTCCCGCATAACGAATTGCACTTGGGCCCATATCAACTCCACGACGCATCTGTCCTAAGTCCATTGGAACTCCAACGATTGAAATTTCTTTCTTCATAGATAGTCTCCCCCTTTTATGCCTTCACTAAATATTTTAAATCTTTTATATACTCTGACTCAACTCGACATTTTTTTGTATGTATATACACCTCATTCACTAATATCTACGTAGAAATCTATATTTTTCGTCTGTTTTATGTATAAAATAAACCGTTTTCTAAAAAAACTCATTACACATGTACACATAAATAATGAAAAATAAACGTCTCCTATAATTAGAGACGTTTTCCTGAAGCTATTTTCCATACAGATGCGATATTCCGCGCAGTCATTTCAATATTTTCTCTTGCTGCTATATATGCTTCCTCTAGTGTCATTGGACTTGATGTGGCAGCAAACGCAGCATCTATTCCTTCTTTATAAACTGAAATGTGATTCGAAAGTACAGAACCCCCAATAGCTATAACAGGTATATGTAGTCTCTTTGCACGTTTAGCAACCCCAACCGGTGCTTTTCCATAAGCGGTTTGCACATCTATCCTTCCTTCACCTGTAAGAACAAGAGTTGCTTCTTTTATATGTTCATCAAAATTTGTATAGTCTAATACAATTTCAATTCCCTTTCTTAATTGACCTTGTAGTACAGCAACAACTGCAGCTCCTAATCCTCCCCCAGCTCCTGCACCCGGTATCTCTTCCACATCAATGTGTACATGCCGTTTTAATACATAGGCATAATGCTTTAAATTATCATCTAACTGCCTGATCATTTCTGGACTTGCTCCTTTTTGCTTTGCAAATACAAAAGATGCTCCTTTTTGTCCTGTTAAAGGATTGTCTACATCACATGCCGCTTCTATTTTCACATGCGCTAAACGAGAATCCAACTTAGCTAAGTCTAAAGAATCAATAAAATGTAAATTTCCACCGACAGGTTCTATTATTCGTCCATCTTTCCTTAAAAACCTTACACCTAGGGCTGAGAGCATGCCTGTCCCTCCATCGTTCGTAGCACTTCCGCCAAGCCCTAAAATAATATGCTGTACACCTTTATCTAAAGCATCTAATATAAGCTCTCCCGTTCCTTTTGTTGTGGTGATGAGAGGGTTTCGCTGTTCAACTGGAACATGATGCACCCCCGACGCTGCTGCCATTTCAATAAACGCTGTTCTTTTATCTTGAGAAATACCGTAGAATGCATCTACACGTTCACCAAGTGGACCTGTTACGTAAAGTTGAATGATCTTTCCTCCTGTAGCATCAACAAGAGATTGAACGGTACCTTCTCCTCCATCTCCAATTGGAAGTTTCACATACTCAGCTTCAGGAAAAACTTTAGTAAACCCTTTTTCAATGGCCTTACATACTTCTATCGCTCGTAAGCTTTCTTTATATGAATCAGATGCAATAACAATTTTCAACACCTATTCCTCCCTTCCCCCGTATCCACACACGCTTTAATTCAAACCTTATATTTTACTCTATTTTTCTATTGTAAACGAAATAAATGGAAACTTGTCCTTATTAAAGCAGAATAAACAAAAAACCTTACATCAAAAGATGTAAGGTTTTTTCTAATTTATAATGGAGCCTAGCGGGATCGAACCGCTGACCTCCTGCGTGCAAGGCAGGCGCTCTCCCAGCTGAGCTAAGGCCCCGAAGTAAAAAAGCGGAAGACGGGATTCGAACCCGCGACCCCAACCTTGGCAAGGTTGTATTCTACCACTGAACTACTTCCGCGAAAATGGTGAGCCATGAAGGACTCGAACCTTCGACCCTCTGATTAAAAGTCAGATGCTCTACCAACTGAGCTAATGGCTCGTAAATGGCTGGGCTAGCTGGATTCGAACCAGCGCATGACGGAGTCAAAGTCCGTTGCCTTACCGCTTGGCTATAGCCCATTAATATTTACTAGTATGCTTGTCTTTTCAAAAAAATAAACCTTTATCAGGTTGTTTTTTTAAAATGGTGGAGGGGGGCAGATTCGAACTGCCGAACCCGAAGGAGCGGATTTACAGTCCGCCGCGTTTAGCCACTTCGCTACCCCTCCGACATTAT